>CBDUBS010000005.1:0-52814 GCA_965365445.1 uncultured bacterium | reverse complement strand
GAAAAATCGCCGACTTCCTGCACGGCACGTGGCTCGGCCACCCGCTGCACGCCGTCCTGACGGACGTCACGGTGGGCGCGTGGACCATCGGAATGCTGTTCGACGCCATTGCCGCCGTCACCGACGACGACCGGGCCCGCTGGGTGGCCGATGCCGTTACGGCCGTGGGCGCCTTCTCGGCTGTCCCGACCGCCATGGCCGGGCTGGTGGATTACTCGACTACACAGAAGCCCGCCGTACCCACGGCTACCCTGCACGGGGTGATGAACGACGTAAACATCGTGCTGTACTTCCTCTCGGTGTGGCAGCGGAAGAAGGGCAACCGCGGGGTTGGCGTGCTGCTATCCACGACGGCTTACGCGCTCGGCATGGCTTCCGCGTGGCTGGGCGGGCACCTGGTTTACGAACACCGGGTAGGGGTAGATAACAGCGGTCGCCCGGAAGCGCCGAAAAAGTGGACCGAGGTGGCCGAAGAGAGCGCTCTGGAGGACGGCGCTACGCTGTGCGTGCCCGTAGGAGAGGGCAAGGTGCTGTTGTACCGGGAGGGGAAAACGGTCCATGCCATCGATGCGCAGTGCAGCCACGCCGGGGGCCCGCTGGAGGAGGGGGAAGTTCGCAACGGAAGCGTGCAGTGCCCGTGGCACGACTCGGTGTTCGACCTGCGGAGCGGATCGGTGATACACGGCCCCGCCACACGCCCGCAGGCCCGGTACGGAGCTCGGATACGAGCCGGTAAAGTGGAAATTCGCAACGAGGGTTGAGACCGACCGGCGCAGGGGCGCTTTTTACGCTCACTGTTAACAGAAGGGTTACAAGGGAGTTGCGATAAAGCAACGCGATGTGGATTAGAAAGGGGTATGCTTGATCTCATCCTCCTTCCATCCTTCTCAGGTGTCGCCGTTCCGTGATGCGCTCCTTCCGAAAAGCTAGCAAGGGATTCCTGTTGTTGCCGGCCTTTTTGATCAGTACCGTATCCTTCGCGCAGCAGAAGTCCTCCCCGCCCCTGTTCCTGGTAAACGAGGACACCCAGGTTCGGTCCATTTCCTTTCGCTTCGATAGCACCCGAAGCATCGAGGAAAGCGCCCTTCAGGCACAGCTGGCCACCACGGAGCCGAGCTTTGCGGACCGGATCAAAAAGATTCTGCCTTTCCTGTCGCCGGCGCCCCACCCGTTCAGCCCGCTGGAATTGCAACGGGATGTGGCCCGCCTGCGCCTGTATTACCGGGAGAACGGATTTCCGGAGGCGAGGATAGGCTACGCTCCCTCCGAACTGGATACCACGAACAACCGCATCAGCGTGGTATTCACGATAGACGAGGGGCCGCCGGTGCTGATAAGAGAGGTGCTGTTTTTCAGCACCCGGGGCGATCCGTTTCCCGACCCCGGCGAGAAACAATGGGAAACGTTCCGGGACGGAATCACCATCGAGCCGGGAGACCGCTACAGCCTGTTCGAGCGACTTGAGACGAAAAATCAGGCGCTGGCGTGGTTCAAGGATAACGGGTACGCATTCGCGCAGGTAACGGATACGGTGTTCGTGGACTCGACCGCCCTCACGGCGGAGATACGCCTGACGGTCGATCCCGGCCCAATGGCTTATTTCGATACCGTAGAAGTGGAGGGGGCCGAATCCGTCGGACGCAACGTGGTCGTTCGCGAGTTGCCGTTCAAACAGGGGCAGCCGTTCTCGGGGGGGAAGCTGGTTCAGGGGCAGCGGGAGTTGTTCGCGTTAAACCTGTTCCGAGTGGCGCTCACCGAACTGCCCGTGCAGCCCCGGGATAGCACGGTGCAGGTACTGGTGCGGTTGCGGGAGGCCCGGCCGCAACTGATAACGTACCGGGCAGGATACGACCGGCAGGCCGGGCTGCGGCTAGAAGGCGGGTATCAGCACCGGAACTTCTCTGGTGGCGCCCGGACCCTGAACGTAGACCTCGTGGTGCACTCCGGCCTCGGGGCGGCGCCCGTAGGGGATCAACTCGGGTCGAGGCTGCTGCGCATCAGCCCTTCGATCCGCCAGCCTTATCTGTTTGCGACACAGGTATCCGGCACGGTGGCCCCGTATTACCACCTCGAACTCGACCCGAACCTGGAGCCGAGCGACTGGCCGCTGGGGCTGAACGTGCAGGAAATGGGCCTGGTCACTTCGGTGCTGTACGAGGTGCTGCCGTTCAGAACCGTAAACTTCCAGCACACGTTCAGCCGGGCGACCCTGCTCGGGGAAAAGATCGAAGGCGGCTCGGCAGTCAAGGACCGTTTCAACCGGAGCATTTTCAGCATCAGCGGCACGTTCGGGCGGAGCAACGACTACATCAACCCGCAGGTCGGGTTGCTCGTCCGCCCGGCGGTTGAAATGGCAGGGCGATTTCTGGGTTCAGGGGTGGAATACTACAAAGCCGCAGCGGAGGTCACCTCCTACACGGAGCTTACCAGCCGCACCGGCCTGGCGGGCCGAGTATTCGTCGGACGGTTGTGGCCCACGGGCGACAGCCGCCCGCAGTTCGACCCGGTAGTGGAAAACCGGTTCGACCCGATCCGATTCTATACGGGCGGCGGAAGCGATCTGAGGGGCTGGGCCGACCAGCTGGCCGGGCCCAAAACGGTGCGCGTGGACGACATCGGCGGGCGGACGGTCTACACATATGAGCCGGTCGGAGGGCTTGCGAAGCTGGCGGCGAATGCCGAAGTGCGGCTGCCTTTTCCGGGCCTCGGACCCAACTGGGGAACAGCGGTGTTTGCCGGGGCCGGACGAGTCAGCGAAGGAAATTTTTCCCTGAACGATTTCCGGTACGGCACGGGGGTTGGAATCCGGTACCGGACGCCGGTAGGCTTCCTGCGGCTCGACCTGGCCTACAAACTCAATCCGGACGTCACCGACCTGGTGAGCGCCGAAACGTATTACCTGGAAGGCGAAGCGGCGAAAGGAAAGTGGCAGCGCCGTTTCATGCTGCACCTGAGCATCGGGCAGGCGTATTAGGCGGATTGGCTGGTTGTATGCGAGCGTGAAGATTTATGGATGAAAAGATTACTTCCGAAGTGGCGCCGAACGCCGGGGAAACCGGAGCGGATGAGCGGGAAGAAAGCCGGTCGCCCCTGTGGCGGCGGGCGCTCAAAGTCGTACTCTGGGTGATCGGCGGGGTGCTGGGGCTGGTCGTAGCTCTTGTCTTGATTCTGCTGCTCGTGTTGCAAACGAACTGGGGAGCGGAGCGGGCGAAAAACCTGGTGGTGGGCCGGTTGAACGCCCTGTTCGATGGGGCTGAACTCCAGGTCGGGAAGCTGGACGGCAACTTCATCGGGAGGCTCGTGCTTACCGACGTCAACCTCGTGCGGGATGATGGGGAGCGTATGGCACACGTCGATACGCTGAATGCGGCGTACCGGCTGCTTCCGTTGCTGAAAAACCGGCTGCACCTGACGGATATCTACCTCGCCAGCCCGCATGTGCGGATGGAACAGCGAGCCGACAGCACCTGGGATCTGTTTACCGTCATCGCGCAGGATTCGGCTTCCGTAGATACGGCTAAATCGGCCCAGACGGCCCTCGTAATCGAGCTCGACTACTTTGATCTCCGTAACGGAAGCGTGCAGGCGCATTTCTACGCGCCGGGCAAGGATTCGGTGCTGGCGGCCCGCAACCTGGGCATCGAGCTCGGAGACATGGTGTTCGGGGAGAACCTGACCCTGCGCCTGGATACGTTGTTCACAGTGATCGAGCCGCCCGGAGAGGGGGACGGACCAATCAACCTGGCGATCGGAGGGGCCCTGGATAACGGCCAGTTCACACTGGACGGGCTTCGGCTGCAATCACCCAACTCGAACGTGGTCGGGCGGGGGCTGCTAGCCATGCCCTCGGACAGCAACCGGCAGGGGCGCGACCTGGATTTTGTGCTGGAGGCGAAACCGCTGGCCTTCAAAGACATTCGCGCGTTCGTACCGGCCCTGCCCGCCGAAGGCTCCGTGGACATGGAGTTACGGGTCAAGGGAGCGGAAAACCGCATCGACGCCCGGGCGGATGCCGCCTTTTCGGATGGGTCGCGCGTGGATCTGACGGCGGCCATTACGCCGCCGGGGCAACAACCGGCATCGTACCGGGTAACCGGCGAAATACGGGGGCTGGACCCGCGTTTCCTTACGGGCGATCCGGCGCAGGCCGGGTCGATCAACGCGGACGTGAACGTCAACCTCGCCGGCGATGCAGCCGAGGAGGTAAACGGCTCCGCCGGCCTCGTCGTGTTCGACAGCCGGTTCGGGGAGTACCGGCTGGACCGTACGACCCTGGAAAGCACCTTCACGAACGGGCTGGGGCGGATTGATCTACGAACCGGCCTTCGCGGACTTTCGCTCGCCGTAAACGGAACGGTACGCCCGTTTGATGAAACCCCGACGTATGATCTGGAAGGATCGGTGCGCAACCTGAACATCGGCCGCTTCACCGAAGGAGGGCAACAGAGCCGGATTTCGGCCCGGTTCGCGGTAGAGGGACGGGGAATCGATGCACAGACCGCGGATCTGCGCGGGCAGGTTACGCTCGCTCCATCGCGGATCAACGCCTACGAGATACGAAGCGGGAGGCTGTGGGCCCGATTGCAGAATAGCCGCCTTACCTTCGATACGCGGATGACCCTGCCCGAAGGATCAATAGCGGCCGACGGGAATGCCACGTTCGGGGACCAACTGACCTACCGGATCAACCGGGGAGAAATACGGAACCTCGACGTGGCGGCGTTGACCGGAGATACGACCCGCAGCCGGATCAACGCCCGGTTTACACTCACCGGCGCCGGGACCGATCCGCAGGCAATGGTGCTGCGGGCGAGCGCGGATGTGCGGGATTCGTATTACGGAACCTACACCCTGGAGTCGGTTGGGTTGCGGGCAAACCTGCGCTCGGAAGTGATGCGCCTGACGGCCGCAGCCGACCTGGGCGATGCCGGGCAGGTAAACGCCAGCGCTACGGTGCGGCCATTCGCGGAAGTCCTCGCCTTTGACGCGCCACGGATTCAGTTCCGCCACATCGACGTGGGGGCGTTCACACAGAATCCGGACCAGCATTCCGACCTGAACGGTACATTGGCCCTGCGGGGGCGCGGCACGGATCCGGCCGCCATGACACTCAACGCACGGCTGGATTTGCAGCCGTCGCGGGTAAACGATCAGGAAATCGAACGGCTCGGCATGACGATTGGCCTTCGGCGCGGCGCCGTGCAGTTTGACGGGCGGCTGACTCTGCCGGAAGGAGGGATAACGCTGGCCGGGCAGGCCCGACCGTTCGACGCGGCGCCGTCCTACACGATTCGGCGCGGGACGTTCGAGGGGCTGAACGTAGGAGCGCTGGCCGGCAATCCCGATTTGCAAACGTCCCTGAACGGCACGCTGGCGCTCGACGGGCGGGGCATCGAACCGAAAACCATGCATCTCGACGCCCGGCTCGGCTTCGACCGATCGACCATCAACGACGTGGTGTTACAGGACGGAAGCGTTCAGGCAACGGCGGATCAGGGCCGGATCGATCTGACCACCCTGCTCGAGATGGAGGACGGAGCGGCCCGGGTGAACGCGCAGGCGGATCTCCGACCGGCAGAACCCACCTACTCGGCCCGGGGCGTGCTGAGCAGGATCGACGTGGGCGGGCTTACGGGAGCCGACACGCTGGATGCGCGGGTGTCGCTGGGTTTCGATGTGGCGGGCATGGGGACAAAACCCCGGACCATGCAGTTGGCAGGGACGGTCCATGCCGCCGAAACACAGTACCAGAGCCTGAAACTCGATACGCTGGGGACCCGGTTCCGCCTGGCCGAAGGGGTGCTCTCCCTCGATAGTTTGCTGCTTCGCTCGAATCTGGCAACGGCCCATGCAGGAGGCCGCATCGCCCTGTTCGACACGACGGGGACGCAGGCATCCGATTTGCGGTTTGCGGCCGAGGTGGTCAGTCTGGAGCCGATTCGGCCCATGATCGCCGCTGAGGTGTTTTCGTTGCGGGAGGGACGTCTGGAAGGTAAGGTGAGCGGCCCTTCTACCCACCTTACGGTGGAGGCCGACGGCGCCCTGAACAGCCTCATCTACAACGACATCCGGCTGGCCGGTCTGACGCTCCGGGCCGAAGGGGTGCTCGATTCCTCTTTTAGCGTCCTGTCGGGAGGCGGGCGCGTCGAGCTCAACTACCTCGCCACCTCTACGATGACCGTCCGGCAGACGGCCGTTACCGCCGCCTACGACACCAGCGAAGTGGCCTTCACCGCCCGATCCAACATCGACGAGCGCCGCGACCTTCGGGTGAACGCGCGAATGGATTTTCAACCGGAGGGCCGGCGACTGCTGCTGGATACGCTCGGGTTGCGAATCGACGACCAGAAGTGGGCGCTGCGCGAACCCACCGTCATAACCTACGGTGACGCTTACCGGGTGGATAGCCTGGTGCTTTACTCGGGCGACCAGTCGATAGCGGCCCACGGCGTAATCGATCCGAACGGAGAGCAAGATTTCCGAACGACAATCGAGAACCTGCGCATCGGAGGCATTACGGACTTGCTGGGGTACCCCGGCTTGGACGGAACCCTGACGACGCGCCTGGAACTTACGGGTCCGGCCCCCGACCCCGATCTGAACGGCGTACTGGGCCTCGACGTGCTGTACGGCGACAGGGATGCCGGCGACCTTCGGGCGGTGGTGCAGTACGATGCCCGGCGGCTGAATCTGGATGCCGCGTTCACCCATCAGACGGGCGACTCGTTAACCGTGAAAGGATACCTGCCCATGGACCTCTCGCTGGCCCCCGCCGACACCCAGACGGGAACAGGCGGTGGAGTCAGTGCGGAAGCGGCGTCCGGCGGAGCCGACCTCCGGATCGTGGCCGAGCAATTCAACATCGACTGGGTGAGGCCTTTCCTGCCCCCCGAGTCGGTCAGCGAAATCACGGGCTATCTGGACGCCGACATACACATTACGGGCAGCATGGATAACCCGAACCTCGCCGGAGAGGCGGGCTTCCGGGAAGGGAGGGTCGGGCTTCCTCAACTGGGCGTAGTGTACGAGGACATTACGGTGGATGCCCGAATGGATCCGGGAGCAATCGTCGTGGAACGCGCCTCGCTGCGCTCGGGCGGCGGCACGCTGGTAATCGACGGGCAAATCGAGGTGCCGGAGCTAACCCTCGGCGCGTTCCAACTGGATGTGGCGCTGGATGAGTTCCGGGCGATCCGCTCGGAGGACTACCAGGCGACGATCTCAGGCAACCTCGACGTGAGCGGAACCACAGCCGCGCCCGTGGTCGCCGGCGGCCTGCGGGTGCTCAGCGCGAACGTGTACCTGAACAACATGGCCGGAGGAGACATCCGGCAGGTGCAGCTTACTGCGGAGGACGTCCGTATGCTCGAGGAGTTCTTCGGATACCGGGTGAGCCGGCAGGATACCACCGTTTCGGATATATACAACGCGCTGACCCTCGACCTGGGTGTGGAGCTAGAACGCGACTCCTGGATACGGCAAACCTCCAACCCGGAGATGGCGATTCAGTTTACCGGAACGATCGAGCTGAACAAACAACCGAACGAGGAGATTCAGCTGTTCCGGAGCATCGAGGTGATCCCGCAGCGGAGCTTCATCCGGCAGTTCGGGCGGGAGTTCAACATTACCAGGGGAACGGTTACGTTCAACGGCCCGATTACGGAGATGATGATGGATATCGGAGCCAGTTTTTACGTACCCTCCAGGCAGAACCCCGGCCAGCCGGAGGCTACGATCACTCTTTCACTTTCAGGCAGAATGGATGATCTGAAATTCGAACTGGGCTCGGACCCGCCGATGAGCAACACGAACATCGTATCGTACATCGCTACCGGCAGCCCGGCCAGCGAAGCGTTCCAACTGGGCGGCGGAGGCGAAGGAGGAGGAGGCGGACTGCTCACGACCGGGGGCAACCTGGCGGCGAATCAGCTGGCAGGGTACCTGGAAGGAGTAGCCGGAGACGAACTGGGGCTCGACGTAATCGAGATCGAACAGGACGGATTGAGGGGCACCCAGCTGGTGGCCGGCAAATACGTCACGCCAAAGCTGTACCTGGGCATCAATCAACCCATCAGCCTGACGAGCACGAGCGAAGCGGCGGCCGGAACGAAAAAGACCGAAGTAACGACGGAGTACGAAGTGTTCGAATGGCTGCTGCTCCAAGTGCTCAGCGGCACGTCCACTTCCGCCGTGCGACTCAACCTGACGGGGCGCTACACATTCCGGTGAGCGCCCCGAAGCGAAAAACCGCGATAGCAGGGTGAACCGTATTATTTGGCCGTATTGCCGTTCTGAGGCGCTATGGGCAGATCATCGGTTGGCTGCGAGGCGCGGTTCAGCAAACCCGCCACGTCGATGCCGGTGGTGGTACGAATGCTCTCCAGTAAAGCCGGGGCGGCGCCTGCGATCTGGTTGAATACGGCGGGCACGCCCCCGCCCTGTCCGCTGTCCACCACCGTGAGGCGATCTATCTTGAGGTTATCGACGGCGCCGACGACCTGTTGCATGATTTCCGGAAGCATCTGGATGAGGAAAAGCCGTTCGGCGTCGGCGCCGGCGTTTTGCCAGAGGTCGAGCTTGCGCTTGAGCACTTCCACCTCGGCGTAGCCATCCTCCAGGATGCGGGCGGCATTGCCCTTGGCAATTTCCTCCTTGGCCTGGCGCTCGGCCTCCGCGGAAACGATAACCTCGGCGCGTTGTCGTTTCTCAGCAAGTAAAATTTCCTGCTGGGCCAGTTCCTGCTCGGCCGTTGCCTGCGCGATCTGGGCGGCCACGCCAATTTTTGCTTCCTCCGCGGCGGCCCTTGCGTTGAGCGTAGCCTTGACAATGCGAACCTCGGTTTCGGCTTCGGCAATGTTGCGGTCGGCGTGCGCCTGAGCTACGCGGGCTTGTTCGCGTTTTTCCGCTTCAACCACTTCCGCCGTGGATAAAATCTGGGCGGTGCGTTGCCTGCCAATTGCGTTCAGATACCCACGCTCGTCCTCCACGCTCTGTATTTTGAGGGTGTCCAACTGAAGGCCCAGGGCGCTGAGGTCGTTGTCGGCTTCGTCCAGCAGCTCCTTCGCGAACTTCAGGCGGTCCTCGTTTACTTCTTCCGGCGTGAGCAGCGCAAGCACACCGCGCAGGTTGCCTTCCAGGGTTTCCTTGGCAATGCCCTGTATTTCATCCCGGCCTTTGCCGAGAAGTCGTTCGACGGCATTGTTCAACTCGGACTCTTTGGAAGAAATCTTGACGTTTGCAATGGCCCGAACGGTCAGGGGGATGCCACCTTTTGAATAGGCGTTGGTCACCGTGAGGTCGAGCGGGATGGTTGTCAGGTTGAGCCGATCCACCTTCTCGATGATGGGGATGCGAAACCCCCGACCACCCTGAATGACCCGGTAGCCCACCCGCGAGCCGTCGGTAAGCTGCCGCTGCCGGCCGCTGAAGATCAGCACTTCGTTGGGCTGGCAGATTTTGAGGTTGGCGCGGATGATGCCGAGCACCGTGAGAAACCCCATGATCAGGACGGCTGCGACGAGCAAGACGGTTTCCATGAAATAAACCCGTTTATTGAGTTAATCGCCGGAATAGGCTCCGGTCTTCAGTTCGGTTTGAGCACTTCCGCCACCGAGCCGTGCATCCGCACGACGACTACTTCGTCGCCGGGCTTGAACGATTCCCCTGCTTCGTCGCCGTAAGCGCGGGCGACGAGTTGCAACCGCTGGCCTTTGGCTTCGAGGCTGATCTTGCCTTTATCCTTGCTATCGAAAGGAATGAGCACCCGGGCGGTACGACCCCTGAGTTCCAGATTGTCGACGCCGCTGGAGACGGGTGTATAGCCGATTCGCCGGATGAGGTAGTTGCCTCCAAGGCCGATAATGAGGCCCACGAGCAATGCCACGATGAATGTAAACGGCTCACCGGCGTCGGTCCAGTCGAGCAGGATGCCGGTCAGACCGAAAAAGGCAGCAAAGAGAAAAAGCGCCCGGATGGAGAGGAGATCGACCAGCCCGGCTCCGGCTCCACCGTCGTGCACATCGAGCGAGGCATCGTGGTCGGCGTCCAGTCCGGAATCCATATCCGAGTCGTGGCCTCCAAACAGTGAGAGGAGGACGAAAAAGCCGCCGACGATCAGGCTGATCAGGTAGAGCGTATCCATTGGTCCCAGGGAAAGCCGTTGGGGTTGTACGCACCATATTAGGTTGTGTTACATTCCGGATCAACGGGCGGCTCGCCCGGAAAAAAGCAAAGCCGCCCCGTTTGCACGGAAGCGGCTTTGCCGGTTTGGATGGCTACCGGGGTCAGGCGAGCACCGGGGTTACGGCCGCAACGTCCTCCTCTCCCGTTCGTATGCGGTACACTTTCTCGACAGGCATGACGAAAATCTTGCCGTCGCCGACGTCGCCGGTATGCGCCGCGCGAAGTATGGCATGTACGGTTGCTTCGACGAACGGCTCGGAAACGCCGATATCGAGCATGACCTTTTCCTGAAGCTCCATTTTAACGGTGGTGCCCCGGTAGTTTTCGACGGCTTCGATTTCGCCGCCGTGCCCCTGAACGCGGGTTACGGTAAGGCCGCGGACTTCGGCCAGGAAAAGGGCCTTCAGCACGTCGTTCAGCTGGTCCGGGCGGATGATGGCTTTTATGAGTTTCATAGCAGGATAGATATCCGGTGAATGGGCGTGGTTGGATCAGGCTGCCGTCGGAGCCAGCTTTTTGTTCGTGGGGGTGGCGGTCGGTATTTTGACCGGCGTGACGGCCTGCTGGTATTCGCCGTCGAGCAGCAAGACGGCGCCCTCGCCCGAGGTGTAGGCCTCTTCCCCGTGATCGACAATGTCGAGCCCGAGCCCTTCCGCCTTCTTATCGGCGCGCACCGCAAAGACGAGGGCCAGGATTTTGAGGATGCCGTACGTTACGATGCCGCTGTAGGCGAACACAGCCAGGATGGAAAGCGCCTGAATGGCTACCTGATTCGGGTTGCCGAAGAGCAGGCCGTCGGCCACGCCGTTCCAGGACGCCTGGGCGAAAACACCGGTCAGGATGGCGCCCGTGATACCGCCGACGCCGTGTGCAGCGAACACATCCAGCGAGTCGTCCATGCGGGTGCGAGCCCGCCACTGAATGGCGTAGTAGCTCGGGAAGGCCGCAATGGCGCCCAGCAGGATGGCCGACATCGGGGAAACGAATCCCGCCGCCGGGGTAATGGCTACCAGGCCGACTACGATGCCCGTGGCTACGCCTACCGCCGTGATCTTGCGGGTGCGAGCGTAGTCCAGCAGGGTCCATACGCAGAGCGTAGCCGTAGGGGCGAACATCGTGTTGACGAAGGCGAGCGAGGCGAGTTCATTGGAAGCCAGCGCGCTGCCGCCGTTGAAGCCGAACCAGCCGAACCAGAGAAGTCCCGAGCCGAGCAGCACGAACGGGACGTGGTGCGGCAGGATGGCCACGCGGCCATAGTCCTTCCGGTTGCCGAGCACGTAGGCTGCGACGAGGGCCGCTGCACCTGCGTTGACGTGGACCACGGCGCCGCCGGCGAAGTCGAGGGCGCCCATACTGCCGAGCCAGCCGCCTCCCCACACCCAGTGAGCCACCGGAGCGTAGACGAGCACGCCCCAGACCGCAATGAAGGTAAGGTACGCTCCAAAACGCATGCGCTCGACGATCGCACCGGAGATGAGGGCAGCCGTAATGATGGCAAACGTCCCCTGGAAGGCCATGAAAAGCAGATGTGGAATGCTGCCTTTGGCTTCCAGGCCGACGCCGTTCAGGAAGGCCATCGAGAGGCCGCCGATCCACGACGTGCCGTCGGAGAAGGCCAGGGAGTATCCTACGATCGCCCAGAGCAGCCCCACGATACCGAGCGAGGAGAAGCTCATCATCATGGTGTTGAGGGCGTTTTTCGAACGGACGAGGCCGCCGTAGAAAAAGGCCAGCGCGGGCGTCATGAGTAGCACGAGGGCCGTAGAAATGAGGAGCCAGGAGGTGTCGGCTCCGGAGACGACCGCCTCGGCGGCATCCTGAGCCAGCACGGCGCGGACACCGGTCAGAGAAAACACGGCCAGAAGGAGAAGTAACCTGCGTTTCATGAGAATAGCGGTTTATGGGTATGGATGGGTATGGAATGCGTCAGCGGGGGGCTAGAAGCCGATGGCGAAGCCGCCGTAGAAAAACGTATCCCCGAAGGTGTCGCGGTACAGCTCGGAGAGACTGACCTGAAAGCCCAGCATCGGGCTGAAGGAAAGCGCTCCGGCAGAGAACGACGTCCCGGCCGTCAGCGCGAGATGGCTCAATTCGGTTTCGGAGTCGGGCAGGAGATAGGCGCTATCCAGGCCCAGTGCTACGCCGAGGGCGTACGGATGCGCCGCCACCATTACTTCCTGCGCCAGCCTGGCCTCGGCATATACGCCGTCGAACGTTTTGAAATCATACGCTACCATCACGCTCGGAGCGAGCGGCACGGAAGCAAGGCCGATGGAGCCGAATACTTCATGCGTGGGCTGAAGCTCGAGCTCGCCGTCGCCGGGGAGGGGAAACGTGTACAGGGTATACCCGGCTCCGATGGCAACGCCCCCCAGCGTGGCGCCGTAGGCGGCGGTCAGGTCGGCTTCCTGTACGTGCCATTTATCCCCTACGTAGCCGCTGCTCGGATCGACATTGCCGAAGAACGTCAGGGAGAGACCCTCATAGGAAGCCGTTACCGTTGGCTGAAACACGAATCCCGTAGAGAGCACTTCGCCGCGCCATACGTAGGGGCTGCCGTAGAACACGCTGGTACTGACTTCCAACTGGGCGTGCGCTGAAAGAGGCAGGCTGAGAAGGGTCAGGAAAAAGAGGAACCGTAATGATGTGCGCATGATATTTCGTTCTGAAGGTGAAAGGTTGCTTTCGTTTTTAGGTCAGGATTGCTTTTAGTCTCATTTTTTTAGGGTGTCTGCCAACGGACGTAATAAAAACAACCAGCCGTTCCCTGTCAAGCATTATTTTTAAGAGATAGCGCTTCCATACGTAAAAATTTTAGTAGCCAGGTCCTGGAAAGAGGCGTTTTCGAGTGAAAGAGTACCCTCCTGCCTGAAAAAGACGGGCGACCGGAAGGATAAACGAAAAAAGGACGCCCCCGTGAAGCGTCCCGGCGCGGAGCGGCCGACGTAGCGATCAGACGTTGCGTTCCAGGAAATGAAGCAGGGCCGATTCTTCCGGGTCGAGTTGAGGGAAGGCGGGCTGCCGCAGTGCCCGATCCCATTCGGCAGGGAGATTGCCGTCGAGATAGGCGTCGTACAAGGCTGGATGGATGTAATACTTCCGACAGACGGCCACCGTATTGCCGAGCTGTTCGGCCACCTGCGTGACCATTCGGGTAACGCTACCGGCCGCCTCCTTTTCGGTCTCGGCGGAACCCATTTCGTACAGGGTTACGGCAGCCAGCACGGAACCACCCCACGTGCGGAAATCCTTGGCGGTAAAATCCTGGCCGGTCGTTTCGCGCAGGTAACCGTTGACGTCGGTGGAAGTGATGGGCTGTCGGCGTCCGGAGTCGTCGTAGAATTGAAAAAGTTCGTATCCGGGGATATCCTTGCAGGCCCGCACGATGCGGGCAAGGCGGCGGTCGGATAGCTCGATGCAATGGTCTTTGCCGCTTTTGCCACGGAACGTAAAGGTGCATTTCTGGCCCGTGAAACTCACATGCCGATCCCTCATGGTGGTCAGTCCGAAGGATTTGTTCGCACGGGCGTACTCGCGGTTACCGATCCGGATGAGGGTCCTGTCGAGAAGAGAAGTTACCGTAGCGAGGACCTTCTCGCGGGGCAGTCCGCGCAGGCGCAGGTCGTACGCACACCGGGCGCGGATCTGCGGCAGGGCTTTCCCGAACAGGATCAGGCGAGTAAACTTCGTCTCATTGCGGACACGCTCCCACTCGGGGTGGTACAGGTATTGTTTGCGGCCTTTGTCGTCCCGGCCGGTGGCCTGGAGATGCCCTTCGGCATGGGGACAGATCCATACGTTTTGCCAGGCCGGTGGGATGACGAGCGACTGGATACGGGCTTTTTCTTCCGAATCGACCACCCGGTTGCCGTCGGGATCGACATACAGAAAACCGCGCCCGCATCGGCGGCGTCGGATGCCGGGTTCTTCGTCGCTGACGTAGAACAACCCCGCTCGCTGCGCCGATTCCACGGGATCCCGGGAAAGGGGAAGGTTGCCTGGCTTTTTCCGTTTCCTGCCGGCCATGGTCTGGAGGGATGAAGCCGGCTGCCCGAACGTCGTCGTCGGGGCAGCCGACCGGATGGGCGCTTGCCGTCGGAAAGAGCCGGTCAACGGCAGAGGGAACTCAGCCGTTGACCGGCCTGCCGCCGTTGGGATGGAGTGTCTGCCCGGTAATGTAGGAAGCATCCTCGGAGGCCAGGAACACGTAGCAGGTAGCCACTTCCTCCGGCTGGCCGGGGCGGCCGAGCGGAGTATCCTGCCCGAATTGCGCTACCTTTTCCGCGGGGAACGTAGCGGGAATGAGCGGTGTCCAGATGGGTCCGGGCGCTACGGCATTTACCCGAATGCCCTTTTCCGCCAGCGACGCCGCGAGAGCGCGGGTAAAGGCAAGGATGGCTCCTTTGGTGGATGAGTAATCGATGAGCACGGGGTTGCCTTCGTACGCCGTGACGGAGGTGGTATTGATGATGGAACTCCCCTCCTTCAAATGCTCCAGAGCGGCCTGCGTGAGGTAGAACTGGCTGAAGATGTTGGTCCGGAACGTGGTTTCGAGTTGCTCCTCGGTAATGTCCTCCAGACTTTCCTGAACGAACTGGACGGCGGCGTTGTTCACGACGATGTCCAGCCGGCCGAATGCTTCCACCGTTTTTTGCACGGTCTCCCGGCAGAACGAACGCTGCTTGATGTCCCCGGCGAGCACGAGGCAGCGGCGTCCTTCGGCTTCGACGAGCTTTCGGGTGGCTTCGGCGTCTTCGTGCTCGTTCAGGTACACAATGGCTACGTCCGCGCCTTCGCGTGCGTAAAGTACCGCCACAGCGCGCCCGATGCCGCTATCGCCGCCCGTGATGATGGCGGCTTTGCCGCGCAGCTTGCCCGAGCCCTTATACTCCGGTTTCGTTTCGTGGGGCCGGGGGGTCATTTCTTTTTCCAGGCCGGGCTGCTGATCCTGCTCCTGTGGGGGTAACTCTTCCGGATAATCTTTTGCCATAGTAACGTATGCGCTTTATGAAGGGTGTACGGCCGGTGTGTTCATACCGGGCCGCAGGAGATACAGGCCATTGAATGTGGCAAAAAGCGCAACCGTTTCAGGGTAACCCCCTCTTTACAACCCGGTATCGGCGCCGGGGCGCGCCCTTCAGGAAGTTTTCCGGCCCAGCCACCTACCCACCAGAAACGCCAGAAAAAGCGGGAGCAAGCGAAAGGATTTCCCGGAGGGGGCCGGAAGCGCCGCGGGCGGCGGTTCAGGGTCCGGGCAATCGGCCTGCCCGGACGGCGCAACGGATACGGCGTGCGGGGAGGGTAGAATGCGGGAGCCGTACCGCCGGGCGTACACCTGCGTAAACTCGGCCCCGAAGAAGAAAATCTGAGCCGAATAGTAAATCCACAGCAGCAGGATCACCAGCGACCCGGCCGCCCCGTAGGTGGAAGCGGCGCTGCTGCGCCCGAGGTAGAGGCCAAGGCCCCATTTGCCGATCACGAACAGGGCCGCCGTGATAAAAGCGCCGACACCGACATCTCTCCACCTGATCTCCACGTCGGGGAGGATGCGATAGATGGAGGCAAAAAGAAGCCAGATGACGAGAAAGGAGACGAGGAGGTTGATGATTTCGGAGAAAGACGCGCCAATGGCCGAGATGACGGCGCTGATGACGAGCGAAACCAGCAACAGAAAGCCAACCACGAGAATCATTCCAAACGAAATGAGGCGGCTCGATAGGAACGAAGCCAACCCCCGTCCCGGAGCGGTCCGAACGTCCCAGATGGTGTTCAGCGCATCCTGAAGCTGCACGAACACCCCGGTGGCCCCGAACAACAGGGCCACCAGACCCAGCACGGTAGCCAGAATGTTTCCGGAGCCGGGGCGGCTGCTGTTGTCGAGCATGGTTTCGACAAGGGTGGCCCCTTCATCTCCGATGAGCGTCCGTACCTGGAACACCACCTCCTGCTGGACGGCGCCCGACTGGTTATCCCAGAAAAAACTCACCACGGCGATGACGATAATGAGCAGCGGCGCGATCGAAAATATGGTATAGTAGGCCAGGGCGGCGCCAAGGCGGGAAGCTTTATCGTCGCTCCACTCGGCGTAGCTTTCTTTCATCAGGTCGAGGACGAGTTTCGGCCTGAATGCCATGGAATATCCGACGGGAAGGAGAAAGGAAACAGTTCGGGAAAATAGGCTCCGGCCCCCATACGGGTCATCTACGGCCGTGGTAAAATGGCGCGTATTTCCCAATTCGAGGGCCTGCAACGTCGGCTTACCGGCATGGTGAGGCGAAACACGCTATGACCGCAGGTTGTCACTCCCATTCCGTACTTTGGGGCATGGTACGGAGGACATCTAAACGAGGAGGTCGAGAGCTATGGATCTGAACCGACTGAAGGACTTTTTTTCAGCGGACGACATCGAATGGAAGCCCATCGCGATAGCCAAGTCAACGGGTAAAGGGTTGGCAGCCGCTTACGTTACCAACAGGGCTATCATGGATCGCCTCGATGACGTATGCGGGCCCGAGAACTGGAAAAACGAATTCGTTGCCGGTCCGGGTGGAGGCGTAATGTGTGGCATTTCGATCCGCATTGGCGAGGAGTGGATTACCAAGTGGGACGGGGCGGAAAACACGGATATCGAGCCGGTAAAGGGTGGCCTGAGCTCGTCCATGCGCCGGGCGGCGGTGCAGTGGGGCATCGGGCGGTATCTGTACAATCTGCCGGGGCAATGGACGGCCGTAGACGAGCGGGGGCGCTTCGTACAGCCCCCCAAAATGCCGAGGGAATTTCTACCCGCTTCCGGGCAGAGCCAGACAACCCTGAGCCGGGTGGCCGAACCATCGCCGGCCATGCAACCGGCCTCGAAAGCGGCAGCCGGAACGCGCAGGCGAGAACCCGCCCGGCCTCGGACCGACGCGCCGCAGAAGCCCGGCGCAGAAGAGTTCTTCATGCCGTAACATAAGCCCGAACGCAACGAAGGCCCGTCCGGAGCATCCGGAGGGCCTTCGCTACAGGGCGGCGGGCATCAGCTACCCGATATGCATCTGAAGTTCTTCGCGGCGATGCTTCTGGCGGAGCTTGCGCAGCGCCTTTTCCTTGATCTGCCGGACGCGCTCGCGGGTCAGGCCGAAGCGCTGGCCGATTTCTTCGAGCGTAAGCGGGTGCTCCCGGCCGATGCCGAAGTACAGCCTGGTGATTTCCGCCTCGCGCGGATGAAGCATACTCAGCGCTCGCTCGATGTCGATCTTCAGGGACTCATCGAGCAGGATTTCGTCCGGCGACGTGTCCTCGTCGTTCGGAAGAACGTCGAGCAGGCTATTGTCGTCGTCGTCGTTGAAGGGGGCGTCCATCGAGAGATGGCGTCCGGTATGC
This sequence comes from uncultured bacterium, assembly GCA_965365445.1. GTDB lineage: Bacteria > Bacteroidota > Rhodothermia > Rhodothermales > DASSAV01 > CBDUBS01. The sequence continues at coordinate 35,270 of CBDUBS010000005.1, read as the reverse complement.
TGCATGGCTTCGCGCACCTTCTCGACATCGATATCGAGCTCTTTGGCGAGTTCCTCGATGTTCGGGGCGCGCTCGTGGGACTGAGCCAGGCGAGCGCTGGTCTTGCGGATTTTGGAAATCGTTCCAATCCGGTTGAGCGGCAAACGCACGACGCGGCTCTGTTCGGCGAGCGCCTGCAGGATGGCCTGCCGGATCCACCAGACGGCGTAGGAGATAAACTTGAACCCGCGGGTTTCATCGAACCGCTGGGCGGCCTTGATGAGTCCGTAGTTGCCCTCGTTAATCAGGTCGGCCAGGGTCAGGCCCTGCCCCTGATACTTTTTGGCAACGGACACCACGAAACGAAGGTTGGCACGCGTGAGACGGTGGAGTGATTCCTGGTCTCCCTGCTTGATGAGACGTGCGAGGTTTACTTCCTCATCCGGAGTCAGTAGCGGGATCTGTCCGATCTCTTGCAGATACTGATCCAGCATTCGTTGCTGGCGTGGGACGTACATAGGCCTTTCAAGAGTTTTGTTTGTATCGGAGTACCATTCTGATCGGTTCAGGTTCACTTCGAGAGGTAAACAGGCCTGCTCGACCAGGATGAGACGCGCTCATATAACCGGCTCTCTCCACGCGGAAACGACGTGCGTTGTTCCGGTTAATCGAATAATTCAACCAACGTTATGTTAAAAAATGTCTAAATGGGTAACCGTTTTCAGGATTTCGTCGGCCACGCCGCGCTCTTCGCTCATGCGAGGCACTTTCGTCTGACCGCTGACTTGCTTTTTTGTTCGCTGAAGCCATCCATAAAATGTGCCCTCCGGCAGGGAGACGATTTCCGGTTGATCGAATACCCGAGCTTCCCTTCGTATCTGGTAATGCCGATTTACTTTTTGCAGGTACGCGTCGATGGTTTCCACGAAGGCCGCCTTATCCCGGGGCATCCGGTCAAATTCGATCAGCCACTGGTGCGACGGCATCCGGTCGAGAGCGGCCGGGCGCGGCGCAATGTGGAAGTAGGCGATCTCCGCCTCGGTCATCCGGCACGCTTCCCGAAGCGCCGACCCGGCTTCTTCCCCGAAAACGGCTTCGCCGTACTTATCGATCATCTCGCTGGTGCGCCCCACCACGACGATCTTATGAGGGTAGGTACTCGTAAAGCGAACCACATCCCGGACATTGTACGCCCATAGACCGCTGCACGTAGAAACATAAAGCGTATACCGGACGTCCGGTTCCACGTCGGCAACGGTAAAACGACGAGGGGAAGGGGACCCGTGCTCGTCCATCCGCACGAACTCGAAAAAAACGCCGTTATCCAGGTGCAGCAGCATCGACCGATCCGCTACGGACGACTGAAAGGCAAAGAATCCTTCAGAAGCGCCGTAGGTTTCGATGAAATGCAGGTGCTCGAGGCCGATCAGGGATTCCAGCAGCGTACGATACGAGGCCAGGGACACTCCCCCGGAGATGAAAAGCTGCAAGTTCGGCCAGACTTCGCCCACCGTCTCTACGCGCCTTCCGGTTTTCCTGCGAAACTGCTGGACGAGCAGCTTGAAAAAAGCGAGGGCCCACGACGGCACCATGACGATGGTGCGGATATCCATATGCAGCGTGCGATCCGCAATGGCGGCGAGTTTCTGTTCCCAGTTGGGCAGGAAGGCGATCTCGTTGGGTACGGCCTGCAAAAACCGCCGAAAGAAAGCCGGCGCGTACTCGGCCTGAAGGCCGCTCACCTCTCCGACGAACGTACCCGGATGGTCCGGAGATTCCTCGATGCGGCCCGGAAGCGTAAGGTGCTTTCCTTGAATGAAGCGGAGGTTGCCCGTTTCGGCCAGGTAGTTGAGCCCTACGGCCAGGCTGAAGCTCCGGTTGCCGATCAGCATCTCCCGGCTCACCGGAAGCACTTTACCCGCCGAGGCCGTACCACTGGAAACGGCGAAGTCGCGGAACCGGCCCGGCCATACTACATCCGGTACGCCGCGACGCACGCGCTGAAAATCCTCGTGGAAGCTGTCGTACTCATGCAGGGACACCCGGTCCTGATAGGCCGCGATGATGTCGGGGGCGCGAAGGACATCCCCGAAACCCAGGCGGCGGCCCCACTCCGTTGCACGAGCCTTCGTAAGGATGCGGCGCAGAACGCGCTCCTGCGCCTTGGGCCCGTCGGCGAGGAACCGATCGACGGTATGCAGCGGTCCGGCCGGAACGGTATGCAGCAGCCGGTTCAGCATGAGGGGCGTACGAAAAATGGTGGGCGGTACGGCGGGCAAACGGTCGTTACACTGCACATCCGGGGAATGGCTCCGGCTTATGGAGGAACCAGTTCGAAGCTTGCATGATTTGTTGCGCGCCGGGCGCCATCCGAATCACCTTTCATGCGAAGCGTTTAAGCGATAGTTTGGGTCTATCGGTGTCCTGACTGCATAATCGGGTAATTGAATGGAAACAGATCGTCTCGAAATGGAGGAGAGGAACGCCCGGTTCGTGCTGGCGTGCCGTGGGCGCAACCTGGATTGCCGTCCCGGCGCCGCCGTGGTAATGGGCATCCTGAACGTGACGCCGGATTCCTTCTCCGACGGCGGCGCTTACCCTACCTTGGATGCAGCCCTGCGGCGCACCGAGGCCATGCTGACCGAAGGAGCCCGTGTGATCGACGTAGGCGGAGAATCCACACGCCCCCGGGGCAACGTGTACGGGGAGGGGGCCGGGGTGGTGACGGAGGACGAGGAATCGAAACGCGTCGCGCCGGTGGTGGAAGCGATCGCAGCCCGGTACCCGGAAGCGCTCATCTCCGTAGATACATACAAACCTTCGGTGGCCCGGCGGGCGCTGGAGGCCGGAGCGCATATGATCAACGACATTACCGGGTTGCGGTTGTACCCGGAGACGGCGCAGGTGGCTGCCCGTTACGGCGCTCCGCTGATCCTGATGCATTCGCTCGGGCGGCCAGGGCAATTACCGCATAGCCACACCTACGACGACGTAGTGAGCGAGGTGAAAACCTCCCTGGCCGATTCCGTCCGGCGAGCACGGGCAGCCGGTGTTCGCGGTATCGCCATCGATCCGGGGTTTGGCTTCGGGAAAACCGCGCAGGAAAACCTGAAGTTGATACACGGCATCGGTGAATTACTGGCGCTCGGACACCCTATCGTGATAGGCGTATCCCGCAAGAGCACGATAGGGGCGGCGCTGGGTTCGGCCGAGCGTCCGGCGCCCGTCGACGAACGCTTGTTCGGATCGCTGGGAGCCACGGCCGTAGCCGTGCTGCGGGGCGCCGGCATCGTCCGGACACACGACGTTCGCCCGACCGTTGACATGCTTCGGGTAATTGCTGCAATAAATGGGGCGGCGGTCGGATAAAAGTCTACCCGAGAGGTTATTTTGCTTCCTCCCTTGCCGGTTCGTCAACCTGCTGCATGGCGAGCTGCTTTCCGCCTGTTTTACTACTATCCTTCTCGTACGAGCCGGTGACTGCTTCCGGGTTTTTGGCATTAGAGCTTTTCGGTACGATTCCGATCCGGATAGTCGATATTCTGGAAATCGGAATCGTCTCCTATATCCTGTACAAGTTGTACCTGCTCATGCGCGGCACCATTGCCGTGCAGATTTTTTTCGGAGTGATGGCCCTGTACCTCGTACAGGTAATGGTTACGGCGGCAGATATGACGATGCTGAGAGCGCTGTTCGGCTCGATCAGCGAGGTGTTCGTGCTGGCCGTAATCATCCTCTTCCAGCCGGAAATCCGACGGCTCCTGCTGCTCATCGGGCAGAACCCCCTCGTACGGCGGTTCGTCAACGAGCCGGCGCAAGACGAACTGGTGGATGAAGTGGTGGCCGCCGTGAGCGAGATGAGCCGGAACCGCATCGGGGCGCTTATGGCGTTCGAGCGCTCGACAGGGTTGCGCAATTATATCGAGACGGGCGCCCCACTGAACGCGCAATTGACACGCGACCTGCTCATTACCATCTTTTTCGACCAGAACCCCCTGCACGATGGGGCCGTAATTCTTCGAAACGGGAAGATCGAAGCGGCCCGTTGTATATTACCGGTTTCTACGAGTATGCGGCTCAGCCCGCACCTCGGCCTGAGGCACCGCGCCGCCGTCGGGTTGACGGAGCAAACCGATGCGTTTGTCATCATCGTTTCGGAAGAGCGGGGGACGATATCCATCTCCAAAAACGGGGAACTGGTTTCGGACCTGAGCGCCAATGAACTGCGTGTCCAGCTTTCGGAAGCCCTCACGAACCAGTCGCCGGCCCAGGGAGAGCTAACCCCGGCCGACTGATTCGGATGTGGCCGCCCGCCAAATGCCTGATTTATGCCTGAAGAGTGGAAATATCAGCGTCGGCGTAGCCGGCTCGTCGCCGAATTGCGAAACAAAGGCATTGGAGACGAACGCGTGCTTGAAGCAATGGGCAACGTTCCACGGCACCTGTTCATCGAGCCGGCGCTGCGCGAGCACGCCTACAAGGACGAAGCCCTCCCCATCGGGCTGAACCAGACGATTTCGCAGCCGTTTACGGTGGCCTATCAGACGATGATGCTGCGCATCGGACGGGACGACCGGGTACTGGAAATCGGCACGGGCAGCGGATACCAGGCTGCCGTACTCTGCGAACTCGGAGCACGGGTGTTTTCGGTGGAGCGCCACAGAGCGTTGTATGAGCGTACGTCCCGCCTGCTCGACGAACTGGGCTACCGGGTAGTTACCCGGTTTGGCGACGGGACACTGGGCTGGCCCTCGTTCGCCCCCTACGACGGCATCATCGTAACGGCAGGGGCCGTGGACGTACCGGGAGCGCTGCTGGACCAGCTCCGAATGCCCGACGAACGACTGCCCGGCGGCCGCCTCGTCATCCCCATCGGCGACGAGAAAGGGCAGGTGATGAACCGGTTCGTCCGAAAGGGCCCCGCCGACTGGGAGCAGGAACAGACCCACTCGTTCCGGTTCGTGCCGCTCATAGGCGAGGGCGGCGGACCGGCTTGACCCGTCAGGCGAACGATTCGCCTTCGCCGGAAAGAGGCGCGCCGAAAAACGCCGCTGCCGTGGCCGCCAGATCGTTGAAACTCCGGCGAATACCGAGGTTTTCTCCTGCCCGGGCGCCATAGTAAAGCAAGGGCACGTACTCCCGGCTGTGGTCGGTGCTCGGGGTAAACGGGTCGTTTCCGTGATCCGCCGTGATGACAAGGCGATCGATGGGGCTGAGGGCCGTCAATAACTCGGGAAGCTCCCGGTCAAACGCTTCGAGAGCGGCCGCAAAACCGTGAAGGTCGTTCCGGTGGCCGTACTCCTGATCGAAGTCCACGAGGTTCGTCCAGATGAACGTGGGTTCGGGCCTGCCCGCCCACCGGCGAGCTTGCTCGATGGTCCGGCGCATTCCCTCCTCGTTGGAGGTTGTCTTGTAGCTTTCATCAAACCCTGCCCCGGCGAAAAGATCATAGATCTTGCCGATGGAAATGGTTCGGATACCGGCAGCCCGTAGCACCTCCGGCAGGGCTCCGGGGGGCGGAACGAGGGAATAATCCTTTCGATGGGCGGAAATGCGCTCGTAGGCGCCTGGATTGCCGATGAAAGGGCGAGCAATGACGCGGCCGACGGCATGAGGCCCCGTGCATACCGACTCGCGGGTAATGCGGCAGATGCGGTACAGTTCGTCGAGCGGGATCGTGGCTTCGTGAGCGGCGATCTGAAAAACACTATCGGCCGAAGTGTAAACGATCGGAAAACGGAGGTCCTGATGGGCTTCGCCCAGTTCGGCGATGATTTCCGTACCGGAAGCCGGTTTATTGCCGAGCACGCCGGTGCAGCCCGTTTTTTCCAGGAAGGTTTCGATGAGGCCGGCCGGAAAGCCTTCCGCGTAGGTCGGAAAGGAGGCGTCGAGGCGGATTCCGGCCAGCTCCCAGTGGCCGGTGGTGCTGTCCTTCCCGGCGGAATACTCCTGCATTTTTCCGTAGGCCGCAGCCGGCGCAACCGCCTCCGGGATGCCTTCAAGGGGCGTAATACACCCCAGGCCGAGTCCGGCCAGATGAGGCAGGCGAGGCCGGGCAAGGGCGCAGACGTGGCCCAGGGTATGGCTATCCGCATCGCCGTAGAGGGCGGAATCGGGCTGAGGTCCGATGCCCACCCCGTCGAGTACAACGGTTATGAAGAGCAAGAAGGGTTCGCGTTAACGGATTGGCCGCCTCGGTCTCACGCGACGACGGCAGGTACACCGGAGTCGTAGGATTCGCGCAGGGCGGTCGTCGCATCCGAGCGGAGGGCGTCGGGCGTGTCGTGCCGGTCGTTCATGACGGCCACGCCGATGCTTACCCCTCCTTCCAGAAGGCTCGTTTCGTTTTCCAGATCGTGCTGCAGATCAAGCGCCCACTGCTCTACCTCGTCAATCTCGCCGTATAGAAACACCCCGAAGGTAAGCTCGCCGAAACGTTCCACTCGCCCGCCCGGAAGCGAATCCCGGAGGCGCAATTCGAGCGCCTTCTCCGCTTCCGCCACCGCCGACATCCCCTCGTCGGCGAGCGCCTCCGCACGGCGCAGATGGACGAGGGCCAACGCCAGCGGCTGATCGCGCAGACGGGCGTTTTCCATCTCTTCCCCGATGATCTCGCGGCGGGGACGAGGGGCCTCGGCTCGTTCGGCCCCGGCGGCTTCCGAAGCCGTCTCCTCCTCGGCGTGAAGCAGCGAAGCGATCAAGCCGGCGAACTGCTTGAGGTACGAGTGTTTTTTGGACGTACTGAGCCCGCCTTCTTCCATGGTATCGGCAAGCAACACGTAGGACTCGCCGTCGGCAGGCAGCGGAATGTTCACGATGGCAATCTGGCGCACCGAGATCGGTTCGAGGTAGTAGCCGAGTTGATGGGCGGGAAGCCCCTTCTCTCCTACCCGGAGAAGGGTAACCGACAAGTCGGAAGTATGCGGAGCCAGCAACGGAGCCCGGGCGGCAAACCGGCCGTGGCTTCGGGCATACGAGTTTTTGCTTACGATGGCTTCGATGACGTATTTGTGGCCCTCCTCGTCTCTCCGAAGCAGGCAAACCGTATGGGCGGCGACGGTTTCGAGCAGGGACTGGAGGTTCGTCTCGACGAGGTCCTTCTTTTGCCGGGCAATCGATGTAGGTTCGTCGGGTTCGGGGCGGCGCATCCCGGCTCGCTGCGCCGGATCGGCATCGTCGGAAGGCACCGCGCCATGGCGATGCGGGCCGTCATCGTCGGCCGAAGCGGCGCGGGGGGTGCTGCCCTTTGGCCGAATCTCGATAATGCCCAGATCCTTCAGATCCTCCTCGGGTCCCGTAGCCGAAGGGCGTATGTACGTATCCTGTTCCTTCTTGCCCCGGTTCCGGAGATAGATAAACGCCAGCACGATAGCAACCAGCAGCAGGGCGCCGGCCAAAATGAACAATTCCCACTGTTCCAGAAGCAGGGCCAGAGCGGAAGTCAGAACGGCCAGTATGACGAAGAATATGCGCAGCATCCAGGTTGCAGGAGGTGCCGAAATGATGAAATAAAAGCCGCCGGAGCCCTCTTTCAGGAATCTAGCAGCGTACTTTCCGAAAGTCAACAAACAATGAAATATACGGATTATCCGACCGCGTATCTCCGGGAATACGTCGGTTTCGACCTCCGTTACCTATGCATCACCTCGAGCGGTACGAACGTCGGAGCTTCTGTGGAGATCGTGGCGACGCCTTCCGGCCAGGCCATCTCCGGCAGCCGGAGCCCCCTTTCCTCTCCAGGCGGCAGCGGATTGGGCTCGGCCCAGAGCCGGCCCTCGTAGGTCTTGATAATTACGTGCCGCCCTGAGCGCCCCAGGACGTACGAGCCATTGAGCGGCGCCTTACCGAACGGGGTATCCAGTACGTACTTCGGCACGGCAAATCCGCTGGTGCGCCCCTGGAGAGCCTCCATGATCTCCATACCCTTTTCTATGGACGTGCGGAAGTGGGCCGTGCCCCCGATCAATTGCGCCTGATACAGATAGTAAGGTCGCACGCGCATCCGGACCAGCCCTTCACAGAGCCTTTTCATGGTATCCGGCTCGTCGTTTATCCCCCGCAGGAGCACAGTCTGGTTGCCTACCGGAACGCCCGCCCGAAGCAGCCGGTCCACGGCCTCGGCAGCATCGGGGGTAAGCTCGGCCGGGTGGTTGAAATGCGTATTCAGCCAGATCGGATGGTGCTTTTCAAGCACCGAGCAAAGCTCCGGTGTAATCCGGTAAGGCAGCTTGACCACCATGCGCGAGCCGATGCGGATGACCTCGACGTGCGCAATGGCCCGCAGGCGGCTCAGCAACCACGCGAGATTGGCGTCGCTGAACGTCAGCGGGTCGCCTCCGGTAAGCAGGACATCCCGAATCTCCGGGTGCGCCGCTATATAGTCTATTCCCGCCTGAAGCTCGGCCTTGTTCATGAAAAAGTGCGCATCGCCCACCATACGTTTGCGCAGGCAATAGCGGCAATAAATCGCGCATTCGGCGGTTACGCAGAAGGCCACCCGGTCCCGGTAGTTGTGAATGAGGTTCTTCACAGGGGAATGGGCCACTTCTTCGAGCGGATCGACAACGCCTACGATGTCCGGTGCGAGTTCCTCGGGCCGGGGAACGACCTGCCGACGAATCGGATCATCCGGGTCGTCGGGCTGCATCAGTGAGGCATAATAAGGGGTCACGTTCCAGCGAAACACGCCGCGGGTAGCCCCGACGGCGTACACCTCCTCGGGAGTAGGCTCGATAAAGCGGCTCAACCCCTCCAGGTCGTGGATGCGATGGCGCATTTGCCATTTCCAATCCTTCCAGGAAGGATGCCGCCGGTATGCTTCGGCGGCCTGTCTGGGGTCAGGCATAGGTAACGGAATGAATGCCGTCCTTACGACGCCCGATGCGATTCAGGCCGGCCGCGAGAATCTCGGCCAGAAAAACCGGATAGGGGCGGCCGAGCAGTTCGGCGACGACGGCAAACGTGCCGTCGGGAGCGAAGGTCGGCAGGGGGTTTATTTCGATGAACCACGGAGTGCCCTGCGCATCCACCCGAAAGTCGGCGCGGGCGAAATCCCGGCATTCGAGTTTCTCGAAAACACGGAGGGCCTGTAGCCGGAGTGCGTCCTCCAGCGCCGGGGTGAGAAGCCCTTCGAGTTCGTAGCTCCATTCCGCCGCCGGATTTCCCCGGTGTTCGAGCGCATGTAACCCTATTTTCGATGTGCGTTCTACGGCTCGTTGTACGGCGGGAAGGGTTTCGGGAGGATCGTTCCCGACGACACATACGGTGAACTCTCCACCGCCTTCGATGAACGGCTCGACGAGGGCATCCTGATTGTACCATCCCGTTATGCGGACGACCGCATCGGTCAGCTCCGAAAGGGAGGATACCTTGTTTTCTCGAATGATCCCTTTCGAGGAGCCTTCGTAGCGGGGTTTTACGAACAGCGGAAAGGGGCCGGGGAGGTCGGCAGGGTCCGGCTTCTCTCCGGCCCTGTACACCCGATAGGCCGGCGTGAACACCCCGGCGGCGGCGGCCAGGTCCTTGGTGCAGGCTTTGTCGAGACTTACGGACATGGTGAGCGCATCGGAACCTAGGTAGGGTATATCCGCCATTTCGAGCAGCACCGGAGCATAGGCTTCCCGGTTACGGCTACGAGCCCCCTCCGCGATGCTCAGGGCCGCATCGAGACGCAGGGAATGAACGGACCGGAACAGGTCGTAAGCGGTGCCGATACGGACCGGCTGGTAATCTAGCAGCCGCAACGCCTCCTCGATCACGGCAACGGTGCCTTCCGGTTCGTACTCGGCGTCGGCGTCGGGGGGGTCGCCATACCGCCACGGGTAGGCCGCAAAGACGTCGTAAATCAGGCCGATGCGCATAGGGCAGCGAGTACAGGCGTGGAAGAATCGAAGCCGGTTAATGACTGAGCGCACCCTTCGTTCCGCTTCGCATAACTTTCAGGAACGGACCGGGAGCATGTTACGATTCCGCACGCAAACGCCAGCTCGCAACCCGAGCGGGCATCGTGCGTTGTCGCTGATATCCGCTCAAAACCCTCCGGAAATGAAAAGCAATCAAAAGGCGCTCGTGGTCAGTCTCCGGCCGGACCGCACCGAGGGGCTGGCCGAACTGAATGCCGCACTCGGGCGCGGCTGGCGCGTAACGCATCTGACGCCCATGGGAGGGGCCGGCGCGGGCGGACAGACCGCCGAGGCACACGTCATCCTCGGCGTACTCGTCATATTGGAACGTAATGGCGGCGGCATGTCCGGCATCCTGGAACAGGTGCACGAGGAGGCGGAAAGCCTTCTGGAAGAAATCGCCGAAGGGGATGGGTCGAGCATGGAAATCGATGACGACGACCTCGGCGAGGAACGGCCCAGAGGAAGCTGAACCGACGTCCGCCGGGCTAATTCAGGAAGGAGGGCGGGCGTATGCGGCGGCGCGCTTCCTGATCCGCTCGTACTCGGCGCTGTCGCCCTCCGCAGGTGTCGGCGGCAAGGCATCGGTCAGGGCGCGTAGATCTTCGATGCGCTCTTCCGTCATGGGATGGGTGGAGAAAAACCGTTCCAGAGCGCCCGGAGTGCGCTCGCGTTGCTCCAGCAAGGTTTCGAACATGTCTACCATGCCCCCGGGGTCGTACCCCGCCTCGGGTAAGTAACCGAGGCCCAGCCGGTCGGCTTCGCGCTCGTCGTCGCGAGAGAATTTGGCCATAGCCCCCGACCCGAGCACCTGCGCCGCCAGCTGACGCAGCAGGCCCGGGTTGTCTCCCAGAACGAGCCGCGCCACCCAATCCAGGCCATAGGCTTTGGTCAGCCGTTCGGAATGGTGCCGGGCGATGACGTGCGCCACCTCGTGCGAAACGACTCCGGCCAGCTCGGAAGAGGATGATGCCGCAGCGATAAGCCCGGTATTGACGTACACATGCCCCCCGGCGATGGCAAAAGCATTGATGGCCGGATCGGCAACGACGTGAAAACGCCACGGCCTGTGGGCCAACCCGGACTGACGCACGATCTGCTCGCCTATGTGCTCAACATACCCCGTGAGTCGTGGGTCGTCCACGAGCGGCAGATCGGCATTGAGTTCTTCGCTCAACTGCCGGCCCATCTCCCACTCGTCTTCCACTGAAATCAGGTTGACATCGCCCCGGTTATCCGGATCGGTAGAGCAAATACAACTCTGAAAAAGTAGAGGCGCCAGAAGCAACAGAATGAAATGCCTTTTCATAGGGTAAAGAGCGCAATCGGGTGTGGCGTAAAACCGAAGGTGCTACCCCCGATCCGGGGAATGGGTTCGCAGCGGACCGGAGCGCCCTGCGGATGTAACCGAAACCGGCGGATTACCGTAGATCCTCCAGACCCCCCGCCGGAATAAGCAAAAGGAGCCAGGTGGAGCGCCCGTTGCAGGCTACGTTTCCGGTTGGGCAGGAGAAGGCGAAAAACCACTTAGTTGTAAATGCGTGGTTACATCATCCTCCTGTTTCGTTGATGGTTAAACGAAAGCAATAGACGGCAAGTAATATCGTTGGGTGACGGTTAGCCGGCCTAAAAAACCGACGGCTCATAAACCGGGAGGTTCAGTATGTATATATCGGGCAACGCACGCATCGTGGGCGCAGGCGGCAGACCTTCGGCTGAAGCCGCCGCGCTGCGCAAGAGAATAGATGAAGAGGATTTCTTCGAAACAGGCTTTCAGTGGGTAACCATCGATCCGGAACAGATGATGCAACTCCGAAAGGTGGAGATGGAATCGTTCAGTCGGAAATAGGGGTTGAAAGCGTTTCACACGGCCAATGGCGGTAGCGCCACGACCCGGGTCATTGCGGCCCGGGTCTTTTTTTGCATTCCTGAATACGGAGATCGCAAACCAGATATGATACAACGACGAAAGGTAGGGGTCATCGGGACCGGCAATGTGGGAGTGGCTGCGGCATATGCTCTGTTCATCCAGAACGTCGCGAGCGAAATCGTCCTGGTGGACGTCAACCAGGACAAAGCACGCGGCGAGGCCATGGATTTGATGCACGGCCAATCGCTTATCGGCAACGTAACGGTCGAGGCCGGCACGTACGGCGACCTGTCCGATGCACAGGTGGTAGTAGTAACGGCGGGGGCGAGTCAGAAATCACCTTCGGAAACCCGCCTGGATATGTTGAACCGGAATGCATCCATTTTTGCGGAGATCATGGAACGGCTGGATCAGTACGCTCCCGGGGCCATACTGCTGATCGCCACGAATCCGGTGGACGTGCTGACGTATGTTTCGCAGGAACTCAGCCACCGGCCCGGAGAGCGCATCATCGGGACGGGCACATTGCTGGATAGCTCCCGGTTCCGGGCGCTGCTGGGGCGCTACTACGGCGTCGATCCGCGATCCGTTCACGCCTATATCCTGGGCGAGCACGGCGATTCGGAAGTGCCCTTATGGAGCAACGCATCCATTGGAGGGAAAAGCATAACCGGGCAACCGGTTCTGGGCAAACCGTACGACCCGGGGGCGCTTCAGGCCATTTTCGAGCAGGCCCGGGATGCCGCTTACGAAATCATCGGGTTGAAAGGGTATACCAACTCGGCCATCGGGGTGGTCATTGCACGGCTGGTGCGGGCTATTCTGGGAGACGAAAACTCGATCGTACCGGTCAGCGTGCGGCTCACCGGCGAGTACGGCATATCGGGCGTGTGCCTGAGCATCCCCTGTGTGGTGGGCATCGAGGGGGTGCGCGAGCGCGTGTTGCCGGAACTGAACGACGAGGAGCTGACGGGCCTGCAACGCTCGGCGGACATCCTCAAAAAAAGCTTCGAGGGGATCGATCTGCACCGGGGTGGCTAAAAACGGTTGCGCCGTCCTCGGGCCCGGCAGAGGGCGGCGCAACCGTTCGCAGGTTATGCCTCTTCGACCTGCGGGAGGGAAGCAAGGCTGGCTTCGACCTGTTCCGCCGGGTATTCGTAATCGACCAGGTCGCCAATCATGAACGCCTCATAAGCGCTCAGATCGAAATAACCGTGGCCGCTGAGCGCAAGCACGATGGTTCTGGCTTCGCCGCTTTCCCTACAGGCAAGGGCTTCCTCCATGGCGCCCCATACGGCATGGCCGGACTCCGGAGCAGGCAGAATGCCTTCGTTGCGCACGAAGCTCTGGTTGGCCTCGAATACGGCCGTCTGCGTAACGTTCCGGGCTTCGAGTAGCCCGGCGTGGTAGAGCGCGCTGATCTGAGGGCTCATTCCGTGGTAACGCAACCCCCCGGCATGGATGGGGGCGGGGACGAAATCGTGCCCGAGCGTATACATCTTCATCAGCGGCGTCATCCGGGCGGTATCGCCGAAGTCGTAGGCGTAGCGCCCCCGGGTGAGGCTGGGCGAGGCGGCCGGCTCGACGGCAACGATCCGCGTCTTTCGACCGGACTCGGCCTGGGCGGCCAGGAAGGGAAAGGCGAACCCCGCAAAGTTGCTGCCGCCTCCGGCGCAGCCGAATACCACATCCGGCCAGTCGGCTCCGATGAGTTCGAGTTGCTTGATTACCTCCTGTCCGATCACTGTCTGGTGCAGTACGACGTGGTTGAGCACGCTGCCAAGGGAGTATTTGGTGTCATCCCGGGTGGCCGCCTCCTCGACGGCCTCGCTGATGGCGATGCCGAGGCTCCCGGAGCTGTGGGGATGCTCGGCCAGAATGGAGCGTCCGGCGTTGGTTTCGTTGCTGGGGCTCGGTACAACCGAAGCGCCCATGGTTTCCATGTATATGCGGCGGTATGGTTTCTGGTGGTAACTGACCTTCACCATGAACACCTTGCACTCGATGCCGAAGATCTGGCAGGCAAAACTGAGGGCGCTCCCCCATTGACCGGCGCCTGTTTCTGTCGTGATGCGTTTTGTCCCCTCGCGCATATTGTAATACGCCTGGGCTATGGCCGTATTGGTCTTATGGCTGCCCGAGGGGCTGACGCCTTCGTACTTGTAGTAAATACGCGCCGGGGTGCCGAGCGCCTTTTCCCAGCGATGAGCCCGGTACAGGGGCGTCGGGCGCCACTGGAGATAGATGTCGCGGACTTCTTCGGGAATCTCGATGTACCGCTCCGAGCTTACCTCCTGCTGGATGAGGCCCATGGGGAAAATGACCGAAAGGTCCTCCGCGCCAATGGGTTTGCCGGTCCCCGGATGCAACACCGGAGGCATCGGGGCGCCCAGACGGCCCAGATCGGCGTTGATGTTGTACCAGTGGGTAGGGGAGTCTTTTTCGTCGAGAATGATCTTGCGTAGTTCGCTCATTGGATCTGGATGATTTCTTGCCCGCTTCCGTTGAAAAGAAGAAAATAGGGGGATAAACTCGTCGTTGGCAAACTTCTACACCATTTGTTCTTCAATCATTAAACCTGGCCTTCTCACCGCTCCCGGTCACCTAATTAAAAAAGGGCTCCGTTCACGGCGGAGCCCTTTTCAAGCCTGTTACAGGTTCGATTACAGGCGCACCGTAAGCGATCCGGCGAATATGTGCGCCCCGAACGAATACGTGCCGTTGTTCGGCCCTTCGTGCGTGCGGCCTTCGCGGTCGGACTGGCCGAGATACTGGTAAGCCACGTTCAGTTCCGCGGCAGGCACGATCTTCCACCCCGCCCCGAGTGTAAACTCCCGGCGGGCCGCTTCGGGAAGCAGCGGCGTCACGGTTTCATCCGGCGCGGCGGCGGAATGGGCGAGGGCGCCCGCGCGTAACGTCAGTGCCGGGCTCAACGTGTACTCGGCCCCTACACGGATGCCATTGGTATCGTTGTAGTTCTCCACCTGTGTGGTGGTTGGCGCGTACTGAAAATCGAGGACGATTTCGTCGAAAACGGACCAGAAAACGCGCTGGTAATCCGCAAGGAGCAGCAGGTCCGGGGTGGCCCGGAAGGCGATTCCAACAGCCATCTGTCCCGGCATCGTAATTTCGGTGGTTGCCGTTTGAGCGGAGAGGGCCTGGCCGGGAGCAAACTGAGCCGCCAGAACGACATCGACGGGCACCGGCTGAGCTCCGGGAAGAACGATACCGGTTGAAATCTGCCGGAACGTGGCGTCGCCCTCGTACTCGAGTTTTACGGGCGTCATGTACCGGGCGCCTATGGAGAACTGCCGGGTCAGGTCCACCTGAAGCCCGAAGTTGCCGCCAATGCCGGTCGCTCCGCCGGCTTCGAGGTTTACGTCGGCGAAGTCGGTGCCCACCGGTACACCGACCTGACTGAAGGGTACGCCGGCCCCCGGTACGATCTGCCGGGAAAGATCCGCTCGCTGGTTCAGCTCTACACTGCCGATTACATAGGTAAGACCGGCGCCCACGGAGACGTTATCCAGGAACCGGTAGGCCACGGTCGGCTGGATGTAGAATGACTCGAGACCACTGTCGTAGCTGAGAAAACGACCTTCAAAGTTCTCCGGCCACACGGTTCCCAGGCCATAGGGAACGTAGAACCCGAGACCAAAGGCCAGCTTCTCGTCGAGTCCATAGCTCAGGTATGCATGAGGAACAGGGATGGGGTCGTTCTGGAGTTCGGTCGTCCGACCTCCGGTATTGCTGGTAAACTCGCCGAAAGCACCGATGACCGTAGCACCGGCCGTGAACCGGAAGCCCGTTTTACCGGAGAGACCGGCAGGATTATAAAAAATGCCGGAAGCATCATCACAATCCGCGGCGACGGTGGCTCCGGCGCGGCCCATAGCGCAGGTGCCGTGCTCGTAGATGCCGAAGCCCTGGGCCTGCACCGTTTTGTGGTGGATCAGCCCGATCATGGCAACGGCCAGAAGCAACATAAAAGGTCGTAATACGACTCTGGAAAGTAATAACAGGGGTAACATGGCGGTACCGGATTAGAACGATTGATACCCGGCGCGACCCTTCGGATCAGCGGGAGGCGCCGAGGCTCATACAAAAACGAGCCGGAGGCTTTAGCGCGAATGTAGACAAAGCGCCGGAGAATATACACCGGGCGTCCATGGATTTATGACGCATTGGATCCGCCGGAAAAGGGGTTCCGGATGGATGGAGCGGCGCCGGCGCGGGCTTCAGAGAGGTACGGGACCTACTCCGGTTTTTCCTCCGCGTCGCCGGGCGCACCGGGTTTGCGGTCGGCGGGGTCGAAGAGCATACCGGTGCAGAGGCACATTTTCCGGCCGGTGCGGGTAAGCACATCGAAATTGGGACAGCTCTGGCAGCCGTTCCAGAACACGTCGTCCTGGGTAAGCTCGGAGAAGGTGACCGGCTTGTAGCCCAGCTCGTAATTGATTTTCATTACGGCAAGGCTGGTGGTGATACCAAACAACTTGGCTTCAGGGTACTTCTCGCGGGAGAGATCGAATGCTTTCTTCTTGATGCGCTTGGCAAGGCCGCCCCGGCGGAAGTCGGGAGCCACGATGAGCCCGGAGTTGGCGACGTATTTATTGTGCTGCCACGTCTCGATATAGCAGAATCCGGCCAGTTGATCGCCCGCCAGCGCGATAACGGCTTTGCCCTCCCGCATTTTATTGCGGATGTACTCCGGCTCGCGTTTGGCAATACCCGTACCTCGGGCTCTGGCGGCCTCTTCGATGAGCGCGCACACGGCTTCCGCATAGGGTTGATGCTCGGGACCGGCTACCCGAACGTCGACTTCTTCATTCAAGGTCGTGATATCCTCGGCTGATTGAGACCTTTCGGCGTTCCTGACGTAACCCGCTCTAAACACAGAGAACGTAGCGAAGATCCGGAGTCCCGGTTCGGGTGCGACGGCTTTTCGGGGATTGAAGGGGCTCGACGTGAGAAAACGCCATGAACCGCTCAATCCACCGGCGCGCTTTCCTCCTCCTCATCCTCAACGGATTCGAAGTCGTCGTCCTCGGAGAGGAAGGCATCCAGATTGACGACTTCTTCCTCCGTTTCCCTGACGGCACGACGGCGGGAAAGCTCGTGTCGCATAGCGTGGCCGGTGTATGAGTCCTGCCGGGCGAGTTCTTCAGGCGTGCCCGTAAACAGGATGCGCCCGCCCTCGGCTCCCCCTTCCGGCCCGAGATCCACCACTACATCTGCCACCTTGACCACATCCATGTTGTGCTCGATGACGAGCACCGTGTTGCCTTTACGCACGAGCGCCTGCAGCACGTTGAGCAAATGCCGGATATCCTCGAAGTGCAACCCGGTAGTGGGCTCATCGAGTATGTACAGGGTTTTGCCGGTGCCGGGTCGGGAGAGCTCGCGGGAGAGCTTGACGCGCTGGGCCTCGCCCCCCGAAAGCAAGGTAGCCTGATGACCCAGGCGAATGTAATCCAGGCCCACCGAGTGCAGCGTCCGCAGCTTGCGCTCGATACGGGGAACGTTTTCGAAGAACGAAAGCGCCTCGGCAACGGTCATCTCCAGCACGTCGGCAATGGACTTCCCGCCGTATTTCACTTCGAGCGTTTCGGCGTTGTACCTCCGGCCCTTGCAGGTTTCGCACTCCACATATACGTCGGGCAGGAAGTTCATTTCGAGCTTCATGATGCCCGCGCCCTTGCAGGTTTCGCACCGCCCGCCCTTCACGTTGAAGGAAAAGCGCCCGGGTTTGTAACCCCGAATCTTGGACTCCGGCAACTGTGCGAACAGATCGCGGATGTGCGAAAACAACCCGGTATACGTGGACGGATTGGAGCGGGGCGTACGCCCGATGGGGCTCTGGTCGATATCGATCACCTTGTCGATCAGGTCCATCCCCTCGATGGACACGTACGGCAACGGGATGATGCGCGCCCGGTGGAAATGCTTGGCCAGAATCGGGTAAAGGGTCTGATTGATCAGGCTTGACTTGCCCGACCCGGAGACCCCGGTTACGCAGATGAACGTCCCTACCGGCAGGTGCAAATCGTCGCCACGGAGGTTGTGGCCCGCAGCGCCCCTGAGCGTGATGGTTCCAAGCGTATCGGTGCGCCGCTCGCCGGGAACGCGAATCTGCCGATCGCCGCGAAGGTACTCTGCCGTGAGGCTCTCCCGGCCGTCTCCGTTGAGCAGGATTTCCGAAGGCGTAGCCGCCCGAAGAACCTCCCCTCCATGCTCGCCGGCGCCGGGCCCCAGATCCACGACGAAATCGGCCGCCTCGATCATCTCGCGGTCGTGTTCCACGACGAGTACGGAGTTATCCAGGTCGCGGAGTTGTTTCAGGGACGCAATGAGGCGGTCGTTATCGCGGGGATGAAGCCCGATGGAAGGCTCGTCCAATACGTACAGCACGCCGGTGAGCTGCGTGCCGATCTGCGTAGCCAGCCGGATACGCTGGCTTTCGCCTCCGGAGAGCGTGCGGGCCACCCGGTCGAGACTGAGGTATCCCACCCCCACATTGATCAGAAATCCCAGGCGCTCGCGGATTTCCTTGACGATGGGCCGGGCAATGACGGCCTGGCGCTCCGTAAGCTCGATCCGGTCGAAAAAGCCGAGCAGCGAAACCAGATCCATACGGACGAGCTCGGCGATGTGTTTTCCGCCGATCCGAAAAGAAAGGCTTTCCCGGCGGAGCCTGCCGCCGTCACAGGTGCGGCAGGCCATCTCGCGCATGAACGACTCGGCCCATTTGCGCTGCGTGGGCGAGCTGGTATTTTCGTACGTATGCCAGAGGTGTTCGAGCAGCCCGCCGAAACGGTGCTGGTAGCGCACTTCCCGCTCCTTGTACTTATACACGATGTCGAACTGCCGGTCGCCGGCCCCTTCGAGGATGATGCGACGCGCCTCGTCGGGCAACGCGTTCAACGGCGTGGCAAACGAAAACGCAAATGCTTCGGCGACGGCCTGTAACTGGCTGAAGAACCATACATCCCGGGGTTTGCCGAGAGGGGCCAGGCCGCCCTCGGCAATCGAACGCGCCGGATCCGGGATAATGAGCGCGAGGTCGAGCTCCCGCTTGACGCCCAGGCCGTTGCAATCCGGGCAGGCTCCATACGGTGAGTTGAAGGAGAACGTATTCGGGGAGGGATCGTCGTACGAAATGCCGTCCTCGGGGCTGAACAGATGGCGGCTAAACAGGAAGTCCTTCGGCTCGGCCTCCGAGCCGCTCTCCGGCAGCATGGCGGCTACCAGCGTTCCTCCTCCCATACCGAGAGCCGTCTCAACCGACTGCGCAACCCGATGCCGGATTCCTTCCTTGATGACGAGCCGGTCCACGACGACTTCTATATCGTGGGTTTTATACCGGTCTACGCGCATGCCGTCGGTAATTTCGCGCACTTCTCCATCGATGCGGACGCGCTCGAAACCCTGCCGGGCAATCTGCTCGAACAACTCCCGGTAATGCCCTTTGCGCCCTTTGACGACCGGAGCGAGCAGCAGCACCCGGGCCCCGGTAGGCAAAGCCAGAATACCGTCGATGATCTCGTCGTCGGATTGCTTCCGCATGGGCGCTCCGGAGATGTACGAGTAGGCCGTCGCCGCCCGGGCGTAAAGCAACCGGAGGAAATCGTAAATCTCGGTAACGGTGCCTACCGTAGAACGGGGGTTGTTTCCGACGGTTTTTTGCTCGATGGCGATGACCGGCGAGAGGCCGTCGATGAAATCGACATCGGGACGTTCCATTACGCCCAGGAATTGCCGGGCATAAGCGCTCAGGCTCTCCATATACCGCCGGCGGCCTTCAGCGTAAATCGTATCGAAGGCGAGGCTCGATTTCCCCGAACCCGAAAGCCCCGTGATCACGACGAGGCGGTTGCGGGGAATGTCCAGATCGATGTTCTTCAGGTTGTGTTCGCGCGCGCCACGGATAATGATGCGTTCGTTCATACGCCCGTCTTGCTTCTGCCGAGTAGCGCTCCCGCAGCAAAGCGGCGCCCGCTCGAGTCTGATGGCTGCCGGCCCTCCGGACCGAACAGGGAAAACAAAGCTAGAACACGGAAAAGGGGGATTCGTTTCGTTAAAACCGGGTGTAAAACCGCACTTTAACACGGGTTCATACAAATCGCTGGAGCCCTCCGCTCGGGCCCGCCCGGCCCTCAAAGAAAAAGCCCGGAAGCGACGGCTCCGGGCTCAAGTCCTGACGGTTCGGGGAGTAAATGAAACCCGTACTATTCCTCGATCTCTTCCACCGAGGGATCGCGGTAATAAATTTCGTCGTTGAACATTTCGCGAATGGCGAATTCGGTCGGCTTGGGTTTCGTCTCGTGTTCGAGCGATATTTTCGTCTGCTCGTCCTGGAAACGAGGGTCCTCCAGCTCCGACTCGAAGCCCTCGTAATACGATAACTTCTCGTCGAGATCCGCCTTCATCTTCGTCGAGATCTGGCGGGCGCGCTTGCCGAGGATCACCACGGACTCGTAAATGCTGCCGACTTTGTCGGAGAGTTTATCGACATCGATCGTCTGTATAGGCATGGGGGTACCAACTTCACTGGAAAAGCGGCCGGCGTGCGCACGGCGCCGATAGATTTTGTTCGGACGGTCACACGCGCCGGCGCCGGGCTTGTTCCCCTTTTGCCCAGCAAGGCTCCGCGCAACACGCTTCGTTGTCCACAGGATGGTACAGGCGTCGGGCCGGTTGGAGACAGAGCAGGCACGGTCCCCCGTTGGAGCGAAGTCATACTCTTTAACTCATCTTGCTGGTAATACGCAACTTATACCTCATAGTCCGAACAACATGCCTAACGGGTGCATTATTTGCGTTGCAGACACGAGCCGGCGCCTGTTCAGAAAAACCACCTCGCATGGTTCCATGAAACGATGGAGAAGCCGTAGATTCCGAGGGGTCATCCGGGGTTCGGAATGAGAGAGCGAACAGCAACGGCCAGGTTTGGAGGTTCCACGTGCCTATAGAAGACGTCATGCACCGCGATTTTACCAGCGCTCTATTCAATCGGCTGGTCGAGGTGTTTCCCCCCGACCGGGCATACACGCCGGAAGATATCGATGAAGCGCCGATGCCCCAGCCGGTACGGCACTTCCTGGAACACGCCGTCAGGCACCGAGCGGAGGTCGAGAGCCGGCAGGTGCTCAAGCTGCGATCGGAATGGTTCGCCATGGATCACCCGGACGTACGGGAAGCGCAGCGAGCGCTCGCATCGGCCCTTGCCGCTCATCCACGGGCGCCCGCCGACGACTGGCCGGCGTTGCTACGCCATGCGGTCCAGTTGGTAGTAGGCTATCTGGCTTCGCCGGTGCAAACGCTGGTGGAGTTTACGTTCGAGTCGCACGAGGAGCCCCTGCCGGTGCAAACGGTATACCAGCGCATGGCGTATTTCGCGCCGTACGGTTACTTGCGGGAGGTCGTCCGGGCCTATGCCGGGCAGCGCGACGTGCAGGAATTCGAACGGGAGCGATTTCAGAAGTTGCTGGAGCACAGCGATCGGCAATTTACCCGCGATTACAAGGCCGGTGACTGGCTGCGGCTGCTGGCTCCGCTGTACGAACTGTCGAGGCGGACGCCGGTCTACCGGGAGATCGGAGCGCCGGTGGATCTGTTGATCGGGTTTTTTGGAGAGAAAGGGCTGGAAGGAGCCGTCCGCAGGCTACAGAACGCCCGCGAGGAGCAGCGGTTGGTGGCCGTTTCCGAAAGCCAGTTGCCGGAACTGCTGGCCGCTCCGGAACCGATCACCGGCGTGCAGCCGGCGCCGGAGGCCGAGAAGCCGGCGGCAAAACCGCAGCCGGCCGGGGAAGCGGCAACCGCCGTGAAGCAGTCCGGGGTAGTGAAACAATCCGGGGCGGAGGAGGCAAAACCGATCCCCCTGTGGCAGCAGTTTCAGCGCCCGGCCTCCGGCGCGCGCGTCGAGCCGATCCGTTCGGATGCGCCGACGCGTCGGGCGGTGGTCGCCACGGCTCCCGGCGCGCCCCCCAGAGGAATCCCGTTATGGATGCGGTTCCGAAGTACGGAAGAGCCAAACCCCACAGACACCAGCCTGGACGTACTGGAGCGCGCCGTATTGGGAAACCTACCGGCCGGCCAGCGCGATCGGTATGTCACGCAACTATTCTCCGGCAGCAGGGAGGAATACGAGCGGGTGCTGCGGTCGATCGGCGAAGCGGGGTCGTGGGTGCAGGCATCCCAGATCATCGGGCAGGAGGTGTTCCGTAAACACCAGGTGGACATCTATAGCGAACCGGCCATCCGGTTTACCGAAACCATAGAAGCCCGATTCAAAGGATAATTCGGCCTATTACGGAGCGTACCATGAGCACCGATCCATCACCCCTTGCAGAATGGCGTCGGCGGCGGGAAGAAGCCCGGCAGGGGGGCGGTGAGGAGCGTATCGCCAGGCAGCACGAACGAGGCAAACTGACCGCCCGGGAGCGCATCGACGTGCTGCTGGATAAGGGCACGTTCGAGGAACTCGGCCTGTTCGTGCGGCATCATTCGCACGACTTCGGCATGGAAAAAAACCGACCCTACGGCGACGGGGTGGTTACCGGCTTCGGAAAGATCGGCGGCAGGCCGGTGTACGTATTCAGCCAGGACTTTACCGTTTTCGGGGGCTCGCTCGGCAAGGCGCACGCGGACAAGATCCTGAAGGTAATGCATCTGGCCCTGGATAACGGAGCCCCCATCATCGGGCTGAACGACTCCGGGGGCGCCCGCATACAGGAGGGCGTCGTGTCGCTGGGCGGTTACGCCGAGATTTTCCTGCAAAACACGATCGCTTCCGGAGTGGTGCCCCAGATTTCCGCCATAATGGGGCCTTGCGCGGGCGGCGCCGTGTATAGCCCCGCCATTACCGATTTCGTATTCATGGTCCAGGATACGAGCTACATGTACGTGACCGGGCCGAGTGTGGTAAAAACCGTGACCCGGGAAGAAGTGAGCCACGAAGATCTGGGAGGGGCGTCTGCCCACGCTACGAAGAGTGGCGTGGCGCACGTCACCAGCAGCAACGACGTAGAGTGCCTGATGCGGATCCGGGAAATGCTGGCGTATCTCCCGCAGAACTGCGAGGATTCCCCTCCCCGGACCGCGCCGACGGATCTGCCGGACAGAATCGAGAAGAGCCTGAACCACATCGTACCGGAGCATTCGACCAGACCGTACGATATGTACGAAGTGATCCGGAAGGTAATGGACGACGGCCGCTTTTTCGAAATCCACCAGGCGTTCGCCCCCAATCTGATCGTCGGGTTCGCCCGGCTCGATGGGAGGCCGGTGGGTGTCGTGGCGAATCAGCCGCAGGTTCTGGCCGGCGTTCTGGATATGGATGCTTCGGTCAAGGGGGCCCGGTTCGTGCGTTTCTGCGACGCCTTCAACATTCCGCTGGTGGTGTTCGAGGACGTGCCGGGGTTCATGCCGGGTACGGCTCAGGAGTGGAACGGCATCATCCGCCACGGCGCCAAACTGCTTTTCGCTTTTTGCGAGGCGACGGTGCCCCGGATAACGGTAATCACCCGCAAAGCCTACGGAGGAGCCTACGATGTAATGAACTCCAAGCACATCCGCGGCGACCTGAACCTGGCCTGGCCGACGGCTGAAATTGCCGTAATGGGGCCGCAGGGAGCCGTGGAAATTATGTACCGGCGGCAGATAGAAAAAGCCCCCGATCCCGCGGCGGCCGAACAGGCTTTCATCGCGGAGTATCGTGAAAAATTTGCACACCCCTACGTCGCGGCGGAGTACGGATACATCGACGACGTGATCGAACCAGCCCATACGCGGCCCAAATTGATCCGTGGGCTCGAAATGCTCCAGAATAAGGTGGTTAACCATCCTCGAAAGAAGCACAACAACCTGCCCCTGTAGCTGAAAGTGGATCGCATTTTGTTTGTCCCCCGCTCCAGGCCGGTTCAGGATATGTGTGAAAAACTTGCACTTTAATCCTTAATTTTTTGGGACTGCCGGCTTGCATTCGTTAAGGCGGGGCAGTATTGTACCTGCCGGAATCGCTTACTTCGAGTAACGCTTTAACACGGCGTTGCCAACCGATCAACCCTTCCGGACGGAGGTGCCTGTGTATCGAAAGATTTTTATCCCCGTGGTGGTACTCGTTTTTACGTGCGTTGCACCCAGCCAGGCGCAGCGCACGTGGGGAATGAGAGAAGCGCCCAGCAAGGATGCAACGGCGCGCCCGGCCGAAAAGGCTCCTCTCGTCCGACCCGGGGCGCTGCCCCCGAAAGACCTGCCGGTAGCCCGAGGAATGGCGCCCCAGGGACTCGCCGGCGAATTCATTGCCGATGACAGCCAGCCCGGCGACACCCTGAGCGAAACGGAAATCCTGAACCGGATCAGCCGGATCTATCGGCTTCAGGCCGATGTGCTCAAAGCCCAGGCCGATGGAAACAATGAGCAGGCCGAACGGCTGCTCGAACTCGCCATGACGGAGCTGAGCACCCTGCTCCAGCACCCCGGCGTAATGGATCGTCCGCGCTTCTCCGAAACGTACCGCTCGGTCATCGGGGAATACGAGACGTACTACGGGGTTTCCGCCGATTCGCTCAACCCGCAGTACGGCGACATCTTCCAGTTGCGCGCCGATATGTTCGCGGGGCTCAACGAAGTGGACCACCCGCTGCTGGAAGACGTGATGCTGCCCAAGTTGCAACCGGCGCACACGGTAGTCGAAATGACGATGAACCGGCTGGTGGAACAGAGCATCGCGTACCTGATGCGCACCCCGGAAAAGCACCTGTACAAGTGGATGAGCCGGGCGGAAACCTACTTCCCGATGATCGAGCAGATCCTGAGAGAGGAAGGCGTACCCGACGAAATCAAATACCTCGCCATGATCGAAAGCGGCCTCAACCCGTTTGCCCAGAGCTGGGCGCAGGCCGTAGGGATGTGGCAATTCATCGCCGGCACCGGCAGGATGTACGGCCTGAACGTAAATACCTGGGTGGACGAGCGCCGCGATCCGGAGAAAGCAACCCGCGCCGCGGCCCGGCACCTTCGGGATCTGAATGAAACGTTCGGGGACTGGCAACTGGCCCTGGCAGCCTATAACTGCGGCGCCGGCAACGTATCGAAAGCGCTCCGGCGGCTCGGCCGGCAGAAAGCGTCGTTCTGGGAGATCTGGGAATACCTTCCCAAAGAAACCCGCGGCTACGTGCCGATGTATATCGCGGCCGCCCTGGTGGCCTCCAACCCGGACGCCTTCAACCTGCCGGACATCAAGCCGGGCCCCCGGTACGAGTATCACTACGTTCCCATCCGGGGATCGCTCTCGCTGGCGGCAGTGGCCGACATGACGGGTGCGGACGTCGAGACGATCAAAGCGCTCAACCCGGAGCTGCGGCGCAATGCGCTGCCCCCTTCGAGCAAGGCCGCTTACCCGCTCCGGATCCCGATGGGGACCTACGATCAGTTTGCCCAGGCGTACTCGAGGGTCCCGGATTCCCAGAAGCGCGTCACGACGCAGGATTACGTGGTCCGGCGTGGGGATTCGCTCGGCAAAATCGCCAAACAGCACGGAATGTCCACGACGGAGTTGAAAGAGGCGAACAACCTGCGCAGTACGACACTGAAAGCGGGCCAGCGCCTCATCATTCCGGTGCCGGTGTACGACGGCTCCGCTCCGCTGGCCGAACTGGCCGAAGCCGACGTACTGACCGTCAAATACGGCGAACGCGCCGTCCGGCCCATCACCGGCTTGCGCCCGTATCAGGGCGGCGCCAGGCCCGAAACCCGCAATGCAACACCGGTTGTCAATGCCAGCGATACCCGGACCGAGCAGCGCAGCCGGACTGCGGCGGAAAACGCTCCGGCCGCCCGCGAAACGAACGCCGATACGCGCGTAACCTACACGGTGCGGCGCGGGGATTCGCTCGGCAAGATCGCCGACAAGTACGGCGTAACGGTTACCGACATCAAGGAGTGGAACGGCCTGCGCAGCTCGACCATCCGCTCCGGGCAAAAGCTTAAACTGTACTCCTCCGGATCGAGCGCGACGACGGCTTCCGCAAGCGCACGTGCAGAGAAAATTACGTACAAAGTGCGCCGGGGGGATTCGCTCGGCAAGATCGCCGACAAGTACGGCGTAACCGTGGAGAGCATCAAGGAATGGAACGGGCTGCACAGCTCGACCATCCGCTCCGGGCAGCGACTGACCATCTACTCCGGCGGCTCCGCGTCACGCACGGTAGAAGCGCCGGCGAAGAAAACGATCACGTACAAAGTGCGTCGCGGCGACAACCTCACCGAAATCGCGCGGAAACATGGCGTTACGGTAGACGACATCAAGCGGCTGAACGGCCTGCGCTCGAATACCATCCGCACCGGGCAGCGGCTGAAGATTCAATCCTGATATAACCGGTTGGTTTTTATAAGGGGCATCGCAATGGCGATGCCCCTTTTTTACGGCCCACCATTACGGCCGCCTAAATAATGTTCACATAGCGGGAACTGCCCGTTATCAGTGTCATTTCATGTTTCGTTGCCGTTCACTGGAACTTCTTTTCAGCAAGGTTCCCATAACCTCATCGTGAGCGTATGCCTGTAGCCGACATCCTCCGGTCCAAGGGAAGCGCGGTGTTCTCCATCACGTCGAAGGCGCCCGTTTCCGAAGCGATTTCCATGTTGCACACGAACCACATCGGGGCGCTCGTCGTGCTGGACGAAAAGGCCGAGGCCGTCGGCATCATTTCCGAGCGCGATGTGGCCCGGGGCCTCGCGGAAAAAGGTGAGCGCATTCTGGGATTGAAAGTAGCCGATCTGATGTCGCGCCATATCCATGTCTGCACCCCCCGGGATTCGGTGAAGGACGTTATGACGTGGATGACGGAATACCGCATCCGGCACCTTCCGGTGGTAGAGGACGGCAAACTGCGCGGCCTGATCAGCATCGGCGACGTGGTCAAGTACCGCCTGAGCGAAGTGCAGACCGAAGCGAACGTCTTGCGCGATATCGTGATTTCGGGTACGTAAACCGTTCACGCGGACGTCAATTCGCGAAACAGCGTTTCGACCTCGCGCCGGAGATCGGAGAGCGAGCCCGTGTTGTAGATCACATGATCCGCCCTCCGGAGCCGCTCTTCCCGGGGCCACTGGTGGGCGATCCGGGCCTGCACGCTTTCGGGTGAGGTGCGGTCCCGCCGCGTAACTCGCTGCACGCGCACCTCCGAGGGCGCTTCTAGAACGAGCACCTGATCCACGTAGGCATCTCCCCCGCTTTCGAACAGCAGGGCCGCCTCCAGGACGAGCAGCCCGCTTTCCTCCGCTTTCTGCTTCCGCTGCTCGAAAGCCTCATAAACACGCGGATGTACGATCCGGTTGAGCAGGGCCAGCCGCTCCGGGCTGCCGAACACGCGTGAGGCAACGTAGGCGCGGTTCAGGCGCCCTTCGGCGTCGTAGGTATCGGGGCCGAAGGCGAGGATCATGTCGCGGCGCACCTCGGGATGCTTCTGTATGATGGTTTTCGCCTCGTCGTCGGCGTAGAAAACCTGCGCTCCCAGGGTTTCCAGTATGCGGCAGGCTTCCGTTTTTCCCGAGCCGATTCCTCCGGTCACTCCGAGCGTTTTCATAGGGGCAGGTTGCTCGTTACAGGTTCCAGCGTATGGCCAGTCTGAGATTCGGTATGACCTGGCTGGTTCCCCGGCGGCCTGCTTCCCGAATGGCTTCGGCGGAAGCGGACGGCAAATCGCCGTACAGCCTGCGGCGGATATGCTGTATGTTGAGCCAGCCGTCGAGCCGGAGCAGGGCGCTGAACCGCGTCGGCCAGGTGATGCTGCACGTCGGCCCGATCTGCTCGATCCGCACACGGCCGGTTCGGGTGATGCTGGATACCAGGTCGGCCCCGTCAGGAGAAGTGCGCCCGTATCGGACCGTAACCGAGCGGTCGAAGTCGCTTCGGATGAAGAACCGCAGGCCGATTTCGCCGACAATACGTTCTCCGGTTTGCAGCCGGAGCCATCCGCTGTACGTATTGAGCGTATCGAACGGGATCTCCGCAAACTCATTCCAGAGCAGGCGCCCCAGGAAAAGCGTACTGTAACTGCCCTGTGCACGCACCCGAACGTTTGACCCGAAGTCGTGCTCCACTTCTCCATCGTAACGCAACTCGCGGGCCGACTGGTCGGTGGACTGCCTGCCGGGCAGCACGAAGTCGTCGACGGTATAGGTGGCGCGGACTTCCGGGGAAAGCCGCACCCGCGTGGCCGATCCGGGCGACCACGTCAGGCCGGGCCGCAGCCGAATCGACCGTTGTACGGCGTTTTCGGCCGAGCGGGCCCCGTCGAGATAGACGGTATGGGAGTACGTGCCGAACGCCCGGACGTCTGCCTGGAGGTAGCGACTGAGTGTAACCTGAATGCCGGCTTCACCCTGATGGTATACTTCGTCGCGGTCGTCGAGGTTGGCCTGAGGCGTGTCGTGTCGCAGAATGCTCGATGCGCCCTGGAGAGACAGGGCGAGGCGGTCGGATAAGGAAGCGCGCACGTTGGTTAGCAGGGTCAGATGGCCCCGGTCGTAATCGGCCTGTCGGAGAATGCCGGTTTTCTGGGCGGCCTGTGCAGCCGGAAGGTCGTCGGTATTGGTCAACTCCCGACGCTCGATTTCGGCGCCGTTCTGCACGGCCATACGAATCATGAGGCGGCGGACTTCGTAGAGCAGCGCCAGCTCTGCATCGACGGAGCTGCGGCTGAACCGGGTATCAAAAAACAGCGAGGACTCCGGAGCCCGTAGGGTCTGGATTCGGCGGTTGTTCAACCCGAGATCCATCCGCCCGGTCAGGCGCAGGTTGCCGTAAATGGGCGTTTCGAGCGTAGCCGCCGCTTCGAGCGTATCGCTGACGGTCGCTTCCACGGTTTCGGACAAACGATCTGTGGGCACGTCCCGGTTGAGGAACGAGACGGCCTGATAAGCGTCCCGGCGAACGCCGGCCAGGGATACCTGCAAGCTTACACGGGTCTGCTCGAACATCCGTTCCGCCCCGGCGCTGAGGTGCATGGAACGCCCCCGGCGCGGGTTGATGGCCTGCCACGTCCCATCGGCGCGAAGGTACACCTGGTAACCGTCGAGCGGGGGCGGAACGAGGCTCATGCGCCACCCGTAGGCCGGGCCTGCATCGGTCCGCAGCGGAATGCGGCCCTCGGTGAGGGCAACGCCCTGCCTTCGATCCCACGCCACGCCGAGCAGCGGCTCGAATGAAGCATATACGAGCGGTTGCACGCGCAGGGCGGCGTATATCTCCTGACTGAACACGGAACTCTGGCTGAACCAGGCCGAATGACCGAACAATCCGGCCGTCAGACGGCTACCGAAGGGCCTGCTGATCCGCCAGGCCAGCTGGTTCTCGTCGCGAAAGCTGAGGCGATCCGAGAACAGGATGTAAGCGTCGGAGGTAAAGCGGTCTTGCAGAAAGAGCGTATACGGCCCCAACCGTTCGTCCAGAACGATCCCGGCTCCCCAGGCGTAGCGATTGACATCCCGTTCGAAACCCGTTTCGACGTGCCGGGTCGGCTGCGCGCCGGCCGACACGACGATGCAACTGAGCCAGGCCAGGCAGAACGCGGCTCCTTGGCAAACCTTCAGGGGGGAGGCCATCGCATAGAAGGGCGGCCCGGATCAGCCGGGAGGCCAGGCGAGCGGGCGTCCGCCGAGCAGGTGAAGGTGCAGATGATCCACGGACTGCCCGGCATCCGGCCCGTTGTTGAAAACGGTCCGGTAGCCGTTGCGCAGACCTTCATCGGCGGCCAGCCGGCGCGCCACTACGAACAACTGCCCGATCAGGGCGGCGTCCCCTTCTTCAATGACGTCCAGGCCGGTGATCCGCTTCCGGGGAATGATGAGGATGTGGGTGGGCGCCTGGGGATTGATGTCGCGGATGGCAAAGCATCGGGAATCCTCGTAAACGAAATCCGCCGGAATTTCGCGATCCGCGATGCGCTCGAAAAGAGATTTTTGCCTCATGAGCAACCTGGGGTATGGCAAAGGGGTAGGTACAGGTAGAATATAGGGTAAAACCCCCGGTAAATGAGGGCTGAGGGCTCGTTCCCCTTCCTGAAAACGAGGAAGCCGGAACGGCGAAAGAGCGGAATCGTTAACGGGACATCGCCTTTTTCACCCGACCGCGTTCATCCGTATGCCGCTCGTCCGCGTCACCCGCAAGGTGCATTTCAACGCCGCGCATCGCCTGCACAACCCCCGGCAATCGGACGAGTGGAACCGGCGCACCTTCGGGAAATGCAACAGTCCGAACTGGCACGGCCACAACTACACCCTGGAAGTAACCGTGGCCGGAGAGCCCGACCCCGATACCGGGTACGTCATCGACCTGGGGGTGCTGCGGGCCGTTCTGGAGGAACGCATCCTGTCGAAATGCGACCACGCCAATTTGAACCTCGACGTGGACTTTCTCCGCGGGATATTGCCGAGTAGCGAGAATCTGGTGGTGGCCTTCTGGGAGCAGCTTGAGCACCACCTTCCTGCGGGCCGCCTCGAAGTGATCCGGTTATTCGAGACGGAACGAAACGTTGCCGAGTACCGGGGAGAATGACCCTTCAATCCGACGAAGTGTATGAAACCACCCTTTCCGACGCCGATCGAGCCGGCCCCCGAATCCTTCACAGATGGGTATGAAGAAAGCCCTTCTTTGCTCTATCAACGGGAGGACCGGTACGACGGCGCCGCCACCGCCGCCATCGCCGGGCGTATGCGCGACATCCTGACCATGATCGGAGAGGACCCCGACCGGGAAGGATTGCTGAAAACCCCGGAGCGGGTTGCAAAAGCCTACCAGTTCCTCACGCACGGGTACACGCAGGATCCGGACGCCATTCTGGGCTCTGCCGTTTTCCATGAGGACTACAGCGAAATGATTCTGGTCAAGGACATCGAACTGTACTCGCTGTGTGAGCACCATATGTTGCCGTTTTTCGGAAAGGTGCACGTAGCCTACATCCCGAAAGGCCGAATCGTGGGATTGAGCAAGATCCCGCGCGTGGTGGATGTGTTTGCACGGCGGCTGCAGGTACAGGAGCGGCTGACGATACAGATACGGGATGCCATAGACCGGGTTCTGAAGCCGGAAGGGGTAGGGGTAGTCATCGAGGCGCAACACCTGTGCATGATGATGCGGGGGGCCGAGAAGCAGCATTCCGTTACGACGACGAGCGCAATGAGCGGCGCATTCCTGAACTCGACCAGCACCCGCTCCGAGTTCATGCGCCTCATCCAGCGCATTTGACATCACGACCATGCCCTGTATCGTCATAACCGGCGCCAGTCAGGGGATCGGGGCCGCAACGGCTCTGGCCTTTGCAGCCGAACCGGAAACCCGGCTGGCCCTCCTCGCCCGTAACGCCGGTAATCTGGCTTCCGTCGCCGCCCGTTGCCGCGAAGCCGGCGCCGAAGCGGACGCATACCCCTGCGACGTGACCGACGCCGCTGCCGTTGCGCAAACCGCCGCCGAGATAGCCCGGCGATGGGGCGCCGCCGACGTACTGGTGAACAATGCCGGGGCATTTCGTCCCGGATCGCTGCGCGAAACGGAACCCGAAACGTTCCGTGACCAGATCGAGGTCAACCTGACCAGCGCCTACCTTGTAACGCGCGCTTTTCTCCCGCCCATGATCGAAGCCGGGAGCGGGGCCGTTTTCTTCCTGTGCTCGGTGGCTTCCATCCGGGCATACCCGAGCGGCGTAGCGTATAACGTAGCCAAACACGGGTTGCTCGGGCTGGCCCGCTCGGTGCGCGAAGAAACAAAGCATAGCGGAATACGGGTCACGGCCGTCCTGCCCGGCGCTACGTTCACGCCGAGCTGGGAAGGCTCGGACCAGCCGGAGGAACGCTTCATGCCCGCCGAGGACGTCGCGCAAACCATCCTGAACGTTTACCGCCTCAGCGAGCGCAGCGTCGTGGAAGAGGTGTTGCTTCGGCCGCAACGGGGAGATCTGTAAATCATCAGCCTGGAGCCATGTTGTTCGATGCCCTGTCTGTATGGGGTATACGCGATCCATTCAGCGTGTTCAGCCACCTGCTTGGTGTTCTGATGAGCGCGGCGGGGCTTGCCGCACTGCTTCGCCGGGCGCACCGGAACGGAGCGAGCAGGCGCACCCGGCGCCGACTGACAGCCTACGGCCTTTCGATGCTGTTCGTGTTTTCGGCGAGCGTGCTGTTCCACTGGTTCGACTGGCCGCCGGAACGACTCGCCCCGCTGAAACGGCTCGACCACGCGGCCATTTTCTTCGTCATCGCCGGGACGAGTTCGGCCGTTTACGGCACGCTGACAAGCCCGTGGGCATCCAGACTGCTGGGCGCCACGTGGGTTACCGCGCTTGCGGCCCTGGTAGTGAAAATGGTGCTGTGGCCGATGAGCCTCTGGATGTCGGCCCTGACGTACGCTGCCGTCGGATGGGTTCCGGCTGGAGGAATCGTAACGTTTACCCGGGAGGTCGGGTTGGAACGCCTGAAACCGTTTTACTGGGGCCTGTTCGTCCTCATGCTTTCGGCCGTTGTCTTCGTGCTGGAAAAACCGGTCCTGTGGCCGGGCGTAATCGAAGGCCACGAAGTGTTTCACGCGCTCGTGCTGATCGGCGCGGGGCTCCAATACCGGTTCATCTACAGGCATTGCACCGGGCCCAACGAGGGATAGCTCCGGTCAGTTCAGCCTCGGATCGTCCGGGAAATTCGCCAGCACGGCATACTCGCCCCCCATATTCCTGAGTATGAGGCGCCAGAGACGAAACGGTTCTTCCGGAAACACCCGGCTCGAATCGGCTTCGGCCAGAATCCAGCCCCCGGCTTCCACTTCCTGGCCGAGCTGTCCGGTGGTCCACCCGGCGTATCCGAGGAAGAAGCGCAGGCTTTCCCCGTGAGCCTGTCCGGAGCGCGCAAGGTCTTTGATGGCCTCGAACTCTCCTCCCCAGTATATATCGTCCGCTACACGGATCGCCTGAGGCACCTCCTCGAAACGGTGGAGAAAGTGCAACGTGTTGGGCTCGACAGGCCCTCCGAGGGAAAGATGATCCTCGAACGGAGCGATATCCTCCAGCACATCCTTGAGTTGAAGATCGAGCGGGCGGTTGAGCATCAACCCGAAGCTGCCCTCGCCGCTGTGCTCACACAACAACACGACGGATCGCTTGAAGTTTGGATCCTGGAGCATCGGCGGAGCGACGAGCAGCACACCGGGACGGAGCGTATCGGAAGAAGAGGACATAAGCGAAAAAAGAGGCCGGTTTCGTTCCGGACGGCGGGCCCTGCTCAGGCCGCGGATTGTTTTTCGCGCCGCAGGGCGCGGAGAGCGCCGCACCACCAGTCGGCATCGCGGGTTATCGTCGTTATGGTCACGTCGTTAAAGTACGGAATCAACCCGATCAGCAGGGCAGGTGCGTCCTCCCACCGCCCGGCATGGATCAAACCGGCCAGTTCGTCGGCCGCCAGCCGGCTCCACCGCCACGTCTGCCGCAGGTTCTCGGCCTTTTTCCAGTAATTCTTTTCGTCCCAGGCCTGCGCGCTTTCTTCTATACTCTGGTATATACCGCGAAGGTTAAACACCAGAAAAGCGGCCATGTCTTTTTCTTCATTCCCGAAACGCCCGCTTTCGGCGAGAAGCCGGAGGACCTCGGCGCACGAACGCATATGCGCATGACGCCTCTTGGCGGACGTTTCGCCTGTCTCGATTATACGACCCATGATACCCGATCGGTTGGAGGGAGAACGTAAAATCCAACATCCGGATCATTTTGGCAACGTTCAAGCCGGGTTTACACCGGAACGCTCGGGCGCAAGATCTTCCCGGTACGAGCAAACCAATTCCCGAACGCAGCGTCCTATACGCTCCCCTCGATACCCATTCGTTTGCCGACCATCATGTACGTGAAGTTCCTTCTTTATCTCGCTCCCGTGCTGATCTGGGGACTGAGCGCCGCCGGGTGCAGCCCGCGCCGCGTTGCACCCGTCATAGCGCCCCCCCCGAGCTCCGCCCCGTCGCACGCTGCCACACCCGCTCAACCGGCGGACTCCTGGGCCGAACGCACCCTGCGGGATCTCACGCTGGAGGAAAAAGTGGCGCAGTTGTTTACGGTGGAGGCGTTCGGCCGCCCGGACCGCATGCAAGGAGCGGAATACGACCGGCTGGTCGGGCTGGTTCGTAACGTGGGTGTCGGTGGAATCGTCTTTTTCCAGGGAGAGCCGGAGGCCCAGGCCCGGCTCGCCAATCGGCTTCAGGAACGGGCTTCCGTTCCCCTGCTCGTCTCGCAGGACATGGAGTGGGGCCCCGGAATGCGCGTCAGCGGGGCAACGACGTTTCCCAGGGCCATGGCGTTGGGCGCCACCCGGAACCCCGGCCTGGCCTATGCCGTGGGCCGGGTCACGGCGCAGGAAGCACGGGCCATGGGCGTTCATCAGGTGTATGCCCCCGTTGCCGACGTCAACAACAACGCTGAAAACCCGGTCATCAATACCCGGTCCTTCGGCGAGCACCCGGATCTCGTCGCCGAACTTACGACGGCCATGATACGGGGCCTTCAAGACGGCGGAGTCGTTGCTACCGTGAAGCACTTCCCCGGCCACGGGGATACGGCAATCGACTCCCACGACGAGCTGCCGCTGCTGCCCTTCGACCGGGAACGGCTGGATAAAATAGAACTCGTTCCGTTCCGGGCGGCCGTCCGGGCCGGGGTGCGCAGCGTAATGACGGGGCACCTGGCCCTGCCCCGCTTGGAAACGGAGAAAGGTGTTCCTGCGTCGCTCTCCCGTACAATCACGCACGATCTGCTCCGGGGCGACCTCGGGTTCGAGGGACTGATCGTCACGGATGCGCTGAACATGGAAGGGGTAACGCGGCGGTTCTCGACGGGTGAAATCGCCGTGCGGGCGATAGAAGCCGGCGCGGACGTGCTGCTCATGTCGGAAAACGTACCGAAGGCCCATCAAGCCATTCTGGAGGCCATCGGTTCGGGACGCCTCTCCGTGTCACGCATCGAGGCTTCGGTCCGGCGAATCCTTCAGGAAAAGGAGCGGCTCCGCCTGCACGAAAACCGCCGGGTCGAGGAGGAGTTCGTCTCCCGGATCATTGGCGATGTCCGGCATACGGCCGTCAGCGAAGCGGTGGCGCGGGCCTCGCTGACGCTGTTGCAAAACGACGGCTCTCTGCTGCCGCTCGGGAAGAAGAAGCGGCGCGTGCTGAGCGTAGTCCTTGCGGAGTCCGATGAAGCCGGGGAGGAATTGCATACCGGCCTCCGGCTTCTCGGCAACCTCGATCTCTCCACGCGGCGCATCGGGCGAAGGTCAGGGCCGAGAGACGTGGCGGCGGCGGTCGAGGCAGCCCGGCGGTCGGATGCCGTCCTGGTATCGGCCTTCGTGTACGGCCGCCCCGGCACGGGTCGGATGGACCTCGCCGACCCCCAGCGGCTTCTCCTGAACCGGCTCGCGGAACGGAACGTACCGGTCGTGCTGCTATCCTTCGGCAATCCGTACATCATCGGGGACGTAAAACTGCCGGATGCTTT
>CBDUBS010000004.1:0-59955 GCA_965365445.1 uncultured bacterium | reverse complement strand
CCGGAGTCGCGCCGCCGACATCCAGCACGCGGAACGCGTACGGGTGCGGGTCGCTGTCTGCGCTCTGGACGTTCAGGGTGTAGTGGCCCGCCGGGAGGCTTGCAACGGGGGCGCCGTCGTACCACACCATCCCGGTCGAGGAAGTGATGGACTGGTCCGAGCTGGGCAGTTTTGCAGGGGCCATAGAATTATGCAATGGAAACGGAGCCTGCCGTAAGCTCCATTCCGGCTCGATGTGCCCCAGTTTCATGGTTACGCGCGAAGAGGAGCATTCTACGCGCGGAAGAGCCAACGCGCTCAGAATGGCCATGTCGGGTTTTCTTCCCCCCGACAGCTTCACGAGTCACCGGCTGTTCGAAGTGCTTGAACTCTGCGTCCAGTGTAAAGGGTGTAAAACGGAGTGCCCGTCCAATGTGGATATGGCCCGCATCAAGACCGAATGGCTGGACAAATACTGGCAGGCCAACCCGATACCGTTGCGGACGCGGCTATTCGCTCATATGCCGCAACTTCTTCGAAAAACGCCGACCCGTTTCAATCCGGTGGCCAACTGGGCGAATCGGCAGCAGTTCATTCGCACCTGGCTGGAGCGATCGCTCGGAGTAAGCAAGAACCGGAAGCTTCCTCCCTTTGCGAGCGAACCTTTTACCGACTGGTTTGCCCGCCGCCAGTGGCCCGAAGGCACTTCTACCGTGGTCCTGTTCGCGGACACGTTCAACAACTTCAGCTATCCGGAAACCAGCAGGGCGGCGGCCGAGTTTTTCTCACGCACAGGTCATACCGTTCTGGTCCCGGATTCGCGGGCCTGCTGCGGGCGCCCTTTGCTTTCGAAAGGACTCGTCAGGGAAGCGCGGGCGCTACTCCTGGAGGCGCTCGATGTGTTATATCCCTTCGCGGAACAGGGGCTGCCGATTGTCGGGTTGGAACCCAGTTGCATCCTTACCTTCCGCGACGAACTGGCCGCTCTCTTGCCGAACGACCCCCGTGTAAAGAAGGTTGCGGAGCTTTCCCTTACGTTCGAAGAGTTCGTTTCGCAATCGGCTACGCTGGGCGGCGTAAAGTGGAAGGATGACCAGAAAAACGTCATGATCCACGGCCACTGCCACCAGAAGGCCATCGTGGGGTCGGGGCCCTCCCAGCGGTGCCTATCGCTGCCGACGAATTATTCCGCTACCGTAATCGATTCGGGATGCTGCGGCATGGCGGGGGCATTCGGATACGAAAAAGAACACTACGATATTTCCATCCGAATGGCCGAACATAGGTTGGCGCCTGCCGTTCGGGCGGCCTCTCCGGACACGATCATCGCTGCATCCGGAGTCTCCTGCCGGAGTCAGTTGGAGGATACGACTTCACGCAAAGCACTCCACCCGGCCGAGATATTGCGGGCGGCGCTGGCTGAATGAACAACGGCGCCGAAAGCCGTATGCAACGCTTCCGGCGCCGTTCCTTTGGCGCGGTTGCAGGTTACGACTCGGAGATTCCCTGCACCATATCACCGGTCTTTCGGTCTTTCGCTACACGTGTGGCGATATCTGCCTGCGCGATGATGCCAACCAGGCTGCCCCCGTCATCAACTACGGGCAGACGCCTGACCTGACGGCTTTCCATTACCTCCATGGCTTTTTGGACGTCATCATCCACCATGCAGGTTATGGGGTTGCGGGTCATTACGTCCTTTACCCGCGTTGATGCATCTTTACCTTTGGCCACAACCTGAATGGCTATGTCCCTATCCGTAACGATACCTATCAGGTTGGCCGAACCGCGGGCCTCCACTACCGGGATGGGGCCTACGTTCTCCTCCTTCATCATCCGGGCGGCGTCCTGTACGGTATCTTCCGGAGTACAGGTTCTGGGGTTACGGGTCATCACTTCCTGACACTTCATCTCTCCCCTCCAAAATTTGTTATCGGTTCGATCACTGCGAGCTATACCGTTTTAACCGGTCGTGATGTGTGCACACGCCAATGGTTTACAGGAGCCCTTTCCGCCAACCGGAAGCATGGTTGCGCCTCCGGGTTCACGGTAAATCGGCAGCCTGTTAAACGGTAAGCCGCATTTGGATACGTAATAACCGACCAGAAGGGACCGAACGAAGAAGCGTATTCCAGATAGATTACATTCAGTCACGCGCGCGTGATGCAAGAGAGGGCAGATAGCCCGCCTCAAGGGTGCGATACGGCAACGATCCTCAATTTACGGTGGTCGCCCGCCCGTGTTCGAGCCAGAGCACCAAGGCGGCGCGGGAGCTCCCGAAGGGTTCGCCGTGAAGCCGATACAAGTCTTCCAGAGCGATGGACAACCGATCCACGTCGTCGGTACGACGGGCATGCACTGCCGAATCCCAGACCGCTTCGATAAGCCTGAGCAGAATCAGTTCTGCGGGTCGTTTTTGATCTATACCCATGAGAATGCCGGGATGCTTGATGCACTAAGTATCGGCGCGGCCTGGCCCGATTTAACCGATTGACGACGGGAAACAGGGAAATTCCCTACACAATCCCCAAAAGGACGGCGTCAAGGGGCCGACTGCACGAGCATTCCTTTGTTATAGATCGCCCAGGCTCGCCCCGACAGTTCCCAGCCGAGGAAAGGCGTATTCCGGCTTCGGGAGCGAATATGCTGCGAGTCGAACGTCCACGCGGTTGAATCGTCGAATATGGTCAGGTTGGCGCGCTCTCCTTCAGCGATTCGAGGCAGCGGGAGGCGAAGAATCCGGCGCGGCTCTACGGTAATTTTCCGTACTGCCTCCACCAGCGACAGCGCCCCGGACCGAACCAGCCGGGAAACGATCAGCCCCCATGCGGTTTCGAGACCAATGATGCCAAAGGGCGCCGCGTTGAACTCAACCTCCTTTTCGAAATGGGCATGGGGCGCATGATCCGTGCAGATGGCGTCGATGGTACCGTCCTTCAGCCCCTCGATGACGGCATCTACGTCGGCAGCCGTGCGGAGAGGCGGATGCATCTTCATGTTCGTTGAATACGCGGAGTCCTCAACCGCCTGATCGGTGAGCGTAAAGTGGTGGGTGCATGCTTCCGTGGTAATCCGAATCCCCTGCTTTTTTGCCTGCCGTACGAGATCCACCGCCTTACGCGTGGAAATGTGGGCGACATGGACATGCCCTCCGGTGTACTCAGCCAGCAAAATATCCCGTGCGATCATCACTTCTTCCGCCGGGGCGGGAATGCCGGGTATGCCCAGCCGCGTCGCTACGAGCCCTTCGTGCATATGGCCTTCCGGGTTGAGCGTCAGGTCTTCTTCGTGGTTTATGATCGGGCGGTCGAGCATGGCGCTGTATTCCAGGGCTCGTCGCATGACGCCGGAGTGTTGTACGGGCGCGCCGTCATCGCTGAACGCAACGGCCCCTCCTTCCGCCAGATCCATCATTTCCGAAAGTTCGGCTCCCTTACGCTCTTTCGTGACGGTAGCAATGGGGTAGACATCCACTGCCGTTGCGGATGCCCGGTCGATGACGAACTCCACGACATTTCGCGTAGAGATTGGTGGATTGGTGTTGGGCATACAGGCCACAGCGGTAAATCCACCGAACGCAGCCGCCGCACAACCGCTCTCGATCGTCTCCTTGTACTCGTATCCCGGCTCCCTCAGATGGACGTGCATATCCATCCACCCCGGCGACACGTACCGGCCCGTACAATCCAGCACGGGACACGAATCGGCGTCCAGATCCTCGCCAATGTGAGCAATCGATCCTTTTTGAATGAGAAGGTCCTTCCGGAAGGTTTCCCCGGATTCGGGATTCAGGATGGTGCCGCCTTTCAACAGCAAATCGGGTGTATGTGCCATGGCCGGTATCGGGGAACGAGGAAGCGATGTAAAAAGGTCGGTTCCTCTCGGGAAGGAACCGACCCAATATAGCATTTACGGGGCAGACGGAAGGTTCTACAAGTTGTTTTTGACAAACTCCGTAATCAATCCATAAAGATGCAGCCGGGTCATGCCCCCGTAAATGCCATGGTTCCGACCGGGATACACCATCATGGAGAACTGCTTGTTGGCCTGCTGAAGCGCATCGATCATCTGAACGGTATTCTGATAATGCACATTGTCGTCGGCATCCCCATGGATGATGAGCAGCTTCTGGTTGTCTGCGAGCCGGTCGGCATACCGAACCGGCGCGGCCAAATCGTACCCACCCGCATTGTTCTGCGGCGTGGACATGAAGCGTTCCGTGTAGATGGTGTCGTACAAACGCCAGTCCGATACCGGAGCGACGGCTACTCCGAGCCTGAAGGTTCGGGGGCCGTCGTCCGTCAGCATGGACATCAGTGTCATGAACCCCCCGTAACTCCACCCCCAGATGCCGATATGAGAAGCATCCACGTAGGCCATGTTGCCAAAGTACTTTGCCGCTGCGATCTGGTCCTGTGCCTCAAGAATACCCAGTTGCTTGTAGACGGCTCCCTGAAAGGCTTTGCCCCTTCCGGCGGTGCCCCTGTTATCCACTCCGGCCACCAGTATACCGAACTGTTCCGCCAGCATGTGATGCCATATCCGCTCGGGGCCACCCCACTGGTTACGAACCTCTTGAGAACCCGGCCCTCCGTATACATGCATCAGGAGCCGGTATTTTTTTGACGGATCGAAATCCCGAGGCTTGATGATATAGGCATTCAAAGGCGTCCCGTCGGCGCCGGGTACGGTCAAGAATTCAGGCGGCGGAAGGTCGTAGCGCTGCATGAGGCCCGCCAGCGCCTCATTTCCTTCCAGTACGTTTATTTGCGTTCCATCCGCCCGATGCAGGGAGACGACGGTCGGTGTGACCGCGTTGGAGAACGAATCGATGTAGTAGTTCAAATCGCGCGACATGTTGATGTCGTGCCAGCCCGGCCGGGTGCTGATCCGCTGAGGCGACGAAACCGCCTCGGAGGGTTTCTCGGCATAGCGCACCCTGTAGAAATGCCTTTCCAGCGGGCTGTCGATAGTGGCGGTAAAGTAAACCTGACCCGCCTTCTGATCGATACCGTGAAAATCCGTGACGTCCCAGTTTCCTCGAGTCAATTGCCGGAGGAACCGGCCGCTGTTTTCATACAGGTACAGATGCCGGTATCCATCGCGACTGCTGGTCCACACGAAGTGCTTGCCGTCCGGCAGGTAGGTGAGGCTGCCCACATCGAGGTCGCTGAAGCCTGTCTCGACATCGATCCACGTCTGTTCCTTTTCCTTCAGAATCCTTCGGGTTTTCCCGCTTTTCGGATCGGCATACAGTACGTCCAGGTCGTTCTGGTCGCGGTCCATCCGAAACATCCAGACATAGTGGGCGCCATCTATCATGGGTGTCCAGCCGAGTTGAGGTATGTACTCCAGGCTATCTCCACCGGCCTGCCAGGCGCCGGTATCGAAGAAAGACACGCTGGTTTCGGGAATGGAAACTACCCCTACACGCACCTCGCTATTGGCCTCCCCAGCCTTCGGGTAGCGGAATTCAATGCTTTCCGGATAAACCGGGCGTAGATCCGCCATCTGGAAGGGCCGCGTGCGCGTTTCGTCCAACTGGAGAAAGGCAATGTACCGGCCATCCGGACTCCACGCCCAGGCGTCCCGCAATCCAAACTCTTCTTCGTACACCCAGTCCGTCGTGCCGTTGATGATTCCTCCCTCGGATCCGTCCGACGTAAGAGGGACTTCTTTCATGCTGGAAAGATCTACCAGAAACAGGTTGCGATCACGAACAAAAGCCACATAGCGTGTATCCGGACTGAGCTTGGCGAACATCTGAAAACCCTTGCTCCTGTCTGATATCGGGGTGAGCCGATTTGCCTTGATGTCGTACAGGTAATAAAAACCTTTGGTATTCAACCGCCAGACCGGCTCGGTATCCGTAAAAAGCAGAATCGTGTTGCCGTCCGGTGCGAACTGGTAATCCTCAATGCGAATCGCCCTTCCGACGTCGGCGGCTACCAGTTTACTTCCGTCGATGAGTTGCTTCCTCTCGCCGGTTTCCAGGTTGAAGCTCATCAAGTTGGTGGAAGCGCCCTCGGATTCTACAAACGTCACAACCGGCCCTGACCCGGCCCATCTCCCCCCTTCGAAAAAACGCCCATAGAATTGGGCGGAGGCGTGGATATCTTTCAATGTGAGGACGGGGCGATCCGGTGCAGCGGTCGTCTGGGCGCGGACGCTGTTGAGCGGATGGATCAGTCCGAACACCAGCACAATCCAGAAAAGGAATAACGAATGTTTTTTCATAGGTGGTAGATGCCAGTATCTCCTATCCCTCGCTTCACGCAGAGAGAGCGGAAGTGAGACGTTCAAAGACAGCCCGCGAACTCGGAGCGGAATGCAGATCAACGTGATTCCTAACCTTGTGGAAACCCGAGATGTTACAAATTATGCGCCGGAACACATTGAATAAATGATGAAGAGCGAGATACCTTATTCATTATCGTTTGAACAACAATTTGATCGTATCCATCAATCTCTACAATCGAGGTGGCCATGATAAGGAGTTACGAGAGGAAAATCGGGAGCCGGGCTATCGCCTCATTTATGCTGTTGGCTTCACTGGCCCCACTGTCGGCCACTGCGCACACAAACGCCCTGTACGGCTCACCCAACGACGTTAATCCGATTGCGACGGATCGTTCTTCTCACACCGGAGTGGTGGAACGGTATGGGTCCGAAAATGCCGCAACCGAAACTTTTACGGCTGCACTTTCGAGCGTTCAGGAGGTGCCCACGAATTCGAGTCCGGGCATGGGAACGGTTCAGGCTACCCTCGATGGGGACGTTCTGACGGTAACCGGCAGTTTCAGCGGCCTCCTTACCGACGTCAACACCAACGTGCGCGGAGGCGCCCACATCCATAAGGGGCTGTTCGGGCAAAACGGCGGCATCGAGGTGGAGCTGACTCCTACCCTTAACGCGGATCGCCGCAGCGGTACGTTCGAGGCGGCGCAGAATACACGGACCCTGACGGCCGAGCAGAAGGAACTCCTGCGAAGCCGTGGGCTGTACGTCAACATACATACGTTGGGCCGTCCCGGTGGAGAGATACGGGGTCAACTGACGCCCACCGGCAGCATTCTGTACCGTACCCCTCTGACGAGCGCGGCAAATAACGCTTTCACTACCGGCACGGGGGGCGCATTGCTGGAACTGGCCGGGAACCAGGGTACCATCACAGGGTCATTCGAAAAACTCGGCTCCAATTTCGATCCGACCGTGGCCGGGGGCGCTCATGTACACAAAGCGCCTTTCGGCAGCAACGGGCCCATCGCCTATAACCTGGTCAGCACGGTCAACGCCGACCAGCGGAGCGGGACGTTTGCGGCCGCAGGCAACACCAAAACCCTTACCGCTGAGGAAATAACCGACCTTCAGAGTGGAAACCAGTACGTAAACGTACATACGGTAAACAACCGGGGGGGTGAGATAAGGGGCACCCTTTTCCCGATGAACGTCAGGCTGCTGGAAGGGAGGCTATCGGCCGATAATGAAGTCGCCGCCACGTCCTCTACCGGTTCCGGTGTGGTGCTGGCATCGCTGAACGAGCAAGCCAGAACGATAACGGTTTCGGGAAGCTTCAGCGGGCTCGTTTCCGACTTCAATCCTGCCGTTCGGGGAGGGGCGCACCTCCATCCCGGCGCGGCCGGAACGAATGGCGCTCCTTTGTTCGACCTGAAGACCACACTTGCGGAAAACAAACGGGAAGGCGCCTTCAAAGCAGAGGAAAACACGTTTGCGTTAACCGAGGAACAGGTGGCTGCTTTCCGGGAAGGTGGATTCTATGTCAACGTGCATTCCACTCAGTATCCCGCCGGTGAGCTGCGCGCCCAGTTGCTTCCCGCAACGAACCTCGCCCCGGCCGCCGCTGCCGTCACGGCTCCTTCAGGGGGCACTGTGATCACGCTCGAAGGTCCTGCGTCAACTCCGCTTTCGGCCACCTGGACGGCAGCGGCAGATCCGAACGGCAACCCGGTGGTGTATCGGTGGCAGATCAGCAACGATCCGACGTTTCAGACCGTATTCTTCAGCAGTCCATTGCTCGAAACTCCTACCGCTTCCATTACCTACCGGGACGTAAATACCGTGCTTCAACTCCTCAACATCCCTATGAACGTCCCCCTTACCGTTTACCACAGGGTGCTGAGTTCCGACGGTAGCTTGCAAACGGCGGGGACGGCGGCGGAAGTGCGCCTCGTGCGCGGCACGTTGACTGCCGTGATAACGGAGGACCTCCCGCTTGCCTACCGGCTGCACGGCAACTATCCCAACCCGTTCAATCCGAGCACAACCATTCGGTTCGATTTACCCGAAGCAGCCGCCGTGCGCGTCGTCGTATTCGACGTATTGGGTCGAAAAGTGCTTACGACGTCCGCCATGGCGTTTTCCGCGGGTGCAGCCCGGGAAATGACCCTGGATGCGACTTCCCTGTCGTCGGGGATGTACTTCTATCAGGTAATTGCAACAGCCGGAAACGAAAACCGAACCCTGTCCGGGAAAATGCTTCTCCACAAATGAGGCGGGGCCTGACGGTTCGGTAAAGCCGATGGTGTTATCCAGAGACCTGCCATAGCATTGCGATTAAACGTAC
This sequence comes from uncultured bacterium, assembly GCA_965365445.1. Lineage (GTDB taxonomy): Bacteria > Bacteroidota > Rhodothermia > Rhodothermales > DASSAV01 > CBDUBS01. The sequence continues at coordinate 51,392 of CBDUBS010000004.1, read as the reverse complement.
GCATATGTTGGTAACAATTAACGCATAAAAACCGTTACAAAAAGGAGGCAGGTTACAATCATATCACCACGGTGCGCGAAACAGACTACAGGGGACTACGTAGCGAAGAATAACGGAACCAGCGGTTGAACCCCCCTACCGGGTATTTGACCCGCCGTTTTTCAACCCATTCACGAAAGGGAGGTAGATCGATGCTTTGGTTAATAGTCGTCATTCTGGTGATCCTGTGGGCGCTCGGTTACTTTGCCCTGAATCTCGGATCTCTCCTGCACATTCTACTGGTAATTGCTGTGATCGTGCTTATCGTCAGGCTGATCCAGGGGCGAAGGGTTCTTTAGCCTTTCTGTCGAGACGTAGGGGAAGATAGCGGAAGGAGAGAAAATCGCATCTCACTCCGCTATCTTCTTTTTTGCCCGGATTTAGCGTGAGGGCGCCGTATGACAGTACTTTTCGCAGTAGATCTATCGGAGCCTGAGGCCGTAACCAAAGCCGTTCAGGAACTGGCAGAGCGCCTACGAGCGACCTTGCTCGTTATCCATGTCGTTCAGCAAGCCGCCCCTCCATCGGTTCCGTCTTTCGACCCCTTGAGTGGATTGGCGGGCGTCGCGCCGTATACCGCGTTTGATCCGGTCCTGCAGAAAGGGTTGAACAGAGCAGAGGAGAGCGCGTATGCCGCTTTCCTGAATCGACATTTCGGTATCCCTGTTCGCGCAGCCTACCGCATCGGCGACCCGGCAGAGACGATCGTTGCCGACGCGGAGGCGTTCGACGTGGGTTTGATCGTAGTAGCCAAACATCACCAGAGTCGGCTCGAACGTTTTTTACTGGGAAGTGTCGCGGAGAAGGTTATCCGGCAGACCAACCGGCCCGTTCTCGTGATGCCCATCCCTGCCGATACCTAGCGGGCGGCCAGTTGTCTTTGCTTGTATGCGGCGACGCCCGAGGCGAGGAAACGCCGGAATTCGTCAACCGACGCCATCCCCGTATGCCGGACGAGGACGTCGCGGGTAACCGGGTCCAGCACGGCATACGTAGGCAGCGCTACGGTTCCTACCTTCCGGAGCTGATAGCGTTGAAACTCCTCTCCCTTATCGAGGCCGTCGGTGTAAAGCCGAAGCAGAACGAAATCCTCCTCGAAACGGGTAGCGACATCCGGGTGGGGGAAAACATTTGCCTCCATCTGGCGGCAGTTAGTACAGGTGTATCCCGTAAAGTCGACGAACAGTGGTTTGTTTTCAGCCGCCGCTTCCTGAAGCGCCGCATCTATGTCGTCCACGAACCACGATTCCTCAAACGAAGGCCCTGTTGAGTTGGACGACAGGAGTCGCACCATGCCGACATCGGTAGCCTGACGCGGGGGAAGATAGGCATCCAGCGCGTTGAGCGGTGCGCCGAGAAGTCCGGGTATCATATACAGGGATACGCCGAAAAAAAGCACGGCAAACAACAGGCGCAGCACCCCGATCTGCTCCACATGGGCTTCATTGGCAAGGCGCAGTTTACCGATCAGGTACAGGCCGGCCAGGAAAAACAGAACGATCGTCACGGCAATGGCCAGCGGCCGCGAAATCACGTTCCAACCCCATACCAGATCGGCGTTGGAAATGAACTTCAGCGCAGCCGCCAGCTCCACGAATCCCAGCGTTACCTTTACGGCGCCCATCCAGGAGCCCGATTTCGGCAGCGACGTCAGTGCGCCGGGGAAGAGCGCAAAGAATATGAACGGGAGAGAAAATGTCGTACTGAATACGAGCATCCCGAGGATCGGGTAAATCCATTGACCCGCTGCCGTGGCAGCCAACAGCCCACCTACAAAGGGCGCCGTACAGGAAAACGAGACGAGCGTAAGCGTGAGGCCCATGAAAAGGACCCCCATATAGCCGCCCGAATCCGAGCTTTTCCGGTTGAAATAATTCAGCAATCCGGAAGGCAGTCTGAGTTCGAACAGACCGAGAAGCGACAATGCAAAAATGATGAATACCAACCCTACGAAGATATTGACCCATGGGTTGGCGGCAATGGTTTGCGCGCCCGCAGCGCCGACGAGCAAGGCCATGAGCACTCCCAAACCCGTAAACGTAAGAATGATGGCGGCTCCATATACGAAAGCCATCCGTAGGGATTCACTGCGGGTGACGGAATGCCTGGTGAAGTAGGATACCGTTAGCGGTATCATAGGGAAAACGCAGGGCGTAAGCAGGGCCGCCAGTCCGGCCAGTATGGCCAGCAGCAGAAAACCGGCCAGCCCTCCCTCACCCGCATTCGACCCGGAGGGCGCGTCGGCAGGGGCAATCGGCTCGCCCGGAGCAGCAGGCATTACGACGGCCGCCTCCTGCGATTCGGGTGCGGCTAGATCCGTGGTTGTATCGGCAGGGCCGGTTGCAACCAGGGCGCTTCCTTCCTGCTCCGGTATGGTTTCGGCAGGAATTGGGTTGCCGGCAACTTGTAACACCGCCGCGACAGACACCCGCGTAGGTGGAAGACACATAACGTCGTTGCAGACCATAAACTGCACGCTTCCAGTGACTTCCATGGAACCCGGCTGCGCCGACCGACTCACCTCAAGAGGTACCTGGATGACCGCATCTTTCTCGAAGTAGGTTACATCCTTCTCGAAGTTGGGATCGTAGCCTCTTTTTGGGGGGCTCTGCTTCGGTTCACCCGCCAAGGTCAGAGCGGACGGGAGTTCCTTGAATTCTACCCGAACACCCCGACTCGGGGGCGGGGAATCCATAGCGTACATTTTCCACCCTGCATCGATTGCCCCTTCCAATTGGAAAGTTATTTCATCGCCGGGCTTCACGGTGGAAGGTTTTGTAGACGCCGACCAGGATACGATCTGAGCCGCACCCTGCACCCCCTGAGCCGCTGCAGTTCGGGCCGTTACGCTCAGGGATAGGGAAAGAAACAGGCAAACCAGGAGCGGCGATCGAACCGGCATACCGCGCAGAGATTTCCCGAGCAAAGTACTCAACGTATCCGCTGTGGGGAGCCGCCCTCCCAGGGGTTTACGCTCCGAATATGTTGCGCTGCCTACCATCTCAAATGATCCTTCCTGAGCTTGCAAGGGGAATCCTCCGATGGAATGCCCATTATATGAACGGCGCGTTTAGTATCCCTGACAAAACACTCTCCCGACTGCATCCGGGAGGCGTTTTCCGCGGAAAGTTTTGTCACGGCATATGCAGGAACCGGGGTTACCTTCTACAGACCGTAACCGTCCCACCGAAGCAAGTAAGATTGCTGGATCTGCACGGCCGTAACGGCGCGTGGTCATAAAACGAAAAGGTGTTCGTTAACCTGAAAGGAACGAACACCTCGAATGAAAAGTTGCGGGCCCGGGGAATCCGATCAGCTCTCCTCTGCTTCCTCACCCGTTTCGGATACCACCCGAATCTTCACCTGTGCGGTCACCTCGGGATGGAGTTTGACGGTCGCTGTGTAGACGCCGATCATCCTGATTTCTTCGTTGAGCTCGATGCGGCGGCGATCCAGGGCAAACCCTTGATGCGTCAACGCATCGGCGACCTGCTGCGCTGTAATGCTGCCGAAGATGCGGTTTTCGGAACCGACTTTCGCCTTCAGCACGACCTCGGTCCGCTCCAGCTCGGCTGCCACCCGCGTAGCATCCTGTTTCTGCTGCGCCACTTTGCGCGACGCCTGCCGCCGCTCCTCCTCCTTGGCCTTCACCGTGCCCACCGTGGCAACGACGGCCATTTTCTGCGGAATCAGAAAGTTGCGGCCATAACCGTCCTTTACCGTAACGATGTCACCGGCCGATCCGAGTTTATCTACGTCTTGAAGAAGTATGATTTTCATTGTTTCCCTCGTTTATCAGTATGCGCGGGCGAACGGCGGTTTTGCCCCACAATGAGGCGTAACCCGAACGCCCTGCCGTTACCTCACATTATCTGCCACGAACGGCAGCAAGGCCAGCAACCGGGCCCGCTTGACGGCGCGGGTCAGTTGTCGCTGAAACTTGGCGGATGTACCGGTAATGCGTCGAGGGAGAATTTTGCCCTGTTCGTTGATGAACCGTTTGAGCAGCTCTACATCTTTATAATCGACGTATTCGATCGTGTTCGTGTCGAAACGGCTGCCGGTCTGTGTATTGTCAACCATGGTTGTATTGCGCTGTTGAAGTAAGACGTTTCTGATGCCGTGTTCCCGGGCGGATGTCAATCATCGTCCTCTTCCTCTTCACGAGAACCGGACGCTTTCACCTCAGCCGTGCGTTGACGCGGAATATCCCCCTTGAAACGCTCGTAATGACGCATCATCTTCGCGTCGTACTTGAGGGTAAGGTAGCGCAGTATGTCGTCATCGATCTGCATGAGCCGTTCGATACGGGAAATGAAGTCTCCTCCCGCCCGGAAATACAGGTTGACGTAATATCCGTTTCGCTTCTTGCGGATCGGGTACGATAGCCGCCGGGAACCCCATTCGTAGGTATTGAGAATTTCTCCGCCGGTCTCCTCGATGTTTCGCTTGACCCGCGCGATGGCTTCCTTGATCTGATCTTCACTCAGAACGGCGTTGACGATAAACGTCAACTCATACATGGTGGCTTGTGTGGCCATGAACACCCTGTGGAAATATGAACGATAGGCCCCCACTACGAGGTGGGAGCAGGGATTGCACAGAAAAGAAAGATACCGATATATCTCTGAAAACCAAAACAGACTACGCAATTCCCGATCGTTTCACATGGAGAGACCAGGAAAGCCGGAGCGAGGTCAGTCGATTCGAAGAATGATCTTGCCGATATTTTCGTTGCGTTCCATCTTGCGATGGGCTTCCGCTACGTCGCGCCAGGAATATACCGAGTCGATTACCGGCCGCATTACCCCCTGTTCAAAAAAGGGCAGGGCGTATCGAGCAAATTCAGCCGTAAGTGCCGCCTGATACGCTACGCTCCGGGAGCGAAGGGTAGAGGCCTGTATGGAGGCGCGTTTTTTGAAAAGCGGCCTCAGATCAAAGGATTCTACCCGCGCTCCGCCCAGCATAGCCAGCATGACCAGACGGCCATCGACCGCCAGCGATTTCACGTTATCCGCCAGATAGCCCGCCCCGATAAAGTCGACGATTACGTCCGCCCCCTTCCCATCCGTCCATTCAAGGATCGGGTCGGCGAACGACCCGGCCCGATAGTCGATTACGCCGTCGGCGCCCAGGGCGGTGCATACGGATAACTTGGATGCAGAAGCCGTAGCAAATACCCGGGCGCCCAACTGCTTGCCGAGTTGGATCGCCGCCGTCCCCACACCGCTGGCGCCGGCATGAACGAGCAGCGTTTCACCCGCTCGTATCCGTCCGAGCCAGGAAAGCGCCTGATATGCGGTGAGAAACACTTCCGGAATACCGGCAGCCTCCTCGAAGCGAATGGCCTCTGGGACCGGCATCGCCAGTTCCTCTTTCAGCAGAGCAAACTCCGCATACCCTCCCCCACCCATCAAACCGAATACTCGGTCGCCCGGCTTCCAGCGCGTCACATTCTTTCCTGGGGTCTCGACCAGACCGGCTACTTCCAGACCCAGCAACTGACTGGCGTCGGGTGGAGGCGGGTATTTGCCCTCGCGCTGCATGATGTCGGCTCGGTTCAGGGCGGTTGCCTTCACGCGGACGAGCATCTCATCTTGAGCCGGGGTCGGGGTTGGGTACGTATCCAGCACGAGCTGCTCCGGGCCGCCTTTCTGCCGGACGAGGATGGCCTGCATAGTTTCTTCGGGCATAAGTAAATTGTCGAGCACGATCAGGTGTCCGGAATGATGTCAGATGCTTTATACGCCAAACTCGAGCACTCGTGTCTCGGCGTCCGGAGAAGAATCGGAGTAGGTCCGTTCCGCAAGTGTCACGCGGCGATCGGCGCCATACAGGAGAACCGTGGAAGACCGTGTGCCATACCCGGCGTGCCGGATGAACAGGGGGGAGAGCACCCGCTCCCACTCGAGCCCGACACCGGTATCCGGAAGAAGAGCGTCCGGGGCCGGCTCTGCGTCGGCAAGCAGGCTGAACAGATTTTCCGGAACGATCCGGTCGGCACGGATCAGGTGGGACAATCGCTCTTTTCCGTGCACCACCTTCGGCCAGGGCGTGTCCAGAAGGTGATTGCTCAGGCCATACACACCGGACCCCAGAGGGGTTATGCCTTGCTTTCTGTTCGACAGATAAAACACATTCCCGAAATCTCCGGCCAACAAATTGAATCCATTGAACCGTCCGTCCGCCGGCAGCAGCCCACGGAGGTACTCCTCGGCAGGATCATCACTGCGCAGGTAATCGGTTACCAGACGCCCGCGCGATGGGGCGCCTTCCTTCGTGACGCCAGGCTCCCGGTAATTCGTGACTGCCGCCCAGCGCCCTTCTTTCGTTACGCCAAACCACGTACCCCCTTCCTGCAAGTCTCTACCCGCCATGATTCCGGATCCGTCCTCCCACGGGTGCAGGGCCCTGGTGGGCCGCGCCAGAAATTCGTCGCGGTTGGCCGCCAGCACCAGCGGGTATCGAGGATGGGCATTTACGGCCAGCAGAATGAGACACATACGAAGTGCGCGCGTTTACATGTTGTGGCATCAGAACAACCCGTAGTATGGAACGCGGTTCTCCGGAAGGAAAGAAAGGCGGCAAATGCGTACTTTCCTGCGGCGCCTTCACCTGACATGTAGACCAAGCCCTATGACCGCCCCGTTCTCTCTCGCTCCGATACAGGTCTCGACCGGCAATCAACGACACTACCGCATCTGCTTCAACCGACTGGCGGACCTGCCGGCTCATCTGGCCGAGGTTGGACTGCGCCAAGGGCGGTGCCTCATCGTGTCCGATGAGAACGTCGCCGGCCTGTATGCCGCCGACCTTGTCGAGCATTTGCAGGCGGCGGGGTGGACGCCGAAACGCATCCTGGTCCCTCCGGGCGAAAGCAGCAAGTCCTTCGCCTTTCTGCAACATGTTCTGGACGAGGCCCTGGCGTTCGGCGTAGATCGGTATACGCCGGTGCTGGCGCTGGGGGGTGGCGTAGTAGGCGACCTGGCCGGTTTTGCCGCCGCCTCGCTCCTGCGGGGATTGCCGCTCGTCCAGATACCCACCACGCTGGTTGCCGTGGTGGATAGCGCCGTGGGGGGAAAAACCGGAATCAACCATACCACCGGAAAGAACCTCATCGGCGCCTTTCATCAGCCCGCACTCGTCTTTACCGATATACACACGCTGTTTTCGCTGCCCGAACGGGAGTGGTTGAGTGGATTAGCCGAGGTCGTAAAGCATGGACTGATTTACGATCCTGAACTCTTCGATTTTCTTGAAGGGAACTGGGAGGCCATCATCCGCCGGGATGCCGCTATCGTAGAAGCCATGCTGCCCCCCGCCGTACAAGTCAAAGTGGACGTCGTGAGCCAGGACGAGCACGAGGAGGGTATTCGAGCCATCCTGAATTTCGGACACACCCTGGGGCACGCCCTCGAAAACACTGCCGGTTACGGCGTCCTGACCCACGGGGAAGCCGTAGCCGTCGGGATGAGAGCCGCATTGTACCTGTCGGCGCTACGCCGGCCGGAGTTTCCCCTGCACCGGGCGCTCGGCCTCGTAAACCGCATCCCCACGCCCGACATTCGGGGACGCTTCAAAGCGGACACCCTGCTCGATGCCATGAAAACCGACAAGAAAGCAAAATCCGGCAGACCCACATTCGTCCTGTTGCACCGGATCGGCGCAGCTTATCTCGCGGATGACCTGTCGCCGGAAGAGATCAGGGACGCCTGGTCGTTTGCAGAGGAACACCCTCCCTCCAGATGAATCTCATCATGACTGAGCAGGAACTTCGGTCAGGCTCCCCTACCGCCCGAGTATTTTACATGCTTTGTTTGCAGCCGTGTAAGATAGGCACTTTTTTGGCCTTATCATTGATAACCAGTTGGAGTACGAACGCCCTCCTTCTGTGCATCATGCTCATCTGGACCAACCGGACCGTTGCGCTTTTTTGTCCATATCGGTAGACACTCCGCAAGAACGGTGCTCCTCGCCCTCCTGGCAGGGGTGCTGGTGTTCTTCGCTCTTACGCGCACCCAGGTGGGCCGGGACGGACTACGTCGCCAGATCGAGCGTTCGTTCGACAGCCGGTACAAAGGGTCGCTCCAGATCCGGCAACTCAAAGGCAATCTGCTCAATGACCTGTATGCATCGGATGTCTCTGTATACGATGCCGGAGGGGAACTCGTATTTACCATCGACTCGCTGATCGTCCGACCCCAATGGACGGACCTGTTCGATCGACAGTTTTCGGTCCGAAGCATGGTGCTGGTTGGCCCCCGTTTTCTGCTGACCCGTGGAGCCACCGGACATTGGAACGTCGAAGAAGCCTTTCAGCCTGTTTCAAAAACCGTTTCAACGGAGCGCGTACCGTGGAAACTCGCGACGACCTCCTTGCGCGTAATCGATGGGGTGATCCGTACACGCAACATGGGAGACGCCCCGAAGCCTGTCGTTTCCGGCCTGGTCTTCGACTATAGCAACAGTGAGCTCCGAAACATACAGGCGCGGGCATCCGTGGAGTGGCGATCCGGGTACAAGCTCATCGATGTACTTTCGCTATCCGGGTATTTCCCGGCCATCGATTTTTCCGCCCGGCAATTCGAGGGGCAATTCATTCTGCGCACGGATAGAGTATCCGTCAATCGACTCATCCTACAGACCGACCGGAATCGGATCAACGTATCCGCCGCCTTACGGTCCGGGGATGGAAGTCCCCTTTCACTTTCGGACGCGTTGGTACGGGGTCGCATACGGCGCAGTCATCTGGATTTCAACGAAATCCGAAAGATCCTTCCCGGCATACCTCTGGGATCCGAGATGGAGGTTTCGGCTCGATTTCAGGGCAAGACAGACTCCCTCGCCGTGTATGAAGTCGCTTTGCAAAGCGGAAGATCACAGGTCGCCGGGCACGGCCTTTTCAGAGGTCTACCCGATTCACTGGGGTTCAACGTCCGCCTCTCCGAAAGCACGCTGGAATCCGACGATCTGGCGGCTCTGTTGCCTGAACTCGATTTTTCCCGCCTGAATCATCTTGGCCCGATCGATTTTTCGCTATTGACGGAAGGCGGCATCCGGTCCGACCAAACTACCCCCGAAGTACGATTGTGGTCCAACAGCCGGATCGAGTTGCAAGCGGACGCCGGTAAGTTGAATGGGCTCATGCGTTTCGTTTATGACGGCGGCAATGAGACCGCCTACCGCGCCGACGTTTCCATCGACGGCCTGGATGTGGGTCGCATCGTTGACGATCGCTCCCTTTCCACCCACCTCAATGGCCGCATTCATCTCCGCGGCGCCGGCTTCAAACCAGCCGACATGCAAGGCGAAGCTCATGCCTGGCTGGGCCCTTCGACTATTCTCGGAAGGAATGTGGATTCCCTTCGGCTGGACGTTACCCGAAGTGAGAACGAAATCGATGCGACCTCGTACGGCCGGATCAACGGCGGTTCGGCGCTGGTCAAGCTCCGGGCGGACGTCGGCGGAGCCGATCGGTATGCCTTGAATGCCCGATTCACCGAATTTGACCTGGGCGGCCTCACCGGCATGGACTCGCTGACCTCGGCAATCAACGCACGGGTTACCGTACGCGGCAGCGGATATGAGTGGAAGAACATTGAAGGACGCTGGCTCGTTGATATCGATTCATCGTGGGTACGACACGGCAGCACCGTGCGGACCGTTGCTCCGCACCATACCGGAATTACGTTTGCCCTGCCCGCCGCCTCTTCACCTCGTATCACGTTGGATGGAGATATAGCGACAGGCCATATCGATGGATTTTTCGGAGTCAGACCGGCGATTGCGCTTGGCAGGCTCTGGGGTGAAGCAGTGGCCGATGCGGCTTATGCACAGTACAACAAGCCATACGGTGGGGAAGGCAACACACCGTCCAGCCTTCCGGATGACGAGATCGAGGCGCCCGCCATACTTTCCGGCGAGCGCATTCGCGATTCGGCAGCCAACGTACTTCAGGCCGTGGGAGCGGATTCGGCCATGACCGTCGTTGCCGACCTGCGCATACTTCGGTCGGATTTGCTGACGTCGTTGCTGCCCATGCTGCCTCAGATCGGCGCCAATCTTTCATTGCAAACGCGCTTGCAGGCCGACGGACAACGGGTGAGAATGGACGGCCGGGTCGCGGCGGATTCTTTTCGCGTCGGCGCGTTGCGACTCGATTCGCTGGCTATCGATGTGCGAGCCATCGGCAACCTGGACGCAGATCTGGCTGAAAGCATGATGGTGGACGTCGAGGGCAAGGCCGGTCAGTTCCAACTGGCGGAGTATTCGCTCCGTGACCTCAACGTGAAGTTGACCTTCGGAGGGTTGACCGGTCGGATCGCGGTAGACGCCTTGCAGCGCCGGAATGCCGGGCCGCTCCGGTTTACGGCTGCCCTCAATCTGCTTCCGGATCGAAATCTGGTAACCCTTCTCGAACTGCACGCGACCACCGGGGATTATTCATGGAGCAGCCCGGAACAGGGAATCGTTGAGCTTTATTCCGACGCGGTTGTCGTGCCCGGTATTACGCTGGAGGGAAAAAGCCGGACAATGGCTGCGCCGCAGCGAGTTCGGATCGACGGGGCGATATCGCAGAGCGGGCGAGATACCTTATCGGCTCGGGCCGAAGGAATCGTGCTGCAGGAGTTATCGAAATTGTTTTCCTTCAAATACTCCCTTGGGGGATTTCTCGACGGCCGGGTAGCCCTGACCGGCGCCATCAGTCGTCCTGATCTGGCGGGCTCCGTTCAGGTCCAGTCGCTCGCTTTTGACGATCGCGTGTTAGGGGATCTGGCCGTAACAGGCGCCTTCAGTCCCGGCTCTCCACTCGTCAACGTCGACTTGATGTTACGTCCGGTACAGGCCAATCCCTCGCCCGGGGAAACCGGCCGTATTCTCCGGAATGATGTGCGCCTCACCGGAGCCCTCCTTCTTCCGGAAACCGATTCAGCGACCCCTGTTTCGGAGGGGCTGGGGCTCGATTTTCATTTGAAAGCCGCTCGAGCAGACGTTTTCTTTCTGGAGCACATATTCAACTCGGAGGTTACCCGAGTTGCCGGATATCTGACAGGCGAGGGCGATATAGGAGGAACGCTCACAAACCCACTCTTTGAGGGACGTTTCAGCGCCAACGATATCCAGTTTGAAGTCCCGGATTTCAACCTGGCGATTAGCGGGCAAGGCGCGGTCGTCGTAGACCGGGAGGGCCTACATATTGACGAAGCACTCTTCCGGGATAGAACGGGCGGGACCGCCGAACTCAAAGGCAGTTTGCTGTTCAATCAGTACAGATTCTTTTCCCTGGACCTTACCGGCCGCCTCGACCGATTCCAGATCCTCAACGTCACCGATTCGCGCGACCTCGCTTTCTACGGCAAAATCTGGGCATCCGGAAATGCTTCGCTAGCCGGCCCCCTTTACAATGCAACGCTCCAATCCTCCGATATCGTAACCGCCCCGGAGAGCGAGATTTACATTCCTCTGACGGAGACCGGTTACGTAGTCGATCCGGGCTTCATCATTTTCGCGGATTCGACAGGCAACATACCGGACCTGGCAAAATATTCTCGGCGGCAGAATGTACTGGCCAACCGCCCAGTGGGCGAGCGCGTGTTTACAGACGGCCTGGATATGGACCTGAACATTTTCGCCCCTCCCGGCTCGACGGTACACCTTGTCATCGATCCTCTTCTCGGGGATCAGATGAATGCGGTCGGGTCGGGCCGCATTCAGTTCAGAAGAAAAGAAGGCGAGTATACGACCTTCGGCGCCCTGGAGGTCACCTCCGGCGATTACCTTTTCACGGCGGGGGATGTGTTCTTCCGGCGTTTCCTGATTGACGGCGGCACGATAACCTGGGACGGCAATCCGGTGGATGCTCTGCTCGACGTATCGGCCTCGTATCGAACCCGTGCATCCCGGGAGGGACTTCCGGATGAGATGGGTATTTCTGCAACACTGATCCCCCTCATCGTTCACCTCGATGTTACCGGACGCGTGTCCAGCCCGGCCGTCGATTTACGGCTCGCCTTCGACCGCGACAATCGGGATCTCCTGGGTGGTTCCCTGAATTACCAGATCCTCGAAACGATGCTCAACCAGCCGGAGCGCTCTGCCGAAATGGCCACCAGCGTTCTGCTTACCAATTCGTTTCTATTGACGGCATCCTCCCTGCCCAACGAGATCGACAACACATCCACACGAAACCAGTTTGCGTTCAACTCCGTCTCCCAGCTCGTCGCGAGCCAGGTAAACCGATACCTGAGCCGGGCCCTGCCCAATCTCGACCTCAATTTCGGGGTTCAGGGCGCCGACGCACAGGACCTGGACGTTACGTACGGGGTGGCGTTGCGCCTGTTGGACGAACGGGTCGTCATCCGGGGGCAGGGCGTTTATCAGAGGGGCAACGACCTGTACGGTCAATCCTCACAGGGCGGCGTACTCCCGGGCGAAATCCGCAATCAGGGAGAGTTCGTGGTCGAGGTGCGGTTAAACTCTGCCGTTTCCGTTGAAGTGTTTTACAGGCGGGAGGGCGACGTGCTCTCCGATGCTACCCTGACGAACACGACCGGAGCCGGTGTTTCGTACCAGACGCAGTTCGTGACGTGGAAGCGCCTGCTATACCGGGTGCTTGGCCTCAAGCCCCGATCTAACGCACCTGAAAGCCCTCCTCCGGAGGAAACCGCCGCAGGCGGGCTGCCGTAATGATTGTCACCCCCACCGGTGTGCATCGTCATAAACGGGCGACTCTTACTGTTTTTGTAAAATACCTCTGGGCGTTTCCTGTAACCGCCCTCGGGTTACTGGTAATCCTGCCGACCCTCGCCACGGGGGCGCGCATCAGGGTGCACAAAGGCGTAATCGAGGTCTACGGCGGCTGCATAGGGTTCATGCTCCGGCGGTTGATCCCTCTGCCCGGAGGCGCCTCCGGACTGACCCTCGGCCATGTCGTCCTGGGCCGGACCCTGGAAACACTCGATAGAATTCGCGGCCATGAACTGGTTCACGTCCGGCAAGTCGAGAAGTGGGGCCTCCTGTTTCTTCCCGCCTATCTACTGAGCAGCGTGTGGGCGCGGCTTCGGGGTAGACATTACTACTACGACAATCGGTTTGAGCGAGAAGCCTTTGCTCTGGACGAGAAATCCCGTCCGGTGGGAGACAGAAATTCTATTCCTTCCACATAATCCGTACGTCAGCAGGCGCATATTCCTGCCGAGAACATCCGGCAGAATCATCTTCGCGGCTCTCTCAGCCTGTAACACCGTAGGGATATACTGCGAATCATCCTTTTTGTTGAAGGTAGTCCGTATATTTGGCCTCACTTTTGAAAATCCTTTATCCATCAAGCACATACAACCCTTCGTGATCCTGATCCTTCATCCAAACACCCGAACGGATTCGCCTGAATTCGTCAAGCTATGTACCTATCTGGATCAGCTCGACCAGATCGAATACAAGATCCACAACGTACAGGGCGAAGAACAGCTCCTCACGGAGATCTACCTGATCGGGAACACGAAAGCACTCTCCACAGAGGAAATGCGGACCCTGCCGGGGATCGCTCGGGTGATTCGTGTATCCCAGCCATACCGTATCCTCGGGCGGCACAAGTCCAACGAGCTGCACAGCGGATTCGAGTATAACGGCGTGCGGTTTGGGCAGGATAACCTGAACGTCTTTGCCGGCTTGTGTGCCGTGGACACCCCCGAACACGTGGAGCAGATGATGCAGGCGCTACGGGACGCAGGGCAGGTCTGCACCCGTATGGGCGCTTATAAGCCTCGGACCAACCCGTACTCGTTTCAGGGACACGGCCGCCATTGCCTGCCGTACGTTTTTGAGCTGGCCGGCAAATACGGAATCCGGGTGGTTACGATGGAGGTCACCCACGAGTCGCACATTCAGGAAATCCATGAAGCACTCGAAGCAGGAGGAAAACCCACCGGCGTGATGCTTCAGATCGGCACCCGTAACACGCAAAATTTCGAGCTATTGAAAGCCGCCGGCCGGCAGCAGGAGTACCCCGTTCTCCTCAAGCGTGGTTTCGGCATCACGCTGGACGAATCGTTGAATGCGGCGGAGTACCTGGCTACGGAGGGCAATTCGAAAGTTATTTTCTGCCTGCGCGGGATGAAAACCAATGCAGGCGACCCACACCGTAACCTGGTCGATTTCGCGCACGTGCCGGTGGTTAAACGCCTCACCCGTATGCCGGTCTGCATCGACCCATCTCATTCCGTCGGAACGCGCGAAGCCGATCCGGAAGGCATCCTGGACTTGATGCACGTCACGGCGCAGGGCATCGTTGCCGGAGCCAACATGGTGCTTGTGGATTTCCACCCGGAGCCTGCAACGGCGCTCGTTGATGGGCCTCAAGCCATGTTACTGAACGAACTACCTCATTTCCTCGAAGACATCCGGATCGTACGGGAAGCCTACGAGCGCCGCCTGGCCGTGGCAAGGAAGGTGAAGCACAATGCGGTCCCTGCCTGATCAGGAGAGGAAGCACCTTCCCTCTAGAAAAAAGAGCAGCTACTTCCGGGACCGGATCATAAGAGCCGGACCCGGCAGCAACACCTCGATGCCGTGGTGCTCCGTATCGGAAAGTAGTTCGATAGTATTCTCCCCGCGTTTGAGTATGGATGCATCGATCGGAATCACGGAATACATCACGTCATGTTTTCCCTGCCCGGCTACCGGTATATGATGACCATTTAGCTTAAAATAGTCCTTGACCGTGCCCGCCCCGCCATCCCAAACAACGATCATTAATTCAGCCTTTTCGATGCGACCAGGGTCTACATCGACAACGATGGAGGCAGTATTCTTCCGACTTGCCCTGGACCAGAACGGATGGGGCATTTGTTTGACAGGATACAGGAAAACCCGGCTTTTATCGCGTGGATCAACCCGAAGTCCTTCTACGGCGGTTGTTTCGTAAATGAGATCAGGATACTGCTTGAACCGGACAACCGCCTTAACGGCCATATTGTCCTGCTCCGGTAGCATAGCCGTGTTCCACTCTATAGAAAAAGGAGCCTGTGCGTTTGTGCCTAATGCAGCTACATACTCCCGGTTCTTCGTAAACCCGTGCCAATCTCTCTGTTCTCCATCTCCATTCTCATCGTATCCATCGTATAGGCCCAAGAAAGTCACTGAGGCCACTTTCTCCAGCACGTCAGGCGGCGCCTCGATTCCGAGCGTGAATCGTTCAGCCCCGCTGGGCTTCGCCGTAACAGTAAAAATCTTTCCTGACAGACCGCTTTCTTTCAGCATGGCGTCATCAGGGCCGGGCATTATCCGAAGACAGGCGTTGTCCACAATAAAATGTCCCCAGAATGTCGAGCCTTTGTCTGCCGCAAATTGAACGACGTTGTACCCGTTTACGAGATCCGTAATTTGAAGCGGAAGTGTAGGATATTGATGCGTACAGTTATGTTGAGCCGTACCAACTTCCGGTATCGAATATTGGCTACGGCCATTAACGCTTAGACGCTTGTTTGTTGTGCCGGGATGTCCGCCCCATAATTCCAGATATAGTTCAGCGCCGGCCAGATTCAGTATGTTTTCCTCCATCAGGATTTGCA
Organism: uncultured bacterium; assembly: GCA_965365445.1. Classification (GTDB taxonomy): domain Bacteria; phylum Bacteroidota; class Rhodothermia; order Rhodothermales; family DASSAV01; genus CBDUBS01. The sequence goes on along the minus strand of CBDUBS010000004.1, from coordinate 35,784 downwards.
TCATCCCGTTGCCCCGAGCCTCACTTCGGATACCAAATGTAGGATGCAATGACGTTTCGGGGGAATTGACCCTGAACTTTCCATTGAATGAAGGATTTCCGTGCTCCAAGCCGGGTTCATACCAGTACATTCGGTAAAAAATACCTTCCTCCTTTGCCTGTCCTTTAGCGGAGCCGGCAAAAAGGAGCAAACCCATACATCCAAGTATGATATTGAATCGCATCGTCATTGCTGAGGGTATCAGTGAGTGGAACTGTTGGATGGGTTAGCGTAGGCTATCAGCAGCACCGGTCCAGGCCAATTAATTTCGAGCGCGTGACCCATAAAATCTGAGTGGATGGAGATCACGTTCTGACCGGGCACGATCCATTCGAGTGGGACATTGATTTCGTCAAAACTATGGTCGTGGAAGCGACCGAAGTTGTCGGCCAGCTTGTGACCATTGATTCGGATGCCATGGGACAATCCGTCTTCGGTTTTTGCCGACCAACTCGAAAGAACAAGGCGCGCTGTTCTAGCATGTTCGAGGCTTCCCGGGACATTAATCGAAGATTTGGATGATCCGCCGGCTCGTGCTGAAAAGCGTTCCGGTACGTCCTCCGAGGTATACATTTTTATCGACCAATCAGGGTGGACGAACGCGACGTTCTCCACGGCGGACGAGATGCTACTAATCCCCTTTTCGTCGGTAACCTTTACTGCGAGCTTAATGGGCTTGTCCTGATCCGGCAGCCAATCTGTGTTCCAACGCACCTGATACGGCGGGCCGGCCGCCGTACCGATATGGCGCATGATCCTGCCCCGATCAGTGACGTAATGCCACTGCTCGAAAGATCCGTTTCCTTCCCAATCAAAATCCTTGTAGTAGCCGATGAAATCCACCTGTCTGATCGGGTTAGGCGCCCGGGTAATCTCTGCGGTGAGATAAGGTAGTTCAGTCAACGTATCCCCGGGTTGAACGCTTACCAAGCGGGCTTCGGGATGTGGCATGTCTGAGCTATAGTACACGCGGACGGTAAAGGAATAAACCCAGTAAAAACCCCAGTTGAAATTGTAGCAGGTCTGAGGTCCGGCCGTAAATACAATTTCGTTTCTACCGTTTTTTAATGACTCTAGAGGAATCGGTACTGCATCGTAACCAAGCAATGTACGGTGGTAGCAGTTTGGACTACCCTTCATACCGGATGGCTGCGTGAAGTAAATCCAGTCACTCTGATTGACACTGAATTTCTGCTCCGAGGTGCCAATGTGTCCTCCCCAGTATTCGACACTCATCTCAGCTCGTGTAGCCCCTGTCAAGTCGACATTGATGGGATGGACAACGCGAATTGGTTTCGTAAACATCCGGAATGTCGAGTCTTTCATTCGAGAAGAAGACGGATCTATTTCAGAAATTGAACGACCCTTCATGGGAAAAACGAATTCCTGAAACACATCTCCCGGTTTCGGCTGCGCCAACAGAGAAAAGCCAGGAGTAAAAAAGACTGCCATCAGCCATCCCGCAAGGACGTATCGTGTAGTGTACGTAGACATATGAGTAAAAATTGAGGCTATATTTAAGCCGCACCTGTAAGCCGGCGTGTTGCCTGACCCAGTTATATTCTCCGAATGGTACCGGAAATACCTACAGGCCGATGGACACGGTGAACATGTGAACCGCATCGAACCGGCCGAATGCGAGATAGGCGTAGTCTGCTTTGAGCCCGAAACCGGACGTTTTCAGGTTCAGCCCACCACCCAGGGTGAGGTTTTCTTCATCGTAGTTGAACCGATATCCTCCCCGGAGCCGGACCAGATTCATGAATGAATATTCGGTGGCGAGGTGAATCTTCTCCGGGCCGTCGTTGGGATGGATGAATTCGGCGCCGAGCGAAAGCATGTGCGGATTCCCCTCCCGACTCTCGATGATATCGAGCCCGGTGCCCAGGGCAAAAACCATCGGCATCTTCACTTGAACGGCAGGGATGCCTAACCGCTCGTCGTAGGAGACGAATTCGGCATCTGGCCCGAAGTTGCGGCCCGACATCGAGATGCGAAGCGAGCGGAAACCGGTATAAAACATAGTGCCTACATCGATTGCCCATTGCCCTGTACTGGCGTCATCGATCTCTTCAGTAGCGTACTTCAATGTTCCACCTACCTGGAACCTGTCCGTAACGCGCCTTCCGTAAGAAAGACCGAAGGCATAATCCCTCGCGGTGAATGTGCCGTTTCCTTCAAGTACCTGCCTGGACAGGCCGGTTGACTTTCCGGTTCCATCCATGATTTCCTCGTTGTAGGTCCGAGTCATTGCGCCATAATCAAGAAATATCAGGTTCAGTCCGAACGTACCTACCCCTCCCAAATTCTTGACTATAGAAGCCGTATTGTAAGCAATATCCACGAGCCAGTTCATCCTGGAAAACCCTATCTCCAGGTTCTCCACGTCGGTGATAAGCGATGGATTTCCAAATGCGGAAAAGGCGTCCCCGTGGCCGATGCTGGTCGTGATACCACCCAGCGCGGCAGTACGAGCGTTAGTCGGAAGCTTGAGAAATTGCCAGCCGGACTGGCCTGTATGTTGAAAATCGGCAGAGTGGATGCCATAATCGACATCCGGGCGCGGTTGGTCTTGAGCCAGGAGCAAAGCGGGCCATAACCCTATGCACAGGACCAGGACGGTAGTGCGACGCATATTGGCAACCTCCTAACGCTAGTTAGTTGTGCTCCTTGGCTTATTTGAGAATAGCAAACTTACCGGCAGCGGTTTCACCTTCATGTCCCGGAACACTGGACGTGATGTGGTACAGGTAAATGCCTGGTGATACGTTCGTGGCCCACTTGGTCAACATATAGTTATTGTTGTCCCCGGAACTCGAACCCCACGCATCCGAACCGAAACCGTCGTGCTCGATGGTGTTGATGAGCTCGCCTGCCATCGTGTAAATCCGGATGGTGCACTGCGAGGGGATATTTACGAACTCGAGGCGTTTTTCCTCCCCCGTATCGAGCAGGCCGGAAACCTGCCTGAACGGGTTAGGAACGACCAGCACACGGCTCAGATCATTCGTAGAGGCTCGTGGTGCGGAGATCGGGTCCAGCGAATACGCCGTCATCCCACTCTCCAGACCCTCCGTATCGAAGGAAGTCACAGCGAAACGACTGGGGATGCCCGGATCCGATTCCAGTTTCAGCACCACCCGTCCGCCGCTTACCATCCCGGCGGCCTCGGCCCTGGTCACCTCCTTCATTTTATCCCAGGGACCCTCTGTACCAACCGTACTGCGATAAATGCGGTAGCCGGCGAAATCATTTTGTCCCGTTCTGGGATCGCGGTAGGAATCCGGTACAGGTAACCATGAGAGTATATATCCTTGCGACGGTTTTCCGTCGGCCCCCTGCTCCGAGAAGGCTTCCACGCCCAGTTCGTCGCCGTGGTTTTCGCGCGGGACGTTGCCGGGAGTCGGGGGGGGATACGCTTTTGGTTTGTACCCATTCTCGATGATTTCGACAGCCGAAGCCCAGTTCTTTTTCACATCATCGATGGCAGCTTGTGGAAGAAGTTGAGTGGCTTCATATCCACCGCGCATGGCAATATTCCGGTCGAGCTCGCCTCCCACAAAGAGCATCATGAACTCAACGGAATCGCCGGGTGCAACATCGTACGGACCGATACTGATCGTCAGTAGGGGGCTTCGCTCCCATGTATTTCCGGCAGAAGGCAGTTTGGCCGCGTTGGCTTCTTTCCAGCTCATTCGGGGCGCATCATCGGTCATCACGTTTACACTCTCCTGGTATCCACTCATTGCCCACACCAGGCGCTCGGTGGCCGGGGCATTCTGATGCGACCACGGTTGCACGCCTTCACTATTACGAATGCTGTACCAGAACTTCTTTTTGCCGTTCTTATTGGGCTTCGCATCCAGGAAGCCTACCGAAACGGCCTGCGGAGAGTACAATCGGCGATCGACTGAATTAGCTTCCAGAATATTTCCGGGATCACCCCGATCCCCCGTCTGGTCACCTGGCGGGTACAGATAAACGGCCGGCGCGTTGCTGAAATTTGGCCAGGATACGTCGTCGTAGAAGATGAAAGCGCCCTGCTGGTCGCCGTAGGTTTTGAGATCGGACGCCCAGACATATTCGTTATCGTTCGTAAACCGGCTATTGCCTGCGCCGGAGGGATTGACCACGAAATTGTATCCGATATAGGCATCGGTCCACGGCCGCGTATCGTTGTTCTTGACGACCATTTTCCATATGACGAAGTCGTCGTATTTCGGCAGGCTCCAGACCATTCGCTTCGTATACACTTCGTAGAGAAGCGTAATGAATTCATCGTCGGGCTGGGCGTCGTAAGTACGGCATCGGCCTACCGTATACTCTTCCGGCTCGTTTACCGAAAGCTTGAAATTGTAGTTCTTTACCAGCTGTTGCGGCTGCTCGCACCAACCGGCCACCGACGCCCGGGGCCATTCATGATAATCCTGAGTTGGGGTTCGTACGTCGAGAAAAAACGCGGTCTGGTTGTGGAGCACATGATTGCGTGTGCCATGATAGCCGGGGTAAGTACCCGCTTTTCCCACCCCTACGTTATTCTCCGCAGCATCGAGAAGCCAGAACTTGCCCCGGGTCATATCCCGAGATATCGGGCGTTTGTCGGCCGGCGGCTCGATCCTCTGGCCGAGAGACGCGGACGATATACCCGCCGCGAGAAGAACCGCCAACAAGCATCGCAGGGTCATGATTCGATACCTTTTCGTCATAGGGGTAGCCCACATGGAGATGCAAGCCGTTGAAGTATCAGAATTCAAGCAAGGCGCCGAAGTAAATTTGCCGAGGTGACAGGTTCGGCATATACCACTCCCACACGTTCGGCTCCTGGCTAACGGGATGTACGGGAAGCTTTCCGTTCTCCTCATAGTCAGCCAGAGCCTGCCCGGAAAGCATTCGCAACTGCTTATTGTTGAACAGGTTGATAACATCCATGCTTAGCGTGAGACTGGAGGAGCCAATGAGCCCGATGCCTCTCGAAACGCGCAGGTTCGTGTTGTAGCGTGGCTCCCAGCGCTTGTTGTTCGGCTCGGTAGAGAAGTCACCCTGTATAGCCGAGTGATACGTATACAATGCGCCCGAAGCATACTCCTGGAAATAACTCACAAACCAGTTTCCAAGAGGATACCCACCGGCAATGGACGGCCCGAAACGGTTCGGCGTACGCAAATTGCCTGTAAATCGCAGCGTATTGTACGGATTCCAGGTCTCGTTGCGGTTGCCGCTCGATCCCTTATCGGTGTTGTTCCCACCGTAGAAGGCGTCCGTACCCGCTTTTCCGCTCTCCCATTCCTTGAACAACCGGCTGGCTCCGTAGCGGTCGGTCAGTGATGCCGACATGTTATAGATGGCGCGGAAGCTCAGGTAGCGGGAAAAACGCGACTCGAGATCGAACTCCAACCCACGAGCCGTGGCCCAGCCTCCGTTGATGGGCACCACGAAACTGTTCTGGTTGATGGAAGCATTCGGCGGATCGGGACGAAGCTGGGTGGTTACCGAACCAGAAAGCCCTAACCGGGAGATGCTGTAGCCGCGCTGGAAGCCCAGGGATGTCAGGTTCTTGCCCTCTTTGTAATACATCGTCACATCCAGGCTGAGCAAGTTGGCAATGTTTTGCTCGAAGCCTACTTCATACTGTACGTACTTCTCGTAAGTCAGGGCCGGGTTGAAATGGCTGCCCAGGGCGCTGTTGTTATACCAGAAGGTGCGTGAATTCGGATCGAACGCTTCGAAACGGAAGCCCGTCGAGTCGTTCCACATCGTCGCCGCAGAACGGGGCTGTTGTTGTACGGCGCCGTACTGGGCCAACTTGAACCATGCCGGTCGCTGGTTGAAGTGGCCGTACATGAAATGCAGCACGGTCGTCTCCGTGATGGGGTGCGAAATGCCGATTCGCGGCGAAATCGCATATCGAGTGGGCGTGCTTACGACCAGAGGGCTGTTATAATCGAACATAATGACGCCCTGGGTAATGTCCTCCGGGTGGGTAGCCGGATTTTTATACTGCCAGAGCGGATCGAAAATGTCCGGAGCCACTTTCTTGTTGATGTTAAACACATCCAACCGGACGCCGGCATTAATAATCATGCCCTCTATCTCGATTTTGTCCTGCAAGAACGCGCTGGCCTCCCAGGGCCGGAACGTCGGGTCGAGGTAGTTCGTCGAGATCGGATTGCCGCTGCCGCCGGTCGAAGTGAGCCTCCGGTACAGATGTCGAGAGAAGTCGGCCCCCATCTTGAACTGGTGATGATCGGTGACCTGGCTCGTCAGGCTGGCCGAGACGGCGGCACGGCCGGAATAGACATTGTCGAAAAATTGATCGCTCGACTGGCAGAAGTTCTGGAAGACGCCGTTGTTCATGATGACCGCATTGCCGCACGGCGCACCCCATGAAGGCGTTCCCCACGCATTCGGACGGTTGCTGTAGTAGCCGAAATCAAACCACTCCGAAAACGAGGAGTGACGCCGGAAGTATTGCCAGCGCCCGGCTACTTCCATGAAGGTTCGGGGGCTGAAAAGGTGTGTCGCCACGACCTGACTGTTCCATTGCCACACTTTCTCCGGCGGCTGGATGCGTCCCAGGTTTTCTCCACCTCCGTATCCGAACCCCCCATAAGGGGCAAATTTGGAGGTATTGTAGGCGCTGTAGAAATAGGCCTCGGTGTTTCCGGCAGCGCCTGTTGCATCTTCACTAGAGAGGTAAGCGGTGCGATAGGGTCCCGAGTTGATGAACTGGAAGTGCATTCCTGACGCAACAACGCGCGTTTTCTTTGTCAGGTCGTAATCCAGTTTTACCTGGAAGTTGTAAGTCGGGTTTGTCTTGAGAGGTGAGGCATAAATAGGCACTCCTTCCAGGTAGCGCGCCGAGACGAAATACCCCAACCGTTTCGTGATGGGGCCGGTAAGTGTGCCCTCGAGCTCCCACTCCGTTCGGTCGTCGTAATTTCGAAGCGTATCATTGGCCGCGATGATCCGTTGCCAGTTAGCAAGGCGCTGCTCCGGGGTCATGTCCTGGTACATCTTGTGGCCGCCGGTATTTTTTGTCCAGTAAGCCAGGCTGTTCATTCCAGGCTCGCCGGTATACGGGTTTACGTCCCACCACTCAAAGTTCTGGTCGCTGTAGATATGCCGCCCCCAGTGATAAACACCCGGAGGACGCATTCGGTACCGTACCGTGCCTTCGTGTTTCTGAGTGGCGCGTTTGGTGACGATATTTACAACGCCACTATTGGCCTGAGGGTATTCGGCATTCCATCCTCCGGTTAGCACTTCCATCTCCTGTACGGAGGTAGTGTTGATAGGCACCAGGCTCATATTGGAACCATCGTCACGGACTACCTGGCCGTCCACGATGTAACTCACATCGAGCTGAAAGCCGCCGCGTATACCTCCGTTCACATTGATGCCGGACTGCATTTTCAGAGCATCCTCCACCGAGCGCGCCCAACTGTTCTGTAATTCCATTCCGCTCATGGTGGCTTTGCTGGCCGTTAAATCAAGTTCCACAACCGGCCTCTGGGCAGTAACCACCACTTCTTCACCTGTCAGGGTGGCCTCATCCATCTCGAAGTTGACAACGGTGGTCTGGTCAATTTTAATGCGCACATCCTGCACGGTTACCTCACGATAACCCACCATAGAGGCCCTGATCTGGTACGTGTTCGGCGGTACATTGAGAATGATGTACTCCCCCTCCAGATCGGTAGCGGCGCCGGTTTGCGTTTCGACAATTATTACGTTCACGCCGGGCAGGGGCTCGCCGGTGGCGGCGTCTACTACCTTGCCTACGATTTTGCCCCCCGGCCCCGAAGAAACCATCGGCGCAACTGAAGCGGGAAGCAGCACCTCGGACGGCTTGCGAACTACGATGAGATGGCCGCTGGCACTGATATTCAGCCGCAGATTCGTGCCTCGAAGCGCTTCATATAGCGCCTCAAGTACCGTGGCTTTATCCAGGTTGAGACTGACCTTCTTTTCCGAAGAAATCAGTTCCTCATTGTATGTAAGATGAAGGCCTCCCTTATCGGATATGCTTTGTAGTGCCTTGTGTAACGGCATGTTTTTAAAACTTACCGATACGACCCGATTCAGCTTCGGCATATTCGTCTCTATCGCCGTTGGAATGCCTCGTGGGCTGGTCTCTCTCCGGGCGCCCTCCATACTGGCGAATGGCGTCTGTCCGGGTGCGGGCTCGGGTATAAGTAGAAGCGAAACCAAAAGAGTGGCAACAAACCCGAATACCGGGAAGCGCTTTCCATTACGCGGACGCTCAGGAGTCTTCATTGCAGTACGAACCAGGTTTGGTGTATGTACGCAGACGTGTTGTTTAATCCGAAACCAGTTGGAGCGAACGAGCCTTTCAGCCGTGGTTAATCGCATCATTCCGATCGCCCTCCTGGTTAACCATCTTGTCGCATTGGAGAAAACGTGACCTGCCTGCCATTCTGCACGTAGTCAAGGCTCAGGGCACGCGAGATGACTCGAACGATTTCCGACAGGGATTCATCCGTAAATGTGGCATTCAACCTGCCGACAAGTTGCCTATCCCCCTCGAACTCGATTTCGAGGTCAAACCATCGCTCCAGTTCGGCATCCACTACGTCGAAAGGAGCTTTGCGAAAAACAAGAGATCCCTGCGTCCAGGCGGTTTCGGAAACCACATCGCCGTTTCTATCCACAGTCAATGCTTCTTCTGTAACTACCCCCAGGTTATCTCGCTGAAGAACTACCGTATCCCGCCGGGCCTGCAACCGCACCGATCCTTCCACGACGGCAACGGCCACCTTGTGCTCATCGGCATAGGCGCGCACGTCAAACGAAGTGCCCAGTACGTGAATTCTGGTGTCGCCGGCCTTCACAACGAAAGGCCGGTTTCGATCGCGAGTGACGTCGAAGTAGGCCTGCCCTTCGAGGATGACCGGACGCTCCTTTTGCCCGAAGTCCGGAAGGATCTCGAGGCGGCTTCCTACATTGAGATGGACTCGAGTACCATCTATGAGATGAATAATGGCTCGCTGGCCCCGGCTGGTCACAAATGCTTTTGATACAGCTGTCCTTTCCTCCGATGCAGTACCAATGTCAAATACATGGAAGTGGACGGCCAGAATGGTTAATAAAGCAACACCTGTAACGACCGCCGCCACCCTTACCATAGAAGAAAGAAGAACCTTTCTCAACACAGACGGTGCATTTCCTTTCAGCGGCGGTCTGAACCGCGCCTGATCTTTGATCTTCCTGTTGACCTCCTCCCAATTACGCTCTACATCGAAAGCCTGGAGAGACACCCTGGAAATATCCCATACATGATCGAGTTCATGGATAAGGTCCGCCCGGTCATTGTGTCCGGCTACCCACTTTTCGATTGCATAACGGTCTTCCGGTTCATCTTCTCCCGTCACATACCGTGCTATAATGCGCTCGATATCTTTTTCCTCAGATTCCATGGTATTACGACTGATTGGGGCGGCCGTCTGATCAGTAAGTCCTTCAATGGGTGTGCTACCTTTATCCGCCGGTGTACTATTTTCAGAAATCAATCTTTCTCGAGGTACACAGCCAGGCGACGGCGAAGCGTGGAGAGGGCATGCCACATCTGTACCTCTACCGTACTTATCGAGATATTTAACGCCGCAGCGATTTCGGCATTGGAAAGGCCGTGGGTACGCGAGAGGACATAAATCATTCTCCTTCTTTCAGGCAACTCGGAAATGGCCCGTTCCACATCTCTGGCCAATCGGCCGGCGATCAAATCCTCTTCCGGGCCGGCGTCGGATGTATACCCTGTCGCCCGGTAGTTACGCGCCCATCGGCGAACGACCTCTTGGTGTTTAATGTGTTTGATAACCATGTTTCGTGTAGCACCGTATAGATAGGCCTTTAAGGAAAGCGGCGGGTTCCAGTTTTCCCCTCGTCGCCAGATGCTAAAGAACACGTCCTGCACAATCTCTTCCGCCACCTCACGTTCGCCGGTCTGGCGCCATGCAAAGTCGGCGAGTACCTGGAAATAGGTGCGGAATACCTGCTCGAAAGCGGCCTCTTCGCCGCAGCGTATCCGTTCTATCAAGCGTACTTCGTTCACATCTACATTCCGAGCAAACTCTTTGGGCTTCCTCCCGGCGATTTGAAGGTCACGGTTCATAGATTCGCTGTTAACCGTAGCACACGGAGCGTGGCACCTGCCGACGCGCATGCGTGTAAATCTTAGCTGACTGCTACACCCAGATAATCGCAGTCCACAACGCGACGTGTTTCGGACGATTTCAGAATCGCGTCCGTTACGACATTGGCGCGGAAACCGTCTTCGAAGGTTGCTCCATAAGGCGCAACGTTTCGATCATTCACTATGCAATCCAGGAAATGCGCCATCTCGTGTACAAACGTATGCTCCCACCCTATGAGATGTCCCGGCGGCCACCAGTTGCTGATCCATGGGTGTACCGTTTCGGTGACCAGAATCTGATGAAAGCCTCGTGTCACGGCCGGCTCTTCATCAATCCAGTATGCTTCGAGTTCGTTTAAACGTTCCAGATTGAAGCGAAGGCTGCCCCTTTCGCCGTTCACTTCGATAACCTGATAGTTTTTCCTGCCGGCTGCCACACGGGAGCATTCGAGAGCGCCTATCGCACCGTTTTTGAATCCTATGGCAGCGGCAAACGCATTGTCTACGTCCACCTTACCCATGCCGCTTCCGTCCGGTAGAGGCACTTCATCCACCATAACCCGCGCAAGCGCGCTAACCTGTTCGATATCTCCTAGTAGAAAATGAGCCAGATCGATTACATGCGCACCGAGGTCGCCGCCGGCCCCACTCCCTGATGCCTCCTTGTTCATTCTCCACAGATAGGGTACAGCGAAGTAGGGCAGCAACCAGTCTTGCAGGTATACAGCCCTGAAGTGGTAAATGCGGCCCAACTTTCCTTCGTCAATCAGATCCTTCATCAAACGCACCGCCGGCACGAACCGATAGTTGAACGCGGTCATGTGTTTGACGGAGCTCTTCCGTACGGCTTCCAACATTTGCCAGCCTTCTTCGGCCGTGCGGGCCAGGGGCTTTTCGCAAATGAGATGTTTACCCGCCTCCGCTGCCAGAAGTGTCGGCTCAAGATGCAGGTGGTTGGGTCCCCCATTGTCCACAACCTGAACCTGGTCGTTGTCGATCATCCGACGCCAGTCCGTATAGTGCGATCGGTAGCCGAACCGCGCCGCCGCAGCCGTTACTTCTCCGGCATCGAGACCGGCTATGGCCTCTAACCGCGGAATAGCGGGAGGAGGGTAGATGATGTAGCCGAGCTTTTTGTAAGCGTTCGTGTGGGCCCGGCCCATGAATCCGTATCCAATCATCCCAATTCCTATCTCTGGGACGACTGGGGCCCTCGGGGTTTGGCTCTGTTCAAGCATCGGGGCGCCGAGATGAAAAGTAAAGATAATATGAAGGGAGCAGTCATCTAGAGGACGTCGCGAGCTGAGACTTCACCCACAGTTCGGCGAAAAAAAATTGCGCAGGGTCTGGGCAGCCCTTTACAATAGCTTGCCAGGTACCTTTAGCGCGCCGTTATGCTCGTTAGTCGGTCCTGGATCGGTTTGAGGGTATCATAAAGCGGGAGATACACCTCTCGGTAAATATCCTCGTAAAGCGGTGTCCATGCATTCTCCGGATTGATCTCCTCTACCGGATAACGCATGGAAGAACAGGCCTCATCCACGTCTGCAAAAACACCTGCCCCGATTCCGGCCAACAGAGCCGCACCGGTGGCCGCTGCCTCCGGAATAGTCGATACGTAAAGAGGGAGACCAATCACGGTAGCTTTCAGCCGGGAGAGCAGCTTTAGCCGGGTTGCCCCTCCCAGCAGAATGATGCGGTCGGCCTCCCTTCCGGTAAGTGCAGCCAACGCTTCCAGATTCAGCCGGGTAAAAAACGCCAACGCTTCCAGCAAGGATCGAAACAAATCCCCTGAGGTATGCTCGAAGCGAAGGCCGATCAAGGCCGCCATGGCATCAGGATCGCCGAGTGGCGTGCCCGTACCCAGCAAAAAGGGCAACCATACCGGTCCTGCCGAACGGCCTGAGGTTTTTTCGGCTTCCGCTTCGAGTAATTCGTACGACAAAGCCGCCGCGGCTGGAGAAAGCGTCGCTCGAACGAACCAATCGAGCGCTCCCCCGGCTGCTTTGAGCCCTCCTTTGACGACGTACCGCCCCGGTACGACGTGAGGGTAGCAAGGGTATCCCCCATTCGCCAACCCTGCGCTGGAGGTGAATGTCGGCACGATACAGATCAACGCTTGAGCCGTACCCGACGAGTCAACGGCGCCGCCGGGATGGATAGCTCCGGCGGCCAGGCAGGCGCATACGTGGTCATGCCCGCCCAATACGAACGGGGTGCCTTCCGACAAACCCACCAATGCAGATGCCCTCTTCGTCACTCGGCCAACCACAACGCCACTCGGCATCGGTTCAGGTAATTGTTCGCGCCTCAGTCCGGAGAATGCCAACATATCGGCCGCCCAGACCTTACGTTGGGCATCAAAAAGGCCGGTACGGGAAGCTATGCTGTAGTCCGTAACGCGCTCTCCCGTCAATCGCCACCCCAGATAGTCGGGCACTGATAGCCAGTAGCGGGTTCTCTCGGCCAGTAAGGGTTCGTTCTCTCGAAACCACATCCATTTGTTGACGCCGAGAGACGTACTGATCTGCTGTCCGGTCATCTCATGAAATCGGCCTGGCGTGATCTCACTGCTGCAACGAGCCGTCTGGGATGCGCACCGGGTGTCGAACCATGCAACGGCTGGATAAAGCGGCTTGCCCTTGCTGCATAGCGGAACGCCTACCTCTCCGAAACTGCTCAGGCAGACGGCTGCCACCTTATCCCCGTGAATGGATGCCGTTATTTCCCTGAGACATGCCGCAGCGGTGAGCCACAGCCGTTCAGGGTCGTATTCGCTCAAGCCGGGGGCGGGAGAAACTACCGGCGTTGGCTTTCTGACTAGCGAGATCACCTTACCGGTGGCGCTCTCGTAAGCCACTGCCTTAATCGATGAAGTTCCGATATCCAATCCCAATAAAACCATAGTATGGAAGAAGGCGTTTCCCGGAACCGGGGCCAACCTCACCGCGGCAGTTCGGGTTCAATACGGAAACAATTCTTTGACCTCCCCAACAATTCAACCAAGGCTCTACGTGAGATGATAAGCAATTGTCGTATGGTTGTCCATACAAGTTGAAAAAACAAAAAACCTTTATTGCCAACCCGATAAATCATTATGAATGGCGTAGCGATCCCCCCGATGATAGACCTTCAGAAATTCGAGAGGCACATCTAGCTGGGTATATGTTACCCGTTCCAGATAAAGGAGCGCTGCCTTACCCGGCTTGATCTTCAGGCGTTGAGATGCCTCTCCGAAGGCGGGAACGGCACGAATGATTTGCTCGCCCCGGACCTGCTCCAGTCCGTACCGCCTCATTAGTGTTTCACGAAGAGACGCCCGCGAATAATCGTTCAGCAAAACACCAGGGCACAACCGACTGACAAGGTATGAATCCTCAATGCTCATCGGTTCGGCATCGGCCAGGCGAAGGCGGACGATACGGGCCAGGGGCTCCCCTCCCTTAACTCCCAGCTTTTGTGCTATATCTCCCTGGGCTGCAACAATTCCCGACAACAGTACTTCCGTGGAGGGCGTAAGTCCACGGCGACGCATATCCTCCGAAAACGTAATCATCTTTCCAGCCGCCTGCTGAAAGGTAGGATGAGCGACATACGTCCCTCTGCCCTGCCGTCGATATACAAGTCCATCCCGGACAAGCACGCCCAGTGCTTGCCTGATCGTGCCGCGGCTGAGATCGTAACGCTCCACGAGTTCGTTTTCAGAGGGAAGCAGCGAGCCGGGCAGCCACTCGCCCCTCAGAATGCACCCCCGTAGCGCCTCGTAGACCTGGTGGTACAAAGGCTGTTTACTGTCGGGATCAATCATAAATCGGCGAGCGAGTCAGAAGCGTTGTCATCGTAATCAGCCGCTCGTTTCCAACTTGATTTCACGCAGGATGACCATTCAAAATGTACAAAACCGGTATTAAATGATTAACTTGTATATACATTTAATCGCTGCATCACCATTCCAGAATAATCATGCAGATCGATCCACACGTTTTATTTAGCGAGGCCTATGGCCGTTTCGCAATAGGCGCATACAGCATAAATACCCTGGAGCAGGTACTTGCCGTTTTCCAGGGCAATCTGGCTGCCGAAGCACCTTTCATTATTGCCGTCTCCCCGAGAGCCCGTCGCTATGCTCCGGCGGCAGTCCTTGAAGCGATCATCCATACCGCCTCGGTCGTCCATCCGGAGGCGATTTTTGCTGCCCATCTCGATCACGGAGACGAGCATACCTGCTATGAGGCCATCGAATCAGGACATTTTGCTTCGGTAATGATTGATGCGTCGCACGCGCCGTTCGATGACAACGCGGCAATCACGCGCCGGGTCGTTGAGAGGGCGCACGAATATGGTATTCGCGTGGAAGCCGAACTGGGCACACTTGGGGGGAAGGAGGACGATGTGCAAATGGCAGAGAAGAACGCCATGCTGACCGATCCGGCCGCCGCAGCCGAGTTTATAGAGCGGACCGGATGCGACAGCCTGGCCGTAGCCATTGGTACAAGCCACGGGGCGTACAAGTTCAAAGGCGAAGCCCGGCTGCACCTGGATCGCCTGTCGGCCATTCAGGAGAGGCTTCCCGGGTTTCCTCTTGTTCTACACGGAGCATCCTCAGTGCCGGCCGCCGAGGTAAGACGTATCAATCTCGCCGGAGGCTCTCTCGACTCGGATGCTCGAGGGCTGGACGAACACCTCATTCCGCAGGTCGCCGCCCTGGGGATCACTAAAATCAACATCGACACCGACAGCCGCCTCATCTGGACGCGGGTACATCGGGAGTATTTCCGCGATCATCCTGACGGCACCGACCTGCGCGTTCCGGGCGCCTGTTTCATGGCCGAATTCGCAGCGCTCATCGCCCAACGCAGCATCATGCTTGGTTCGGCCGGCCAGGCGCATGCTTTTAGAAGCTGACAGCGTAATTCGGTTGGTCAGACCGGAACGCCGGAGGGGTTCTCAGTAATGCTGCGTACGCGGTACCCACCCGATTTCTTTTCCTTGAAGTACAATGCCCCGAAAACAACAATCGTAATGCACGTAAACGGCACGATCCAACGGAACGACATCCGCCCCCCGTAATTGTCGGCAGGCCCGATGATCGCTCCGGCCTGCGCCGCCGGTGTGCCGGAGTCAGCGATCCCAGCCGTTTCCAGCGCTGTCTCGCTGTCAATGATGGCACGTAAAGCGTTGGCGGTCGTTATTTCCGGCAACGATCCGGTAGCGGCATACAGTGAAAGCGTTTCTTCGATACGTTGGAGCGTAAACCGAACGTCGCTCCGAACCTCTGGGACTACCTGATCCAACGCTTCGGTATACACGTCCCGCGTATGCTGTAACACCCTCACCGTTTCCTGCTGCGGAAGAACTTGATGGGCATACCGGTCGGCTATTTCTCCCATTTGCGGCGAAGTAAACAGGCCCACGGCAAGCATCCCGGCAGCACTCATGAGCCCCAACCCGACGGCTCCGCTGCGCGGAATTCTCTCTGAAACCACTCCCAGGATGGTCGGCCACACGTAGCAAACTCCCATCGCGAACACCGTAGCCGCCAGAATCGCCATGATGAGCGACTCGGCAAAACTCAGCCAGTAGAGACCGGCCGCCGCCAGAATGACCGAACCGAAAAGCACCCCGGTGGGCGTCAACCTGTGCACGGCAACCCCTGCCTTATAGCGCATTAAGGCCATCAGGCCATTTATATAGGCCAGAACCAGAATGCCCGGCAGGCCACCGGCCTCGAGTACGGCCGGCACCCACCGATTTGGACCAAGCTCGGTTGAGGCCGTGATGACAATGCAGCCCAGCAGGAGTAAGTACAGCGGCGTCGTGAAGGTCGCCCTGAACATCTCCCCTACGCTTACTCCGGCCTGAACATTCTCCGAAGGAGGAAAGGTCTTGGTAAGGAGGAGTACGCCATAACCGAGTGTGGGTATGAGAATTAAAATAAGTTTGAACTCCCAAGCCGTCACTCCGGCAAGATCAAGCAGCCAGATGGATAGCCCACCGATGACGATGCCACCGGGAAACCATACGTGAAACTGATTCAGGCGAACCGTCTTGTTTTCCGGATACAGCGTAGCTACGAGCGGATTGCATGCCCCCTCGACCAGTCCGTTCGCCATTGCGATGACGAGAGCGCCCGTGAACAACGTCCAGAAGCCCCCGGCGAATATCATAATTAGAGTCCCCGCCAGGTGCCCGACGAAAGAGAGCCGGAGGAGGGCGCGAAAACCGAGCGTATCGACCAGTGGCGAAAAGGCAAATTGCGATACGGCAAATCCCCAGAGCGCCGCACCCCCGATGTATCCGACTTCGGCGTTGGTCAGTATAAATTCGCGTTTGAGCGCCAGCATGATGCCGCCGACTGTGGCAAACGCCACCGAGGTAGCAATCAGAGCGACGCAACTACCCACGAACAGCTGCTTCCGTTCTACCGGCTGTATCATCTCGGTATGCATGGCATAATGGACGTAAATAAGAAAGTGAATCAGCACCTGAAACGAACGGGCTCCTGTTGCCCGATCTCTCGAGCCCGTAGCCACCTACTACTTAATCGTGTTTATCAGAATATTAAATGCCGTAGCATCGTGGGATGCCAATCGGAAAATGTCCTGATCGCCGTCTCCATCAACATCGGCTACCTGACCATTGTAAATACCCTGGTCGGTTATTTCGGAGCGTGTCCAACTCAAGCCATCACCACCGTTGAGGAATACCGTAACGGGGTATGAGGTAAACTCAAGGTTTTTCGCTCGCCCGGCGTTCACGCCCGCAATCACATCCATGTCGCCATCCAAATCCATATCGGCCAGCTGCATGGACTGCGCTGCAGGCCATTCTTCAGCAATGATGTGCTCGGTCCAGGCGCCGTTTTTCGGATCGGCAGCTTCGTACCATGCGAGTGGATAACCGGCTCGTTCGCTGTGAGAAATGAACACATCAGCGCGGCCGTCACCATTGGCGTCTCCTACAGAAACTTTAGTCGCATTTTTCGACCAATCTCCGTCCTGGTTGTGCCATTTGTCGTCAATGGAACGCACCACCCATTCGCCGGTCAAGTCGGCGCCCGGATTCTCCAACCAGTAACCGTTTGCGGCGACGTCGGGGTCGCCGTCGCCGTCGAGATCGCCCACATCCATTCCTTCATGGAGATTTGGGACCATAAAATCTTGCACCTTGGTCCATGAGTCCGGTGCGTCCTGCCGAAAAACGGTGAGCATATTCTTCTGGTATGTAATAGTAACCACATCCAGTTTTCCGTCGCCGTTAAAATCAGCCACACTGACATCCTTGACAAACTCCGGTGCAGAGCCGATGAGTACCGGCTTCCACTCCGGATTGGAATACCAGTATATGTTGGTCGGAGCGCTTCCCTTGTCCCACTCACCCTGGTGTTCGAACCCGAGCACATCGATATCACCGTCGTTGTCGAAATCGCCAACATCAAGGTCCCCTGCGGCGAACGTTTCGCCTTTCGGACCTTTTTCAGCGATGGTGTGCCGCACCCACGATCGTCCGCCGTCGCGGGCTTCCAGCCAGCCCAGCCAACCCCCATGACCGTTGTTGTCCTGCAAAGCCACATCGATAAGGCCATCGGAATTGAGATCGGCGAGTCCTCGCGCCCACCACAGGTTGGCGTCCGTGGCAACACGCACCGTATCGAACGCTAATTGCGCCCTTTGCTCTGTCGCCTGGGGGGCCGTTTCACAAGCAGCCAGTAAAAGAACCAGCCCGAGAAAGCCGCTGGGCATGGCTGTCAGATAATTACGGATGAGTCGTTTCATAAACTTGACCGGAGTAACGAGTAGCATGAATGAGATACCACCAAAAAAATCGACGCGGTTATTGGAAGGCATTGCCCTGATTGAGCCAGATATCGAGGCGAGGTGCATCCCAGGTATAGGGTTTACCTAACACGTCGAGGTCACCATCCCCATCGAGGTCGGCTAGTTTCGATTCATGTATGCCGCAGCCCGTCTGAATCATCTTTTCCGTAAAGCCTCCCTTTCCGTCGCCCAGCAATACCATGGTGCGAGGGTTGGGGTTTTTGCCGAGCTGCATCTCAGCATTGAAGATATCCGGGTGGCCGTCTCCATTTACGTCGGCCACGGCAACCGAATGCCCGTCGATCACCTCTTCTCGGATGATCCGCGGCTTCCAGGTGCCGTTCTGCCATTCATAAAGGACCATGGGAGCGGTACCGTCGCCGGCCACGAGCACGACTTCCGGCCGCCCCCCCTCGATGAACTGGGCGACCATCGGGCGAGTGAACGTATACGAAGCGTCTATGACCTGCGGAGTAAACTTGGCGCCTTCTTTATATTTGAACCAGTGGCCCCCTCCTACGATGTCATCGATGCCATCCCCGTCAATATCGGCGATGGCAAACCCTTCGTGCTCATTCGGCTTTTTAAAAGGAGGATAGTTTCCTCGTTGCTGCATCTCGTCGGGGCCCCACTCATAGATAACCGTCATAGGCCATTCGGAGCTTTCCTTTGGATTCTGTGGAATGTCCGCCATGTAAAGAGAAAAGCCACTCTGATTCCAGAAAACAAGCTCATCCTTTCCGTCACCGTCCACATCTCCGAAGATCTGATCATGATGTTTTTTGGCGCCGCTGTTCTTGATTAGATATCGTTTCCAGGGCCTATCCGGACTGAAATCGGGATACGGATTTTCCCACCACCAGACCTGATTGGACTGGCCGTCTCCTCCGGCAACCAGATCGAGGTCGCCATCTTTATCGACATCATAGGCCACCGACCCGGCCTCGATGCGTACTTTCTCCGCATCCACGACATACCGGTCCCAGCCGTTTTTGGTGCGGCGAAACCAGGTTACGGCATCAGGCTGGGTTCGCTCCGTTATAATGAAGTCGTTGACGCCATCCTTATCGACGTCGAACACGACGCTCGAAGTCTGCTGATTGCCCAGGTTAGGTGTCGGCAGGTCTCCCGTTTTGGAGGAGAGGTGCTTCCAACCGGGAAAGGTGACAATATCTGGCCGGGTCGCGCTTTGCGCCCCGGCGGTTGAGGGGCACAAAACAGCGACGAAAAGAACCGATAGGACGCGCTTCATTCGATTAGGATGATTGGGATGAAAGGAAAAAATGAGTAAGCAATAACCGGGTTTATCAGTACCCCGGATTCTGCCAGAGTTTGGCCGGATCATTGATAACGTCAATCTGCGCCTGCGGTATCGGGTACAGCACCTCATATGGTTCCATGGTAAACCCTGCCCCTGATGTATTCATGATCTCAACGGCCCGGCCGCTTCGAATAATGTCCCACCAACGTTGTCCCTCGAAGGCCAGCTCGATGCGACGTTCCCTGTCGATGGCAGCCCGTGCCTGTTGCTGCGTAAGGCCCCGCAATGGTTGAAGTCCGGCTCGTGTCCGTATAGGGTCTATCACGGTCAGGGCTTGCGCTGTTTGTCCTTGTTCGTTAAGTACTTCTGCATACATTAGCAGAATGTCGGCATACCGCAACACAATCCAGTTGGCATCCGTATCCCCATTGGCAAAAGGGGTTACATGATACTTGGTGATATATGGAATCGATACGACTTCCCCTTTTGTCGTGGTGAAACTTTCTTTCATGGAAACGGCCTTCCGAAGGTCACCCGGCTCGTAGAGCGCAATGAATTCGTCGGTAGGGACATTGAGCCCTTCGCCCGACCCTACACCACCAACGGGTTCACTATATGGATAAGGCGAATACTGAAACATGTATGAGCTGCCTTGACCAATGTTGCCTGCTTTATATTCTACTTCGAACAACGATTCTTTCTGGTGTGCATTGGCAGGCTTGAATACGTCGGCGTAGGTGGGCCATAGCTGATATTGACCCGACTGGATGACAGTCTCGAGAGCCGCCTTCGCATTGCTGTAGTCCTTATTGGTAAGGTAAACGGCGCCCAGCAGTCCATGCGCCGCACCCTTCGTGGCCCGCC
Organism: uncultured bacterium; assembly: GCA_965365445.1. Lineage (GTDB taxonomy): Bacteria > Bacteroidota > Rhodothermia > Rhodothermales > DASSAV01 > CBDUBS01. The sequence continues at coordinate 15,650 of CBDUBS010000004.1, read as the reverse complement.
CCAGATCGGAAGAACCATACGAGGCGGGCAACTTTGCAGCCGCATCTTTCAGATCAGCAATTATCTGCTCGTATACCTTTGCGACGGGTGCTCGGCCGTAGGTATAGCCTTCCTGTATGTTCTTAATTTCCTTAAGCACCAACGGTATCTCGCCATATGCCCGAACCAGGTTGAAATACATTAAAGCCCGCAGAAATTTGGCTTCTCCGGCCAGCCTGTCGCGCAGGGCAGGGTTTCCGAACTCAGCTTTTTCGAGCCTATCGAGTACAGCATTGGCGCGTGCAATACCGGCATAATGATCTCGCCAGAAGCTTGCCGTAAAACCACTCGTCGGCTCCACGTTGAACCGGTCTACTTCCTGTTCCGGAAGCGGGCGCCCATACCGGGTGTTATCGCCGCGCATTTCGGCAAACAGCCATATGCCCCGGTTATAGGTTCCGGCCGACCGAAGCGAGGCGTATACCCCATTAACGGCATTAACATAGTCATCAGGGTTTTTATAGAAGTTATCGACGCTCGCTTCGTCGATCGGCGCGAGATCCAGGATGCTGCCGCTATCGCAGGCAGCGAAGGCCGGCAACAGGAGCAGAACAGTAGTTAAATATATTCTATTCATCGCAGTAGTTCGGTTGAATGAATGCACAACTGGATCGAGGCAAGAAAGCATTGGCTTCATAACCCAAGCGACAAACCAAGGCTGTACGACCTTGCAATCGGATAGCTACCTATATCGGCGCCGGGGCGTAATGGATCGGCGCCCCGATGGTTGACCTCCGGATTATATCCCCATTTGTAGTCCGTAAACGTAAAGGGATTTTGCACCATTATGTAGATTCGGGCATTTTGAAGTTTGACATTCTGCACGAGATGCCTGGGTAAGCGGTATCCCAGCGTTATATTGTTGATGCGCAAAAAAGAAGCATCAAAAACGTAGTAGGAACTGATTTTGTAATCCATCAGAAAACTGTCCCGGAACGGACGCCAGTGTGTAGCCCCGGGATTTTCGGGGGCCCAGTTGGCTACATCGTCCGGATTTTTCGCACGCCAGTAACCTTCCACCAGTGCAAGCTGGCCGAACTGCCCTCGATTCTGAATCATAAAGTCGTTTTCGAGGAGCACACGGCTGCCCTGTACACCTTGCATGACTACGCGCAAATCGAAGTTTTTGAAGTAGAAATTATTCGTCCAGCCGTAAATGAAATCAGGCTGGTTGTTACCGATAATTGTTCGGTCGTCTGGATCAAGCTTGCCATCGCCGTTTACGTCTACGAAGCGAACGTCGCCTGGCCATGGGTCGGCGCCGGAAGGATATTTGACTTTTGAGGTGTATTCGTTGACTTCCTGCCAGCTATTAAAGAGGCCATCGTACACATAGCCATAAAAATTGCCGATGGGCTTGCCAATTTCAGTCTTGAAGTTGCCGGTTATGATCGGGTCGCCCTCCGGCCCAAGAGCCAACACTTCATTCCGGTTGAATGCAACGTTGAAATCGGAACTCCAGGTGAGGGGGCCCAGCGCGTACTTGGTATTGACGGCAAACTCCCATCCTTTGTTTGCCACCTTTCCGATATTGGTAAGCGCACTGGAATACCCAATGATTTCCGGTATTGGAACATTCAATAGCAAGTCAGATGTTCTACTGTCATAGTAATCAGCAGTGAAGTAAAGGCGGTCATTGAAAAGCCCTATATCTAGTCCTAAATCATACTCGCTCGTTTTCTCCCACCCCAGATCAACGTTCGACAATCCTGTGGGCCGTACCCCATTCACAAGCGAACCTGTGCCGGGACCGAAAGCATAATTGGCCTGTGTAAGGCGGGCAATATGGCTATAGTTGCCTATATCGAAATTACCCGTCATACCCCAACTCGCGCGAAGCTTAAGGTCACTGATGAGCGGCGCCGATTTCATGAACGCTTCCCGGGAAAGCCGCCATCCAGCTGAGACAGAGGGAAACGTGCCCCATTTATTTTCTTCACCAAACCGGGAGGAGCCGTCTTTACGGACACTGGCGCTGAACAGGTATTTATCGTCGAATGTGTAATTGACGCGGGCAAGGTAAGAGACAAGTCCCCACTCGGAGGCATACGATCCGCCGCCATTGACTACCCCCGCATTGAGTGTCTGCACGAGGTCATTAGGGAATTGGCCGGCATTTACAGCCGTGCGGTCAAACCGGTTCTTCTGCACCGTAAACCCTCCCACGGCAGAGACCGAATGCTTCTGCGCCATTACCCTGTTGAAGTTCAGGGTATTCTCGGTTAGCAGGTTATAGACCTCCGTCATTTCCGAAGAACCACGGGAGGGACCGCTTCGTCCCCGGTCAAGAAAGGAGGGACGATACAGATGGTAGCGGTTATTCTGGATATCAGCCCCGAAGTTGGATCGGAGGTTCAAACCCTCAAGCAAACGTATGTCTACGTAGGCATTACCCAGCGTTCTGAACCTGGTAAGATCGTCCGTGGTGGCAATGGCTTCGGCGAGGGGACTGTTTTGCCGGGCGGTACCCCATCCCCATGTCAGTTGGTCGCCGTAGACCTGCCCTGTTGCGGCGTCCGGACAGGCCCGTTCGATCGCTTTTTCATCAGAGCAGTAGGCAGGAATCAACGGGAGGATAGTATGCGAGTTGCCGATTACGTTATTACTCAGCGAGCCTTCCTGATTGCTCATCTCATGCTGGGCATACGACGGGCTTATGTTCACACCCACTTTTACTGCGCTGGAAAGGGCTACATCGGTGTTCAGGCGGAATGAATAACGCCGGAAGCCGGATCCGATTACAACCCCATCCTGATTCAGGAAACTACCTGAAAGGTAGTAATTGGCCCGACCCGATCCCCCGGAAGCCGAGATGTTGGTAGACTGGATTCCGGCCTGCCGAAAAATGACATCCTGCCAGTCGGTGAATCGATAGTTTTGTGGATTCGCCAGAATGTCCGCGTACAGTTCGGGTACGATGTAATTATCCACGTAGTCACCCGACGAGACCTTCGAGCGTGTATTATTCGGGTCATTCACGCTGGCCGTTATCCCTCTTTTCCAGGCAGCATAGAGATAAGCATAGTTTCGGGCGTCCACAAGGCTCTGGGTGAGCAAATAGGGATCCATTACATCCACTCGATTCGCTACTTCCTGACTACCGACAAATGAATCTATCTGGATACGGGGAGCCCCCTCCCTACCTCGTTTCGTAGATATCAACACAACCCCGTTCGATCCACGTGACCCGTAGATAGCAGAAGCCGAGGCATCTTTGAGAATCTGTATCGATTCGATGTCATTCGGGTTTAGACCGCCTATGGCATTCACCTCCTTGTCAAAGTCTTGCTCCACAGGCATACCGTCGATCACGTACAACGGCTGATTGCCGGCCCCGATCGAACCCATCCCACGAACGAGAATGTTGAGTCCTCCGCCGGGTACACCGGATGTCTGCTGGACCTGCACGCCTGCTACCTGCCCCTGAATGGCCTGATCGAGCGTGGTAATCGGGAGGTTTTCTATATTCTGGGCAGATACGGCGGCTATGGAGCCAGTGAGGTCGCGCCTTTGCTGTGTACCGTAACCTACCACCACCACTTCATCCAGATTGACACCCTCCTGACCAAGCTGAATATTGAGCGTCGTAACCTGTCCGTCTCTAACCTCTACCCCACTGATCGATCTGGTCTGGTAACCGATGAATGAAGCCTGGAGGGAATATGTACCTGGCGCTACCCCCTGAATAATGTACCGACCGTCTATATCGGTGGCCGCCCCCGTAGCGGTCCCTGCGATAATTACATTGACACCCGGGAGCGCTTCCCCGGTGGACGCATCAGTTACCTGTCCCGCAATCGAGCCTTCCAGAACTGCTGTACTCGATCGGCGCATTTTCGCGGAAGGGTATTCATAAGGAATGATAGAGAGATGCCGGCTGTTTACCTCGGAAGCCGTTGTCTCCCACGATTCCACGCCGGCCGCTTCTTCCTGCAAACTGTCCGTTCCGGGTAACGGCAAAGAAGTCGATCTCGCCATTGTGGGCAAAGTATTCTCTACCGTCAAGCCGTCAAGAACGGTGGGTGCTGCCGGCATGAGTATCGGTAGGAATATCCGGGCGGTCGCAAGTGGGCCTCCACATACGGAACTCACCGGTAACTGCCCTGCCGATATATGCCCGTTCATGGCGCCTTCTGCGAATACTGCTACCGGAAGAAACGTGATTAGCTGTAAAACCAACATCAGCTTCACTGTAAGCGCTTCCTGTTTCGTTTTCATCATCCACCTCAAGAAAGGGGTGAGATCGGTGCACCACCAACTTCCAGCAAGAGGCTCGGGGTAGCTGCACGGTATATAAAGCACTAACCCAAACTTAGTGCTATAAGACTAATAGTCAATACCATTATGAAGGGACAGTTAAATATTTTTTCTTACCGACCTTATCTAGCTGTTCTCAGGGGCAAAGCCCGATCGGCATGAACAGGCTGCCCGATACTGAAGGTAATCGGGCGAAGCACGGAATTAATCGCACTGGAGACTTTCGAGTGCGAACCATCCTCGGAAAACCCGACCGTAAGCCGGGCTGGAGCCTGTGTCAAGCGCTGCCACCCGGTTGCCCGGGGCCCACGACCGAATCCAAAAACGGTCATACCTCCTTCCCCGAAGTTCCAGAACTCATCGATGGCGTCGTCATCCTGGTGATGGATGTAATACATAACCCGTTGCATCCCTGCATCGCCGAAATAAACCCACTCGGGATCCGGTAGATCACCATGCCACGGGTTGGCTGACCCTTCATAGAGGGCCATGTCGGCGAACCGTCGCCCACTGGAATCCACGAAAAAATCCGTCATGTTGAACGCACCACCGGGAGTGCCTTCGTACAAAATCCAGTAGGGAGCCGTACCTGCCCTCAGCAACGTCATGGTCGCATAATCAGGGTATATGTCCCAGACGGCCCTCCACTGCTCGTCTTCAGTCTCTGTCAACATCCGGAGTCGAAGGGGGCCATGATGAAGGATTTGAGAGGGCTTTTTACCGGCCGGCCGGCCGGGATGCCAATCCACAGGGGCCACATTGGGTATGCCGCGATACTCTCCTCGCGGTCCGTCTCCCGGATGGTAGCTCACCCAGTCGTTTCCGTCACGATCGATAAGGCTGGCAAACCCTCCCGCAGTATGGTGGTAGAAGTAGGTCGCACCCGGTGTTGTGATTTTCCATGTGGGCAATCCTTCGTAATCGCCGATCTCTTCAAGATGAATGCGGGAGGGCGGCGCCACGGCTGCATACGCACCTCTATTGTCTCCGAAATACAGGCGGTACCGCCTCGTAGCCTGAGCGGGTGTATGACCCGAGAGCGAAAATACGAGCGTTCCCACTGCCCGTTTGTTCGCGTCGAATTGTTGCTCCGGATCGAATTGGAACGCCACCTCTGGATCGAGGACCTTTCCGGACTCATCTACCTCGATCAGGCGCAGGGAGGTCAGGTCAAGGGCGCCGGGAACGCCCAGAGTTTCCATTTGCTGCGTCAGGTTGAGATCGATCTCGACGATGCGGTCAAATCGCTCTGAGCCGCCCGCATCTATTTTCAGGGGCAGGTAAAATGAGGGCGTAATTTCAGCAGTGGTATCACCGAATTGCATCAGGCTCGTCACGGGCCTCTCGAGGCTTACGCGGTTCCTTGAAAGTATGGCGTCGTTGCGCCACACATGCAGGTTCCGCGAGTTTCTCCATGCTATGCTAACCATATCGAGATCCCCGTCCCCATCCAGATCGTACAACTGAGAACCGAGGTGACTCTCTTTCCCTGGCTTTATCTCGTGCACAGTGAAGTTTCCCTTGCCATCATTTTCCCATATCTGGGTTCGCTCGTTTTCCTCCAGTTTCATATCCCCCTTGGGCATCTTGTGCTCGTTCGTGACGATCTCCACATCACCGTCACCATCCACATCAGCCACATCGAGATTGTTCATGGAAGTCTGAGTAACCACGGTGTGCCGCCTCCAGGACGAAGTCGAATCACCGGGGTTCTGGTACCAGAAGAGGTTTGCATTGGGCTCGAGGCCCCAGTACCTTTCCTCGGTTACCACGAGATCCAGTAGCTTGTCGCCGTCGATATCGGCGAGTTCGAACCGATCGGCAGTCGTTGCCTCGCCAATGGTATAGCGCCGCCAGTGATCGGAGCCGTCGCCGGGATTTCGCCACCAGGCTGTTCGCGAGTTTCCCCACCGTTGCCTGGCCGTTCCCGGAGCAATTTCACTGGTCGTATCGACGGCATACGAACCGGCGATGTCGATCCAGCCGTCGCCGTCTACATCTCCGGAGGCATATCCACCTCCCTCATCGGTTAATCTGTGAAAGGGCCAGGCGCCCTGCTCCGGATTCGCAGGAATCTCGAACGCATACATACGCCCTCCTTCGGCTCCCAGAAGGATCTCAGGGCGCCCCCCCGGAACGATCTGTGCCAGACCGTACAGTTGGCTGTTTCCGTGACCTCCGGAGGCCACCATGCCTATCTCGGTCGCCTTCCACCGCGTACCCCCAACGTCCTCGGCCTCGAGCCAGTAGACACGGGGCAGTGCTTGACCAATCACATCCGCATACTCGTCCCCGTCTACATCTACCATCAGGATGGCGTCGACTTCCATCGGGAAAACTCCTCGTTCCCATGGCGTTTCCATGGTTCCACCCGGATTAATATAGAAGTATTCTCCCGACACGATGTCAGCCAGGCCGTCGCCGGAGATGTCACCCATAGCGAGCCCGAATGCCCGCCATGAATTCGAACCATCTGGCACAGTATAAAACCCTCTCGTACTATCAACCTGGATATAATGCCACTTATCTAGCGACAGGTTCTGCCGTTTATTTTCCCACCACCGGATCGGGCCGGTCCAGTAAGATCGCGGTCCCACAACATCCACTGTGCCGTCGCTTCCGACATCTCCCAGCACGCCGGCATACATTCCGTCGTTTGATACCACCTCGGGCCGCCAGGATGTACCGCTGCCATCCTCATTATAGAAAATCATGACGGGGTAAGGCGGCTGGTTAAGGAACCTTGGACTTGCCTGGTCTCGCTCGAATTTGGCGGCCAGCACATCTACATCTCCGTCTCCGTCGACATCAGCGGCATCGAGGGTCTGGCAGTAATCAAAAATGCCAGCCACGTGTCGCCTGTGCCACTTGTCCGCTCGAACATCGGCAACGGATTGCGCGGTGTACAATGCAATCGGATAGCCGGGAAGCTCGGAGTGACCAATCAAAATATCCGGCAAGGCATCGCCTGTAATGTCAGCCACTACAATGGAGGTGTTATTATCCCGCCATGTGTTTTCAACCGGCGTGAACCAACGGGCATCAAAGTCGTGCCGGATAAAGGGCGCACGGCGGGGATCGGCAGGCGTCTCCAGCCAGAACCCATTCAGAACCACATCGGGATCGCCGTCGAGATCGAGATCGCCCACTCCCATTCCTTCGTGGCTCTCATGCCGAATCAACTCGGATGCCGACCAACTCGTAGGACTATCCTGAAAGAAGAACGTCGTTTCCTCATGAGTACGAATGACTATGTCGAGCCGCCCGTCCCGGTCGAAGTCGGCCGCGGAAAGGTCCTTTATATATTCCTTTACCTCGCCTATTGGATGTATTGTCCACGCTCCTGCTTTTGCAGGATCGCCTCCCGGTAGTGGATTCTGCAACCAGGCCAACCTGAACCCTGCTTGATCGGTTTTGCCTATTGCCACTCCGGTAACGATATCCAAATCTCCGTCGCCGTCGATGTCGGCCGCGTCGATCCGATCTCCACGGAAACGAATGTTCCGGAGCACGACATGCTTCTCCAGCCTTCCGCCGGATATATACTCATACCAGACAAGCGCCTCCCCTCCCTCACCGCGCTGCAATATGTCGTTTTGGCCGTCCTTGTTTATATCAACGACGAGCACCTTACCGTGTCCGGGGTCTACAACTCTGGGATCGAAGCGACCGGGCGATTGGGCTGCTGCAGGCGACGCCAGGATGTACAGAAATGGCAATACGCAACAAAGTCGGGTCATGGGTCAACCGTTAGAAATTAGGGTGTTCCAGAGTGCCGCCCGAGGCTATACGTCACAACACTACCCGTCAGAGAAACGGGTTTTCATGATAACGATACCGGTTTCATCCAACTCCCGGCTTATTGCTTGAGGTATTCGCGTAAATGGTAACGCAGAGCAGAAAAAGCGCGGTTCATCTGCGTTTCTACGGTTTTGACGGAAATACCCAGTACCTCTGCAATTTCCTGATACGTCAGGCCACTGGCTCGGCTCAACTCATAAATTTCCCGCCTCCGATGGGGCAGCGATTCAAGCGTTTGCCTGAACCTTTCATCCAGCTCCTGACAACATAAGTCCCCCTCCGGATCGATTGTTTTATCGCGTTCGATCCGAATATGATGTTGCGCCCCTTCTCTTTCAATTCGGGACCGGACTAGCTTCTGGTGGCGCAGGTGGTCGATGGCCCGATGGCGAGCCGCCACGAAAAGGTAAGAGCGAACACTTTGATTGATTGAAAGACGGCTTCTGTGCGACCACAACGACACAAATAAATCCTGAACCAGCTCCTCTGCTACCGTTTTCGTGCGAACTATCTGGAACAGGTAGCGGTACAGATCGCCGGAATAAGTGCGAAACAGAGATTCAAAGGCCACATAGTCTCCCCTCCGAATTTTATCCCACCAGAGTGTATCGTTTTTTCCTGCGGGACGTTGGGGCGATTTGGTAATCGGTTCGCACATAGAAACCATACGAAAGTCGTTGCGACTGCAGGATCATTGACCTGTTCTGGCATCGTTTCGCCATACATGAAGGTTTTGATAGGCATCCCAGGCATGGCTTACCATATCCAGGTCGCCATCGTTGTCCAGGTCTGCCAGTTGTGAACCCAGGTGCGCCTCCTTGCCCGTGCCGATAACATGTTCGGTGAACTGGCCTGTTCCATCGTTTTCGTAGACCAGAGTGCGGAGGTCAGGTCCCTTGTGCTCGTTAGTTACCACATCTATATCCCCGTCCTCGTCGAGGTCCGCAACATCGAGGTTGTTCAAAGAGAAAGCCGTAGTAATCGTGTGCGCCTCCCAAGAACCCTGCCGTGGATCTTCCGGCGCCTTGAACCAGACTACACTCGAATTGGGCACGTCGCCGGGATATCTTTCCTCTGACGTGGCCATATCCATTCTTCCATCGCCATTGAAATCAGCTATTTCAAACCGGTCAGCCTGGGTAGAATAACCAATCTCGTGTTTCGTCCAGGGGTGCGATCCATTACCAGGGTTTTCCCACCAGGCGACCATACTGTTCTGCCAATGGAGATCCCTGGTGCCCGCCACCAGGCTATCCCCCGGCAGTTCGATGCCTCCGGCAATATCGATGTCGCCATCCCCATCCAGATCCCCTACCGCAATTCCTTCATCGTAGGCTTCTGGCGCAATCAGCGTTTTGGGCCATTCTGCAGTTTCGGGTTGATCAGGGATTTCGAGGTACCAAATGCCGTCGCCCACGCTAAGCAGTATCTCCGGCTTCCCTCCGGCCACAACCTGAGCGACGCGGTAACCCTGTCCGTTGAGATGTCCGGTTTCCTTCAACTGGGCGACCGTTTTAATCGTCCAACCATTGCCTTCACGGTCCTTTGCCTCTATCCAGTACACGTTGGGCAACCCGGTACCGATGATATCTGCCATGTCATCTCCATCGACATCGACAAATAGCATCCCGTCTATATTTTGTCCCAGGTCGACACGCGCCCACGGCCCGGACATATCTCCCCCTGGATTGCGGTAGAAATACCGGCCGGAAACGACGTCTTTGTATCCGTCACCATTTACGTCATGAAAGTCCAGGCCGAAATAGCGGAGGAACTTTGGTTCATCCCAGTCTCCCCATTTCTGCCGCGTACTGTCGGCGTTGATATAAGTCCATTGGTCCAACGACAGGACTTCAGATTGAGCATCAGCAACAGGTTTGTCCTCACAACCCAGGAGCACGAAAGAGACTAGAAGTCCGGAAACAAGGATAATTGGTTTCATTTTTCTCAACGGGTTAACCCAAGAATGAGGCGGTTGCGTTCAGTATCTGTCTGTCCTTTTACGAAATCATCAAAGGCTACGGTAGTCGCTTCGATCAGGTGTTTCCGGATAAATGGAGCCCCTTCTCTGGCTCCCTGCTCCGGGGACTTTACGGTGCACTCCCATTCGAGCACGGCCCACCCTCGAAATCCGGCTTCGGTGAGCAGGGTAAATACCCTTGAAAAATCCACCTGTCCATCCCCGGGGGTTCTGAAGCGTCCAGCTCGCCCGGACCACGACTCATATCCCCCGTATACTCCTACCCTGCCGTCGCCTCGGAATTCGGCGTCCTTGACATGAAAACCGCGGATACGGTCGCCGTATCGCCTGATGAAATCAAGGTAGTCCAACTGCTGGAGGACGAAGTGGCTGGGATCATAGTTGACGGCTACGGCTGGATGCCCATTGGTAGCGTCCAGAAAGCGCTCGAAGGTGGAACCATCGAACACGTCGGAGCCGGGATGCAACTCGAATGCAATGTAAACCCCCGCTTCGGCTGCCGCGTCGAGCACGGGCCGCCACCGCCTGGCCAGTTCTTCAAAGGCTTGCTCGATGAGTCCTCCGGGACGCTGGGGCCAAGGGTACATGAACGGCCATGCCAGGCCACCGGACAGTGCCGGAATCACGTTCGTTCCCAGCCGTTCAGAAGCCCGGATCGTCTTGATGATCTCCCTCGTCGCCCATTCGGTACGTTCGTCTTCACCAAGCCCGGAAGGATAGAACGGCTGAAACATGATTTCATAAACCGAATGAAATGCGAGCACTTGTCCGGCCAGAAAGGCGCCCAGTTCGGTTATCACCAGACCTTTTCGATCCAGCAAATCGCGTAAATCGTCGCAATAGGCGTCGGATTCGGCCGCATGGTCGAGATCGATGCATCGTTTGTCCCAGGCCGGGAGCTGTACACCCCTGTACCCCAGGCCGGCCGCCCAGACAGCGAGCGATTCGAGGGCATCGAACGGGGGGGTATCCCGAAGGAACTGCGTAAGGCAAACGGCGGGGCCTTGAATTCCCTCAAAAGTGCTTTCCGGCATACCTGGCATGACTGTACGGATTATTGTGCTTCCTTGATGCTCCTCATAATGAGGCGGTTCATCTCGATACCCTTGTTGCCCTGCTTCTGCAATTCGGCAGCACCGTTTTCTCGCATGTGCCGAACCACTCGTTTGGCCAGTCGAAGGTTTTCCACAGAAAGCTCGATGAAGTCGCGGGGCTTGTCCCGGTAGGGGAACAGATCCAGTCCATACCAGCCGTCGTAACCCGCCTCATCCAGCACGTACAGGAAGGTGACGAGGCGGATGAAGTTGACAACCCCGGGCGGCACGTCCATATCCGCCTGCTGATCGTTGTCGTTAAAGTGGGTATGGTACAGCTTGCCGTAACGCAGCACCAACGCCACCTGGTCCTCAACGTTTTCGTGCGCGATCAGGCTGTGGCCGATGTCGATGTTCAGGCCGAAGTTGGGATCGTCGATCTCGTTTACCAGGCAGAGGGCCTGCGCCGTCGTACCTACGAGAATATGCGAGCGCGGCTCAAATGGCTTGGGCTCGATACAGATCTTTGTGGCGTAGTTGTTGGCGTGAAGGTACTCCAGAATTTTCCTGATGCTTTCAACGTAGCGGTCGTACAGAGTCAGGTAACTCTGCTGGAGCGGGAAATCGCTTCCGTCCGTTGCCGGCCACAGGACACTTATCGGCACATCGAAACGTGCACCCATATCCAGGGCTTCCTTTACACGGTCGATTGCCTGTTGTCTTATGGAAGGATCGGCGTCGGCAAGCGCGCCGTTCTTAAAGCGTTTTTCCGTCCAGGTGTGCCCGCAGAGCTGCACCATCTGCAGGTTGTAATCCTGAAGCACCTTCTCGATCTCATCCACGTTCTCATTGTTGATTTCGGTAGGAACGTGCAGTTCAATGCCCTGAATGCCTTCGATTTCGCCGCACTCCTTAATGCGGTCGATTACGGGCACGAATTCGCCGAAACCATTGACATTGAAGCGATCCGGAAGATTCGATTGTCCCCAGATGCCCATACAGATTTTCAGTTCGTCCATAGTGGATAGTTCTCCGTTTGAGTAATGAAACTGGTGAACGCCGGATTGACCACGCGGTACGGTGGTTCATTCCGGAATTGAGTGATCATCTGAGAAGTTACCGGCCGGGTTGCGCCTCTTTGAGTAGCCACGAGCGCACCCAGTATGTTGCCGAGTCGGCATCCCTGCTCCATGGAATGCCCACGGAGGATCTGATCCAGGAAGCCGGCCGCGAATGCGTCTCCCGAACCGCACGGATCGATGAGGTCAATTTCATACCCTGGCTCGTACACTCGCCTGCCGTCTCTGGACTGGCACAGCGCTCCCTGCTCGCCCAGGGTCACTACGCCATAGAGAAGGTCCCACGCTTCGATGAGATGAGAAAGAACAGCACTTGCCTCCCTTTCAGGCCAGGAAAACATCTCTGCAAGGGCTACGGCTTCGGTGTCATTCAGCTTGACTATATCGGCGCGACGAAGAGAGTCCCTGATCGTCTCCAGGCTAAAACAATCTTTGCGGAGGTTTATATCCAGAAACCGCAAGCCGCTTTCAGTAGCCTCCAGACTGTCAAGGAGTGTTGAAAGGGTTCTACGCGAGTCCGGATGCCGCTGGGCCAAGGTGCCGAAACACAAGCAGCCGGCACGAGCAACAAGCGCTTCCAGTGAAGAGGTAAGTGCAATGTGGTCGTAAGCAACCCCCTGGGTAATTACATAATGCGGCTGTTTTTTCTCATCAAACTTTATATCCACCGTCCCTGTCGGGAAGCGCTCCACGTGCTGAATCTGCGTGCTCGAAACGCCCGATGCCTCGATAGCGTTCACGGCCTGCCGACCGAGTTCGTCTTTACCGATCGCACTGATCATGACGCCCTCATGACCGAGTTCCGCCATGCGGTATATGAAATTGAAAGGTGCTCCACCAAGCACGGGCCCTGACGGGAACAGGTCCCACAGTACTTCTCCAAAAGCGACGACGGGACGTTGCATTACTATCCCTCCGTTCTGACTTTCTCCCAATCCCTGTTAAACTGGTCCAGTCCAGAATCCGTAAGGGGATGCTGAAACAGTTCATCGAATAAGGAGGGGGGAATGGTTGCGATATCCACCTTCTTCCGCAGGCAGATCAATAAGGTCGGCTGTGTTTTTATACTGGCCGCAATCACTTCAGACGGAAAACCGTAGTTCTGTTTGATGAGCATCGTGTCTTCAATGAGCCGGTCCGTTTCCTGACCCACCTTCTCCAGACGGCTCAGGACGATGCTCACGAAGCTCGCACCGGCACTCATAGCGAGAAACGCCTGGGTCGGCGAAAACACCATGGTGACGTTCGTCCGGATACCCTGCGATTCCAGAACCGGAACCACCTTGATACCGTCGCGAGTCATCGGAATTTTAACAACAATCTTCGGATGCATCCCGGCAATACGTTCCGCCCCCCGAATCAGATCGTCAGCCGAGTGAGCCACCGGTTCTGCGCTGACATGTTCGGGTACGATGTCACAAATCTGCCGGACAACCTCTTCGAATACCGCCCCCGATTTGAGAATATGGGTAGGGTTGGTAGTTACACCACGCACCAGTCCGCTCTCCACGCCGGTACGAATAGCATCAACTTCTGCGGTATCAAAAAAAATCTTCATGTAGATAGGGGTATTCGTGTATACGATGGGTTCACTGATTCAAATTGAAACCGGCTTGCCCCACATGCGCAGGTCATTTATGTGTATGCAGGGTTGGCCGACCTCGCCCAACTCGCCAACGACAAGATCGGCTTCCGAAAAATCTTCATCGTGGGTGTAGAAGCTTTTCGTAACCAGACAGTGCATTCCGGCTCCTTTAGCGGACAGCAAACCGTTCCGGCTATCCTCTACCACGACGCATTCGGTGGCTGGTATGCCCAGATTTCTTCGTGCCAGTGTATATATCTCCGGATCGGGTTTTTTGCGAGAAACAACATCACCCGCCAGTATGAATGCGAAATGCTGCCGGCGCTCCGGGCCAAGCATTTTTTCGACGACAAGGTTAACCGCTCGTTCATTTGATGTTGAGCATACACCCAGTTGCACCCCCTCCGCGATGGCTTCATCTACTATACGGGCGACCCCGCTACGCAAGGGCAATTCGCCGTTCTCAATGATCTCCATAAAAAGTGCGGTTTTGAGATGATGCAGTTCCTGAATGAAGGCATCGCGAGAAGACATCGAAGCAGGCCATCCATTCCGGTCGAAATAATGACGCATTCTTTCCTTTCCACCGGCAACCAGCAGGAGCTCGCCGTATAGGACTTCATCCCAGAACACATCGATGTCCTTACGCTCGAAAGCCCGGTTGAAGGCTACCCTGTGGCCGTCTCGCTCTGTATCGACGATTACCCCGTCGCAATCGAAAATGAGGGCTTTCATAAATAACCTGATTTTTGGATCAATCCGTTGTCGGTAGACCTCGGGGTTTCTACGAAATCCGGCCATTAGCCCGGTCACACACCATTCGCACCGACCCACGTTGCCGCAAGGGCCTGAATATTCTCCAGGGAGGCTTTGATTTTATTCAGAAATTCCGCAGCCATCACGCCATCGATAACGCGGTGATCGGCCCCTAACGTAAGCGTCATCATTTCCCTGATTCCTATGGCATCGTTAACGGGCGCCACGCGTTTTTCGACAGCCCCCACAGCCAATATGGCCGCCTGTGGAGGGTTGATGATGGGCAGAAAATCGCGCACACCATACATCCCGAGCGAAGTAATCGTGAAAGTTCCGGGCGTATCGAGGTTCATCTGGCCGCTGCGGGCTCGCTCTGTAATCTCCTTTCGGCTTGTGGCCAATTGAGCGAGTGTCATCAGATCAGTATTCGGGATGACCGGTACCATAAGCCCCCCATCGACGCTCGTTGCCAGGCCGATATGTATTCTGCCTTTCTGTATGGATCGGTCGTCTTCAACGAATGCATTCAATGCGGGCATGGCACGCAATGCCAGTGTTGTCGCCTTGATTATAAAGTCGGTGAACGTAAGACGAATGCCACCGGACCTGCTGATGACCTGTCTCCAGCGAGAGGCTTCCGTCATATCCACATCGACATTTACCCAGAAGTGCGGAATAGTCCGGGAACTATGCACGAGTCGCTGCGCGATGATCGTGCGCATGGACGAAAACGGTATCACGAAATCTGTAGCATCCGGCATGAACCGGGACGCCGTTTCCTTTTCTTGAGTATCAGAGAGCGAAGGTGATCTTACGCCAGGAGCCACCTCCGGCGCAGGATGGTCCTGCTGCTTTGCTTCATTGGCCTCCACTACATCAATAATGCAAATACGGCCCTCCGGACCTGTTCCACGAATGGTCGATAGATCGATTCCCTTCTCCCCGGCCAGGCGCCGGGCAGCCGGTGACGAGCGAGGACGCCGGAGGGGAACATGGCCTGGCCTATCCGGCGGAGCGGGATAAGGTTGCCGGACACCATCAGCCATAAAGGGATGGGGTACACCGACGCCTTTGCCGGTGTCACTAATCATGGCATCCCCAGCACCGGGACCATCTAT
>CBDUBS010000003.1:0-60574 GCA_965365445.1 uncultured bacterium | reverse complement strand
TCTACCGGCTTACGGCGGGCGGCTATACCCGCACCGGCCGCATGGTGTTGCTGAAGTGACAGGCCGGTCCCCTACCTGCCATCGCGAGAGGGCCTCGGGCTTGCAATCATTGGCGTTCAACTGATCCAAAGCGCTATCTACCGTCATCAGGCTTAAGGCCCGATCGTTCCGCTGAGTTTATGCAGTCAAAAGCGTTGAACTGCATACGGCATCGATACTTTCACTCCGGTTTTCGGGCCACGACTAGCAGGCCGGTGCCGGTGGGGTTGGTTTGCCGCAGGTCGGCCGCATTGAGGGCGTAACCTACCGGGAAAACGGGGAGGTAGTAGAAGGGCAGAAGCAATGCGGCCGCCCGGCTCCGGTCGAGGAGGCGGATGGGGGTTTTGATGAGCATCCGCCAGGCCAGAGAGCCGTAGCGCCCGTAGGTGTACAGGCTACGGACAGGTTGCAGACCGGCTTCCTCCAGCTTTTCCCGGAGTTCGTGGAGGTTGTATCCGTCCCGGACGTGCTCGCCGATGAAGCTTTCCTGCCCTTCCGCCCCGACGTCCGAGCCGCCCTGATCGGATGGGGTGTTGATGACGACGTAGCCGCCCGGCCGGAGAACCCGTGCGAAGTTGCGGAAAACGGCCCGGTCGTCCTCGATGTGTTCCATTACGTCCACCGACAGAATGAGGTCGAACGGACCTTCGGCCTGAAGGCGGGTGAGGTCCTCGTTGGCAAACTGCACCCTGCCCCGCAGCGGCGTGCGCTCGAAAAAGCGGCGGGCGTTGTCGAGGTAGTCCTGTTTGATGTCCACGGCCAGGATGCGCGCATGGGGAAAGGAGCGGGCGATAAAGTAGGCGTACTGGCCGAAGCCAGTACCGGCATCGAGTACGTCGAGGGGGCGATCTTTCGGCAGGCGCTCGATGAGGCGACGGAGTTCCCGCTGCACGTACCAGGCGCGCAAAAAGAACACGTCGAGTAAACGATAGAACACGCGCTGGAGAACGGGGCGGCGGCTGAAGAATCCGCCGAGGTAATCTTTTACCGGGTCATACTGCATGGGGCCTGCTCCGATTATCGGGGGATGGTGGATCGGCCAGGCGTTCGACGGCTTCGTACACGCGATCCCAGCTGAATTTTTTCTTTTCTTCCTGCACTCCGGCGGTAAAGGGGGCGGCGAGGTCGTTTTCGAAGAACTGCAGGATGGCGGCGGCCAACGCATCCGGGTCGTTCGGCGGCGTCACGAAACCGGCGCGCCCATCCGGAACGCTTTCTCCGAGCCCGCCTACATCCGTCACGACGACGGGGCGATCGTAATGGAACGCGATCTGGGCTACGCCGCTCTGCGTGGCGGACAGGTACGGCTGCACGACAAGATCGGCGGCGCTGAAGAATACGGCTACTTCTTCGTTCGGTACATACCCGGCATGGATATGCACCCGACTCCCGATCTCCAGAGACTGGATTTGGTCCCTGTACGCCTCGGCATCGTCGTAAAACTCCCCCGCCACGACGAGGTGGACGTCCGGGAGGCGCGCCAGGATAGCGGGCATGGCGTGCAGCAGGACGTGAAGCCCCTTGTATTTGCGGATGAGGCCGAAAAAGAGGAGCACCCGGGCATCCGGGGGTAAATCAAGGCGACGGCGGGCTCCATCACGGTCCATCGCAGGACCGAAGGTATCGTATACCGGGTGCGCCACCCGTTCTACCGGGCCCTGCACCCCCACACGGGTCAGATCCCGCCGGACCGTATCCGACATGACGACGAACCCCCCTCCGGCTTTCAGGAAAAACCGGTTCAGCCAGAGGTCGCCGCGGTGGCGCTCATGGGGGAGGACGTTGTGCGCCAGCACCAGCACCGGGATACCGGCGCGCCGCACCAACCGGGCCATGACGCCAAAGGCCGGCGCCATGAAGGGCATCCAGTAGCCGAACAGCACCGCATCGGGTTTCAGGCGGGCTATGCGCCGGGCCGTGCGTATCCAGGTAAGCGGGTTGAGCGTGTCGATGAGGCGGCTCGCATCCGTCGGCGCCGTCTCGGAGCCGGGTTCGAACTGCGACTCGCCGGGAAACAGCAGCGAAGGGTACTGCCGTTTGAACGTTACCACATCCACCCGGTGGCCCCTGCCGCGCAAGCCCGTTACGAGCCTGTCGGTGAAATGGGCTATGCCGCCCCGGTAGGGATAGGAAGGACCCACGACGACGAGGGATAGGCGGGAGCCGTTGCGCATGAATGCCACGGGATGGGTCCGCCCGGTCAGGAGGCCGACGGGATCGGAGGTTCGATTACCTCCCGTATCTGGTATGAGGAGGTCTGTTCCATGCTCGGCCGGATGATCATCTCTCCCAGCAAGCCGGTCGTGAACATCTGCGCTCCGAAGAGAATCATGAGCATACCCAGGAACAGCAGCGGGCGGCTTCCGATGGGGTTGCCGAGCACGTACTTGTCGATGGTCAGCCACAGGTTGATGAACACGCCTCCCAGGAAGGCCAACGTGCCGAGCGTGCCGAAAAAGTGCATCGGCCGGACGGCGAAGCGGGTCAGGAACATGACGCTGATCAGGTCCAGAAAGCCGCGCACGAAGCGCTCGAAGCCGAACTTCGTCCTTCCGAATTTGCGGGCGTGGTGCCGGACGGGCTTTTCCACGATTCGCCGGTAGCCTTCCCAGCGGGCGAGCACCGGGATGTAGCGATGGAGCTCTCCGTACACCCTTACGCTTTTTACTACCTCGCAGCGGTAGGCTTTCAGGCCGCAGTTGAAGTCGTGCAGGGGAATGCCCGAGAGCGCCCGCGTGACGGAATTGAAGAACCGGCTCGGGATGGTTTTGCTCAGGGGGTCGTGCCGGGTTTGCTTCCACCCGCTTACCAGGTCGTTGCCTTCTTCGAGCAGGGCCACCAGGGAAGGGATCTCCGCCGGATCGTCCTGGAGATCGGAATCCATGGTGATGACGTATCGGCCGGCGGCCCGCTCGAACCCGACGGCCAGCGCGGCCGACTTGCCGTAGTTCCGGCGGAAGCGTATGCCGCCGAAGCGGGGATCCGCTTCGTGCAAGCGCCCGATGACCTCCCAGGAGCGGTCGGTGGAGCCGTCGTCTACGAACCAGACCTCGAAGGTCAGGCCGACGCCTTCGGTGTGCCGGCGAATGCCTTCGGCCAGTTCCGGCAGGGAATCTTCTTCCTCATAAACGGGAATCACGAGGCTGAGGTCGGGGCCGGGTGGGCCGTCTCCCTCGAAAGGATACACCTGCCGTATATACGGACGCGCCCGTTCAGACGTCGATGGTGGCGTACTTGGCATTCCGTTCGATGAATTTGCGCCGGGGCTCGACGGCGTCGCCCATCAGGGTGCTGAAGATACGGTCCGCGGCGGCGGCGTCGTCGATGGTCACGTTTTGCAGGCGGCGCGTATCCGGGTTCATCGTGGTTTCCCAGAGCTGTTCCGGGTTCATTTCGCCGAGGCCTTTGTACCGCTGGACGTTCAGCCTGGTGCTGCTGTTTTCGCCCGAGAGCTGGGCGACAGCCGCCTGAAGCTGCTCGTCGTTCCAGGCGTAAATTTCTTCCTTGTTCTTTTTCACCCGGTACAGAGGGGGCAGGGCGATGTAGATATACCCGCGCTCGACGAGGGGCCGCAGGTGGCGATAAATGAAGGTAAGCAAGAGGGTCCGGATGTGGGCCCCGTCCACGTCGGCATCGGTCATCAACACGATTTTGTGGTACCGCAGGCGGGAGAGGTCCAGCTCCTCCTCGGCGGTAACGAGTCCCGTGCCGAACGCGGTGACGATGTTCTTGATTTCGTCGTTTTCGAGGATCCGGTCCAGCCGGGCTTTCTCGACGTTGAGGATTTTGCCGCGCAGCGGGAGGATGGCCTGAAAATGGCGGTCCCGGGCCTGTTTGGCCGAGCCGCCGGCCGAATCGCCTTCCACCAGGAACAGCTCGCTTTCGTTCGGATCTTTCGAGGCGCAGTCGGCCAGCTTGCCCGGGAGGCCCCCGCCCGAGAAAGCGCCCTTGCGTTGCACCAGTTCCCGGGCTCGCCGGGCGGCGGCGCGGGCCTGTGCGGCCAGCACGACCTTGTCCACGATCCGGCGGGCTTCCCGAGGATGGTCGTCCAACCACTCGGCCAGCTTTTCGTTGATGAGCGTTTCGACGGCGCCCTGCACCTCGGAGTTGCCGAGTTTGGTTTTGGTCTGCCCTTCGAACTGCGGCTCCGCCACCTTGACCGACAGGACCGCCGTGAGGCCCTCCCGGAAGTCGTTCCCGTCCAGTTCGATCTTGCTGTTTTTCGTCAACCCGTTGCGCTCGGAGTACACCTTGAGCGTGCGGGTCAGCGAGCGGCGAAACCCGGCCACGTGGGTGCCCCCTTCATGCGTGTTGATGTTGTTTACGAACGACAACACGTTTTCGGTGTACCCTTCGTTGTACTGCATGGCCAGCTCGACGGGTACGTCGGCATCGGGATCGGAAATGTAGATGATTTCCTGCTGGATCGGGGTGCGGGATTCGTCCAGGAACTGCACGAACTCGACGATGCCGCCCTCGAAATGATAGACTTCGCGGCGCAGCTCCTCGTCCTCTTCGCGGCGGTCCTCCAGCGTGATCACGACCTGCCTGTTGAGGTACGCAAGCTCGCGCAGGCGCTCCGAAAGCGTGGTGAAGCGGTATTCGGTTACCTGAAAGATGCTGTCGTCGGGCCAGAACCGGATCGTCGTTCCGGTTTCCTCACCGGGCTCCAGGGGCCGGATGCGCTCTACGCGTTCCAGGGGTTTGCCGGCGTGGTATTCCTGCCGCCATTCATATCCGTCCCGGCGGACCGTGGCTACCAGGCGAACCGAGAGCGCATTCACGCACGACACCCCGACCCCGTGCAGACCGCCGGATACCTTGTAGGTATTCCGGTCGAATTTGCCGCCGGCGTGCAGGGTCGTCATGACCACTTCGAGCGCCGAGCGCCCTTCCTGCATGTGCATGTCCACGGGGATGCCGCGCCCGTTATCCGTTACGGTGACCGAATTGTCTTCGTTGATCACCACGTCGATACGGGAGCAATAACCGGCCAGCGCTTCGTCGATCGAGTTGTCTACGACCTCGTAAACCAGGTGATGCAGGCCGCGCGTCCCCACGTCGCCAATGTACATGGCCGGGCGTTTTCGCACGGCTTCCAACCCTTCCAGGACCTGAATACTGGACGCACCGTATCCGTTGGTAACGATCGGTTCTTCGATGTTCATATTACACCCACACCAGGCAAGAGGGGGCTTTTCCCCGCGTCTCCACCGGTGTTTTAATTATCTGAAAACAACCATCTATAAACAAAAATTCAACGCGCACCGAAGGAAACGGTTCTCTAGCGAGCGCCCTCCGGGCATGGATGCGGCGGGGAAATACGCTTCGCTGCGCGCCGGAGGAAAATACGTTACGGCGCGCTCATCATTCGAGAAAGATGTGCGCGATTTGCGCTCAGGCGAGGACTTCAAACCGGATACGCCTGTTGAACCGGAAGGCGGACTCCACCGCGAAGGCCGAATCCGGCTCGTCGGCCCCCGCCCCCCGTACGAGGCGCCGTACCACGGCCTCGAGGCTCCGCACCTCCTCCAGAAGCGACTCGGCCACCGAAGGGTACAGGCTGAGCAACCGCTGATGCATTTCATGGAGGATGTTGGCGGTGCGATGCAGGGTCATCAACCCATCGAAGGCCCGCACGGTCGATGCAGACGGGTCCTCCTCGTCGGATGCGTATCCCGCCCGAACGACGAGGCGCATCAACAGATCATCCAGTTCGGCGGAAGCCTCCCGGAGAAATTGCCGGGCCGCATCGTCCGGCTCCTGTCCCGACGGATCCCTTCCGGCCCGTCGCTCATGGACGGAGTGTACGACGTCTACCGCCGTCGAGAGCGTCGAAATCAGCACCAGCGACTGGAGCACGCTGGTGGATGCATGTTCTTGCCCCATGTACCGAGTCATCCGGGGGGTCCATGAAAAAGGGGGCGCCCCTGCGTCCCCTTGCGAAACCGGCCGCAGGGCCCGGCGAAGGGTTCACACTTCGAGATAGCGCATGAACTCCTGAACCCGGTGCAGCAAATCCTCCTCGTCCTCGCTTTCCCCGAACGAAGCCACCACCCGGTAGCCGTAGTGTTCGAGCATGTGCCGCACGCGGGTGGCATCCGTCACGTTCAGCTTGAGCGTGAGCCGGATTTTTCCATCCGGCGAATCGGGCGGCTCCGAAGCAATGGAGAGCACCTTTACGTCGTTTTGCTCGATGGTATGAACCAGCCGGGCCAGTGAGTAGTCTCTCGGCTCGATCTCCAGGGCAAGAATGGCCCCGGTTTCTTGCGTGGAAAGCATCCGGGCAAACTGATCGAAGATGTCGTGGCGTTTGACCAGGCCGACGTAATGCCCTTCATCGTCCGCTATGGGCAGCGTCGTCAGGTCGAACTGGACCATACTTTTCGTTACGTCGAATACGTGATGATCCGGACGGGCGCTCAACGGGCGGGTATGAATCAAGAGAGTCAACTCGACCTCCGGGCTGAAGGCGTCGAGCAGTTGTTCCTCCGATATCAGGCCCACGAGGGCGCCCGTATCATCGACGACCGGTAGGTGGCGCACACGCAGCTCCATCATCAAGCCGAGCGCGTGCTCTACGGTATCGCTGGGCTTGAGAGGAGGGGTCGCCAGGCTGATTAATTTATCTACTGTCATATATAGTCCTTGTCCCGATGGCCAACATGGCAAAAGGCCCCTTTACCTCCCGCCGTATGCTGATATACTACGGGGCAATCCTCGTGCCGGTATGGGGCTCCGGAGGCGGTGCTCCGTAATTTCGATAACGCCCGACAGGCCAATCCGGAGGGCGGTACCCGTCGGTATTTAGCAAATATCCCGTTACGTCTCAAGGCACTCTTTCGTACCTCAACCGGGACCTACCGGGGTGATCCCGGCATACCGGGCGAGCAAGTGCGACAGGTCCTTCTCGTTTTTCCTTGCGGTGCGGAAGTGCAGGCGGGCCACGGGCTCGGCGTTTTTGCCCTCCTCCCCGTTTTTCGCCAGCACATATTCCTCGGAAAGCACATCCGCGACGCGGTGGATGTGCGCGATGGCCCGGGGCTCGCTGACGGGTACGTAGGCCACCCGTTCCACGAAATCCCGTTCGATGACTTCGAGCAGCCTTGCCTTCAGGTCTTCCAGCCCGATGCCCCGGGCGGCCGATACGAAGGCCGCGTCCGCGTACTCCTCATGGATGGAGGCCAGCAACGCCGGCTCCTGGAGGGCGTCTATTTTATTGAACACGTACAGAAGCGGTTTATCCTGCGCTCCCAGTTCGTTCAAGGTTTCCCGGAGCACTTCGATGTGCTGCTCGAAGGACGGATGGGTTACATCGACGACGTACACCAACACATCGCTTTCGCGGACTTCATCCAGGGTGCTCTTGAAGCTCTCGATGAGCCGGTGAGGAAGCTTCCGGATGAACCCGACCGTGTCGGAGAGCAGGATACGCTTGTTCTGTGTGAGCGCGACGAGGCGCGTGGTGGCATCGAGTGTGGCGAAGAGCCTGTTTTCCGCCAGTACGCTGGTGCCGGCCAGTGCGTTCATCAGCGTGGATTTACCGGCGTTGGTATAGCCGACCAGCGATACGCGGGTAAACTCGGAGCGTCCTTTGCGTTGCGTCACCCGTTGCCGGTCGATCCGGTCCAGGCGTTCGCGCAGCGAGGCGATGCGCGCCCCGATGAGCCGCCGGTCGGTTTCGATCTGCGTTTCGCCGGGCCCTTTCGTTCCGATACCCCCTTTCTGCCGGGAGAGGTGCGTCCATTGCCGGGTCAGGCGGGTACGCAGATAATCCAGTTGGGCCAGTTCGACCTGTGTTTTCGCGGTAGCCGTTTTTGCCCGGCGGGCAAAGATGTCCAGGATCAAGCCGGTACGGTCCACCAGCTTGCACCCGAGCTCTCGCTCGAGGTTGCGCAGCTGGATGGGCGTGAGGTCCGTATCGAAAATGACCACATCGGTGCCGCGCATACCGACGAGCTGCTTGAGCTCGTTTACTTTCCCCTTTCCGAGGTAGGTAGCCGCTACGGCATGGGGAAGCGACTGCGTGAGCCGGTCTGTAACATGAGCGCCGGCCGTATCGGCCAGTAACGCGAGTTCATCGAGAGAGTCTTCTGCGTCCCACCGGGATACTTCCGGTGTGATGACGCCGACCAGAATGGCCGACTCGCTAACGGGCTGTTGGGTTGGATACAAAGGCTGAGCGGAGTAGTGTAACGACTAGTTGATTCGACTGACAATACGGCGCATATCTTACCTATTCGTCAGAGCATAAACCGTACCGTAAGGCCACGGTTGGTGGAGCATAGGCAGGCAGATGCGAGCGGAGGAGAGAGGCAACCCCGAGGGTTCCGCAGAAATTAGCCTTCAAGCGCTTCCTTGCCGTAGAGTTGCTGATAGGTATACTCGAAACGGGCATCCAGCCGGGAGGACATGATGGCCTGAAACCGTTTGTGTTGCTCCGGCGGAACGATGAGTTCCAGACGGTGGCGCGACCCTCCGGCATCCACATAAATGAACACGTATCCTTCCCGCCCCGGGCTGGAAAAGGAAAAATAATCCACGATCTGACCCCATGCTACGGCTTGCTCGGCATAGTTGACATTCGTAACGACGCCATAATCCGTCACGACGACGGAGGTGGAGTAGACGGCGGAAACGAGCCAGAAGAGCCCTCCGAGGAAATAGCCCAGGAAGATGCTTTCATCGACGGGCCGCCCGGCGGTAACCGCCGCGAGAAGCAGTCCGAGAATCGCGAGGAGGAAAAGAACCGGCCATACCGGCAAACCGCGCCACGGCCCGGCACGCCATGTAAGCGCTACCCGGCGGAGCCGGAGCCGGTTGGTCAGGGTTACCAGCATCAGCACCGACGTCACCCCGATGAACCCCAGCAAGAGGACCAGGTGAATGCTCAAAAAGAGGTCGGCAAACGGAATCATGAAGCAAAAACACATGCAGCACAAGAATGAGATGCTTTCCCGGCCCTGTTCAAACGGCTACCGCCTCCGGTTTCCATCGGCGGGCGACGAGCATCTCGGCGAGCATAAAAATCAACGCCATGAGTAGAAAGACGTTCCAGATTTCGACGCCCATTCGCTTCTGCCGAATGGCCTCTACGGTTTCCGCCGCGGAGGGTCCGCTCGGGGTTTCGATAGGGTCCACTTCCAGCCCTGTCGTTTCCGAAAGCCGCCGGGCGGCTTCCCGCAGGTCATATACCTTCGGGTCCGATTCGCCGCTATCCATATTCAAAGCGATACGCCGAACCAGGCGATCATCCGCCCGTACGTCGTACACCCCGGGCGTCTCCACCGAAGCGTCTATCTGAAGCAGGGTCGCTCCGAAAAGCGTGCGTTGCTCGGGCGTGATTTCCACCCCCTGCGGCGAGATGAGCCGCAGCGTCGTGCGGCCGGCCACCCCCGGGATGCGGATTTCGCCACTCCGACCGGCAAGCAGTTGCTCGCCCGACACCGATTCGGAAGAGGAGAGGTAGTATACGGAGCGGTACAGCAGCGGGATGAATAATCCGCGCACCGGAAAATCGCTCCAGTCCGGATCGGGAGCTACCGCCACCAGAAAAGCCACCCCCTCGCCGTGCCGGATTTCCTGCAGGAACGGGAACCCGTTGGAAAGCTGGATTACCGTATGTTCGTTTCCACCGGCCGGGATGTACTGCATCGCCTGATATACATCAGGGCTCTCCAGGGTAGGCCCGCGTCCGGCCGCGCCTTCAAAGACGCCTTCCAGCAGCGGATGCTCGTAATCCACCCGGGCGAACGATGCCATCGGAGGGCCGGCGGCGTCTCCGGTGAACCCCTGCCACGCGCCGCCGCCGATCTGCCGGAACAAGGCCGAATAATCTTCCGTGCGCGCCCTGCGGCTCGGAAAGAATAGCAAGCCACCCCCCTGCTCGACATAGCGGGCCAGCGCCTCGATCTCGGCGCCCGTGAGGTGGTTCGGTCCGGCCAGAATGACGGCGTCGTACCCGTCGATGGCCCGCGAAGTAAAGCCGTTTTCCGGTACGGTATCTACCTCGAAGGCCGACCGATCGCCCGACAGGCCGCTCGTAAGGGCAAGCGAGAGGTAATCCAGGCGTTGTCCTTCTCCGGCTATGAGAAGCAGTTTGCGTTGCTCGGGAACGTGGAGCGTAAAGAACCGCGTGTTGTCGAACTCGAAAGCATCGTCTTCGAGTCGGACGGCCCCCGAGAGCCACCCGCGCTGGTCCGGGGTGAGTACGAACGACACGGTGGTCGGCTGTCCCGGCGGCAGGTCGGCGGCGGCCTGCGCCATCCGTTGCCCCCCCAGAAACACGCTGGCTCCATACTGCTCCAGGAGTTCAGGCCCGTAATTAACCAGCGTGGCCTGCATCCGCAGGGGCCGGTTTTCCTCTACGATCCGGCTCGTGATGCGCACTTCGGTTATGCCCACGTTGGCCTGCCTGGCCCCGCCCACCGGCAGCACATACGCCCGAACATCCCGAGGTAGGCCGGCCGAGGACGAATCCGCCAGGGCGGTGCGCTGCATGTCCGAAATGAGGTAGATTTCCCGGTTCAGGTTATCGGCTTCGGAGAGTGCATCGGCGGCGCGCAGCACCGCCCGCGACAGCGAGATGCTGCCCGGCCGGGGGGCTATCTCCTTTACGGCATCCAGGGCGGCGGCGGTGCTGCCGTAAAAAACCGCCTCGCCCGGCGTCGTTTCTTCGGTCGTCATGAGGGTGATCTCGTCTCCGGGCTGCATCTGCCCGATCACCCCCGCCGCGATCTCGCGGGCTCGGGCGAGGTATTCGCCGTGGGCATCCCGGTGGGTCATGGAAAGGGAGTTATCGATCACGAGCCCGATCGAAGAGCGGGCCTTTCCGCCGAGCGCCCCCGCCAGGTCTCCCGTAAGCGTCGGTCGGGCGAAGGCCAGCGCCAGGCACCCGATAGCCAGCGCCCTGAGCAACAGCAGAAGCCACTGCTGCACCCTGACTCGCTGCATGGTGGTTTTTTGCAGCTCCTTCAGAAACGTCAGCGAACTGAAATCGACCTTGCGCGGACGGCGAAAATTGAACAGGTGAATGATGAGCGGAATAGCGGCCGCCACGAGCCCGAGCAAGACGAGCGGATTCAGAAACGTCATAGTCAGTCGCGGTCCTTTCGGTACTCTATCCGGCCCGGCATCCACCGCCTGTCGGTGGGCGAAGCCGGCAGGAGTACCCTACCCCGGCAATCACCGGCTGTTCCGCCGGAGCACCCCCCTGCGGCTTCGCCGCATCTTTGTTAGGCGGGCAGCATCCATCCGGTTGCTTCCGCGTATAAGTCCGATTGCCCGGGCAGCCTACGCCCGTATTTACAGTCTCTTACGAACATATCATGGATCAGTATACCGGCCTCGAACCGGCTTCACGCGAAGCGCCGCCGTCGGGTAACGGCCAGGCGCCCCGGCGCCGTCTCGTCATCAGGGGCGCCCGCCAGCACAATCTGAAAAACGTCAGTCTGGAGCTGCCCCGTAATCGGCTCATCGTATTTACCGGCCCCTCCGGCTCCGGAAAATCCTCGCTGGCTTTCGACACGATCTATGCAGAAGGGCAGCGGCGGTACGTGGAAAGCCTGAGCGCCTATGCCCGGCAGTTCCTCGAACGCATGGATAAGCCCGACGTGGACCTGATAACGGGCCTGGCCCCGGCCATTGCCATCGAACAGAAAACCACATCGAAGAATCCGCGCTCGACCGTCGCCACGCAGACGGAGATTTACGACCATCTGAGGCTGTTGTATGCCCGGATTGGCCGCACCTACTCGCCGGTGAGCGGGGAAGAAGTTACCCGCGACTCGCCGCGCTCGGCAGCAGAAACCCTGGCGCGGACGCTCGATGAGGGCGCACGGTTTTACCTGTGCTTTCCGCTTCCGGATCGGAAGAAAGTAACCGTAAAGACCGAACTGGAGGCCCTGCACCGGCGAGGGTTTTCGCGGGTGCTCGTGCTGCCTACCGGAGCGCAGCGAGATAAAGGAGCGAGCGAGGAAATCGTAGACCTGAACGAAACCCCGCCGGAGAAAGTCCGGGCCGCACGGGACCGCCTGCTCGTACTGGTGGACCGACTGACGGTTCGGAAAGACGATCCGGCCTTTCTGTCGCGCACGGCGGATTCGGTTGAACAGGCGTTCAGAGAAGGAGGAGGTCGGTGTGTCATTCAGGTCAGAGAGGGTGCTTCCCTATCGTTCAGCGAGTTTTTCGAACGCGATGGGATGCGTTTCGAAGAACCGGCCCCCCACCTTTTCTCCTTCAACAGTCCCGTGGGGGCGTGCCCGGTATGCCAGGGCTTCGGGCGCGTGCCGGGGATCGATGAAAACCTGGTGGTGCCCAACCCGGAGCTGTCTGTCCGCCAGGGGGCTCTGGCGCCGTTTCGGACCGAGCAGTGGAGCAAGTACTACAAGGACCTCGTGCGGGTGGCGGCCGCCGAGCAGGTAAACCTCGATGCGCCCTACGTCCGGCTTTCCGAGCGGGAGCGCCGGCTGATCTGGGAGGGCGGCGGGGATTATGTAGGCATCAACGGGTTCTTCCGTTTTCTGGAGCGCCACGCCTACAAGATGCATTACCGGATCTACCACGCCCGTTTTCGGGGGTATACGCACTGCCCGTCCTGCAAGGGATACCGCCTCAAGCCGGAAGCCCTGTACGTACGGGTGGGCGGCCACCACATCGGGGAAGTGTGCGAGCTGACCACGGCCGACGCCGAGGCGTTTTTCAACGACATCCGGCTTACCGAGCACGAGGAAAAAATCGCCGGGCGGGTGCTCGAAGAAATCCGCAAGCGGCTGCATTACCTCGTGGAAGTGGGGCTGGATTACCTCAGCCTGGATCGGCTCTCGCAGACCCTATCCGGGGGAGAAAGCCAGCGGATCAACCTGGCGACTTCGCTCGGCTCCTCGCTCGTCGGCTCGTTGTACGTACTCGATGAGCCGTCCATAGGGCTGCACCCCCGCGACACCGACCGCCTCATCCGCATCCTGGAGCGCCTGCGCGATATCGGGAACACCGTGATCGTAGTGGAGCACGAAGCGGAAATGATGCGCCGGGCGGATCAGATCGTAGACCTGGGCCCGGGGGCCGGGCGGCTCGGGGGGGAGGTGATGTTTCAGGGATCGTATGACGAAATCCTTCGCTCGGAAAGCTCGCTCACGGGCAAGTACCTCAGCGGCCGCCGGAACATCGAGACGCCGGCGGAGCGCCGGCCGGTCGATGAAGAGAAGGTCATCGTGGTCGAAAAGGCGCGGCAACACAACCTCAAGCGCCTCGATGCGTCGTTCCCGCTCGGCATGATCGTGTGCGTGACGGGGGTGAGCGGCTCGGGGAAATCGACGCTGGTTTACGATACGCTTTACCAGGGATTGCGCCGTGTGAAGGGAGCGCCGGACCTGGAAAGCGCGCCCGGCGCGCACGACGCCATCCGGGGGCACCACCTGATCGACCAGATCGAAATGGTGGATCAGAGCCCCATCGGCCGGACGCCGCGCTCCAACCCGGTAACGTACACCAAAGCTTTCGATGCCATCCGGGAGCTGATGTCGGAGACGTATCAGGCCCGAATCCGGGGATACAAGCCGGGTTATTTCTCGTTCAACGTACCCGGGGGGCGGTGTGAAGTGTGCCAGGGAGAGGGCGTCGTAAAAATCGAGATGCAGTTTCTGGCGGATCTTTACCTGGAGTGCGAAGCCTGCAAAGGAAAACGCTTCAAACAGGACGTGCTCGAAATCCACTATCACGGCAAAAACATCGATGACATCCTGAACATGACCGTCGATGAAGCCGTCGAGTTCTTCGAAGCCGCGCCGGCCATCGTGAACAAGCTTCGGGTTCTGCGGGATATCGGGTTGGGGTACCTGACCCTGGGGCAACCTTCCACAACGCTGTCCGGTGGAGAGGCGCAACGCATCAAGCTGGCCGCCCACCTGGGCAAAACCACGCGCGAGCGCACGCTTTACCTGTTCGACGAACCTACGACGGGGCTGCACTTCGAGGATATCCGCAAACTCCTCGATGCCTTCAACCGGCTCGTTGCCGACGGGCACTCGGTGGTCATCGTGGAGCACAACATCGACGTGATAAAAAGCGCGGACTGGGTGATTGACCTGGGCCCGGAAGGGGGGCGGCGCGGGGGCTTCATCGTAGCGCAAGGCACCCCGGAGCAACTGGCCGCCGACCCGGCCAGCCATACCGGGCTTGCCCTGCGGTCCGTCCTGCCCGGCTTCGAACCGTGAGGTAACATTTTTCACTTTTTCGTCGACCCGCGTTACCCGGCCCGGCTTCACGGCGGCTTTATACCGATTGAGGAGAAATGCAGCCATCCCGGTTGGCCCGGCCCGTTGATTATGCACGAGTCAGGTTTTTGCGCTACCCGATAGCGCAGCGGGCCGCAACGACGTATTTTGCTTCGTTTGCGCCTGAACCGACGCCGGCATCCCCTCCTCGGCATTCACCCGAAGTAGAACCATTCCATGATGAAAGCGATACGGACCGCCCGGCGGGACGGCAGGCCGGGCGAGCGGCGCGAGCCGACGCCGAAACGCGTTGCGCTGTTTACGGGCGCCTATAACCATATAGCGGACGGGGTTTCGCTAACGCTGAACCGGCTCGTCGATTACCTGGAGCGGCACGGAGCGGAGGTGCTTGTCTTTGCGCCGTCGGTGGAAAACCCTCCGGTGAAGCATGCCGGGAAACTGGTGCCGGTGCCGTCCATCGCCGCGCCGGGCCGGCCCGAATATCGGGTATCGCTGGGGTTGACGCCGGCCGGCCGGCGAAAGCTGGCCGCCTTCCGGCCTACCCTGTTCCACATCGCTACGCCGGACCTGCTGGGCAACCAGGCGTTGCGTCTGGCCCGCAAATGGAATGTGCCGGTGGTCGCTTCGTATCACACACATTTCAGCTCGTACCTCAAGTACTACGGGTTCGAGGAACTCGAAGGATTTCTGTGGAAGTACCTGCGCCGTTTTTACCGGCAGTGCAAGCATATATACGTTCCGTCCCATTCGATGGCAGCCGTATTGCGGGCGCATGAGATCCAGCGCGGCCTGCGGCTCTGGGAGCGGGGAGTGAACACCACCCTGTTCAACCCGTCGCGGCGTTCTTCGGCGTGGCGGCACACGCTCGCCGTGGACGATCAGGAAGTGCTCATCACGTTCGTAGGGCGGCTCGTATGGGAAAAAGGGCTGGGCATCTTCGCCGATGTCGTCAAGGGGTTAAAGGAACGGGGCATCCCCCACCGCAGCATGGTCGTAGGGGACGGGCCGGCCAGGGCCGAACTTTCGGAGCGCCTGGCTGATACGATCTTCACGGGGTATCTGGGCGGAGAAGCACTGGCCCGCGCATACGCCTCGTCGGACATCTTTCTTTTCCCGAGCGATACCGAGACGTTCGGCAACGTTACGCTGGAGGCCATGGCATCCGGCCTGCCGGCGGTTTGCGCCGACGCCACGGGCAGCAACGGACTGATCGAACATGGCATATCCGGCTATCTGGCGGCGCCGGGCAGCAAAAGCGCCTTCCTCGACGCGGTTACGCGGCTCGCGCTCGACCCGCTGCTGCGCCGGCAGGTGGGCGCCCGGGCGCTCGCCCGCGCCCGCACATATGAATGGGATAGCGTGCTTTCCCGGATCGACGCGTACTACGACGAAATTCTCAGACCGGAAACCATCGGCGATAAAAACGGCGTTGGTGTATCCAATCCGGCCCGGGAGCTGGCCGGGGCCGCCGTCCTGTGATACGTAAGGATGTGCGGTCCGGGATGCGCGTCGTTTTCGTGTCGCACTCTTTTCCTCCGCCCCATCGCCCGGATACGAACATCGGCGGGATGCAACGGGTAGCCTCGGAGCTGCACCGGGCCCTGGAGCAGCACGAGCGCCTGTCGGTACGGACGGTGGCGCTGCGCACTTCCTGGCGCTGGACGCACCTGCGGACCGGCCCTTTTCTGCTCCGTACCCTCGCGATGCTGGGTTACCTGGCCGTAGCCCGCAAAGCCGACGTGGTGCTCTTTTCATCTATGGTCACGGCCTCGCTCGCCGTACCGCTGCGCCGGTTGTTCCGCGCGAACGGCATTCGGACTGCGGCCATCGTTCACGGGCGGGACGTAACCCTGCCCGGTATGGTGTACCAGCGGTTCGTACCCCGGGTGTTTGCTTCGCTCGACCGTGTTTTTCCGGTAAGCCGGGCCACGGCCGAAGCGTGCCGGCAGCGGGGCCTCGCGGAGCACAAGGTTCAGATAATCCCCAACGGCATCGATACCCGGCGTTTCGGAAAGCCGGAGCGCGGCCGTCGCTCGCTCGTTGCTGCCCGCTTCCCGGCGGATGGCCTTCCAGAGGAAGCCTTGTTGCTGTGCAGCGTCGGCAGGCAGGTAGAACGAAAAGGGTCCGTATGGTTCGTCACCCACGTAATGCCGCGCCTTCCCGAGCAGTTCCACTACTGGATTGCCGGAGAGGGGCCGGAGCACCCCCGGCTCCGTGAGGCCATAGCCCGGTTCAACCTGGCCCACCGGGTGCGGCTGCTGGGCCGCGTATCGGAGGAAACCCTCACGGCCCTGTACCGGGGAGCCGACCTGTTCATCATGCCCAATATCCCGGTGCCCGGAGACATGGAGGGATTCGGGGTGGTCATCCTGGAGGCGGGCCTAAACGGGCTGCCCGTCGTGGCCTCGCATCTGGAGGGCATCGCGGATGTGGTCGCCGAAGGGCGCAACGGGCATCTGGTCGAAAGCCGGAATGCTTCCGCCTTCATCGAGCGCATACGGTACTACATGGATGACCGGGAACGGCTCCGGTCCGCTTCCGGGCAGGCCGAGCAGTACACGCGGGAGACGTATGGCTGGCCTGCCGTGGCCGATCGGTATGCCGAAGCCCTCCAGCGACTCGTACGGGATGATAACCATCCTTCAGTTCGGTAACGTCGCGAGGCCCGGAACGTTCAGGCTTCCGCCGGGCGCCGGGGCGCCGCCGAGCCGGAGCCAACCGATGCGCCAGCTTCGCCGCTACGGTCTTCCATCCATTGCAGCAACGCCGGCAGGAAGAGCAACGCCGCCAGCAGGGTGGTCCCGATGCCGATGACGGCAAGCTCCCCGATGGAGTGCAGGCCGGGGTGAAAGCTGAGCAGCAGCCCGGCAAACCCGATCATGGTGGTGAGCGACGCCATAGTGATGTGCTCGCCGGTAGAGCGGATGATGTAGCGCAACGAGCTCCGCCCTTCCTCCAGGTACCGATGCACCATATGGACGCCCGCATCGTTGCCGATGCCCAGAATGGCGGGCAGCACGACGAGGTTATAGAAATTCAGCTTCACATCCAGCCATTCCATCAGCAGGATCATCCAGAGCACCCCTACCACGAGCGGAAGCGTCGCCAGCAGCGTGTACCGCACGGACCGGAAGTTCACGAACATCAGCAGGACTACCAGCAAAAAGGTGGCTCCTACCATCCAGGGCGCTTCTTTCATCATCAGGCGAAGCATGTCGGCCGCCACCAGCGAGGTGGAGCCTGCGTGGTATACGGCTCCATTTTCCGTCACGATCGTGCCGACATCCTCTGCAAAGCGAATGGAGGCCCGTCCATCGGAGAGGCCGACTGCCGGCGTGATGATGACGAAATTCCCGATTTCGCCGGAACGCGTCGTAAACTGTTTCCGGAGATGCTCGGGCACCTGCTCTATCGTGATGGGCGCCGAGGTCTGGGCGGCCTGCCGCAGCCGGTTCATCTCATCCGAGGATTCGGCTTGCAGAAACGGATCGTCCAGGATCTCCCGCACCCGAGCAATGTGTTCGAGTTTCTGCGCCTGCGCCTGCGGAGTAAGAGGGAACCGGTCTTGCAGGATCTCCACGTCGTGAATGGTAGGCGTCAGCGTGTCCGAAGCCGCGTGCTTCCGCACCGCCGCAGCGACCGCGACGGCTTCGGCGGCATCGTCCACGACGACATACGCCGGATTGCGCCGCCCTCCTTCGTACACCCGGCGGACTTTTTCGAGGCGGTTGTTATAGTCCACATACTCCGGCTCGAGTCTGCCGAACTGGTATTCGAAGGAAAGGGTAGGCAGGAAAAGGATGGCAAGCACAACGGCCGCGAAACTGCCGACTATGATGGCTTTGGCGGCAGGAAACCGGGTTGGCCCGGCATGTAAATCGGCCTCATCGTGTACGGATTCCATCTTGACGAGATGAAACCGCTCGAACAGGCTGAGCAACGCCGGAAGAACGACGAGCATCGAGATGAGCGCCAGCAAAATACCCGTCCCGGCGATGAAACCGAACTCACTGAAGCCGCGGAAGTCGGCGATCAGCAGCACATACAGGGCCGCAGCGGTCGTAAGGGCCCCAACCGCTACGGCCTGACCGGTACTCACGAACGTCGTTTCGGCCGCTTCGGCGACGGAATGGCCCTTTGCCCGTTCTTCCGAATACCGGGCGTAGAAATGAATGCCGTAGTCGATGCCCAGTCCGAAAAGCACCAGACCCAGGGTGGAAGTCATCAGGTTGAGCGTTCCGAATACGAGATAAGCCAGCGAGAACGTCCACAGCAGGCTCATTGCGAGGGGCAACCCGATGAGCAATGCCATTGCCGGGAACCGGGCCAGTACGGAAAGCAGCAAACGGAGGTTGAAGCGCCTGCCGGCGCGGGCCCGGTAGGATTTGTACAGAAAATAGAGGACGACCACCAGCAGCACGGTCGATACACCCACCCCAAACGACCCGAGCACGTCGTTCGTAATGGCTCGCACTTCGATGAGCTGCCGCAATAACCGCCCGGCGAGGGTGATCTCCATAGCCGGATGGTACGAGGCCGCATCCATCGTATCGACGAGCGCCTGGAGCGTCGTGTAGAGGTCGTCGATATAGCCGATGTTCGTCTGCGAGCCCGACGGGTAGAAACGAAGCACCAGGGTCGTGCTGTCGTCGGAAACGGGGTACTCTTTACCTACGATATCCCGATACGTAGCCAGCAGGGTTTCGCCGGTCGTATCGGGCGCCGCCTCCTCATCTTCGAGGTCCAGGTCGAAATAGAACGGATTGGCTTCCAGCTTGGCTTCCTCGATCCGCGCATTCAGATAACCCTCCAGACTGTCCAGTTCCTGGGCGGTAGCGAAATAAAGCGCATTGTTCTGGAGGAACGCGGTTTCGCGGCGGTACTCGACACGGGTGAGGTACGGCTCGCCGTCGGGTTCGGTCAGAGCCAGGGCCCGGGGTATGAGGGCTTCGGCAAACGCTTTGTTGGCTTCAAAGGAGGGGCTTTCGATGGCGACCGATACGTCGCTCTCGCCCCCGAGGGTTTCGCGCAAGCGGTCGAGGGCCTGCACGCTCGGGTACTCCGGCGGGATCAGGTTGGCCAGGTCCGTGTCGATACGGAGGCGCACCACAAAAAAGGAGGCCGCTACGGAGACGAGCAGGGCCAGGCCGACTACCAGAGCCGGGTAACGAACGACGCCCCTTATGAACGGGCGAAGCGCCTGAAACAAACGATCCATACGATCGGAATAGTAAATGCCCCCGATCAAACTTCCCGTGAAAGGCTGTGCGAACCTTATGCGGCCGGGAAAGCGTGTCGTCAGGGATTATAAACGAGGCGGCGAACGGCTGAAGTCTCCATCGTGAACGCTAACGGGAGGCAGGAAGAAGCCGTATGTTGTCGAAGTCGGCTTCGGAGACGTCTCCGGTGGAGTTGGAATCGCTCCAGAGCATGATCGACACCGGCCGGTCCGGCGGCTCACCTCCGAAAAACCGCCGATAGTCCTCCTTGACGTTTCGGCTGATGGTCTGCCAGCCTTTTTTGCCGTTAGCTCCCGAAGATACGACCAGAACGGCCAGCCTGTTATAGGAAACCGTCGTCCCCACCGGCAGGGTCGAACTGTAACTGTATTTGATGCTTCTGGGTCGGCCCAGCCAATCGCGGTCGAACGTCACGTACACGGCGGCTCCACTGTCGTTGAGTTTCTCCTGGTCCTCCCGCGCGCCTTTCGGCAAACGGACGGCCCGCCAGTCCCACGACAGCACCGGGTGCGCGTCCAGATTCCAGGAATAAACCCCTCCGTTCGGCAACACGAGGCGATGGGCGCGGCCGTAGGTTATGGCCCGCAAAAACTGATTGCGCCCCTCCTTGACGACTTCGAAGTATTCTTCCTCGCTCATGATCCCCGGGGTAACGGGCTGGAAGCGCCGACTTCCGTCTATATACTGCCATTTCAGCGGCAAGCCGGGCGCCGTATATCCTTCGAAATCATCGAGCACGAGGGGAGGTTCGCCCCCCGGCTGCCCGTTCAGATCATGCGCAAACGGAAACAGGGCGAAACATACGAAAAGCAGAAAGAACGTAGGGTATGAACGCATGAAGTAAGTAGACAGGTCCGTAATCAATCGAAGCTCAAAAGGTGTAAGCCGCGTACGACTCCCTTTTGGTAACACCCCCCTACCATCAAAAGGTATGCCGCCGCTGCGCTCCCGGTTATCCTACGGCGTCGCGGCCTCCACCGTTTCCGGCGATACGCATTTCGTCCGGTCAGGGGGTTCGTCGGGAGGGTTGGACGGGTGTTTCCGGTGCCAAAACGAAAGCGAGGTGAACATTATAAAATTTAACACCTTATCCAGCACGGTCGCTGCCAGCAGCATGGCGGCAATGGCTGCCGAAGAAACGTCCATCATACGGGACAGGCCCAGTCCGGCGCCCAGGAAAATGAAATCCCTGCCGGGTATGAGCGGAATGCGGCTCGTTACCATGAGCAAGGCCAGGTACGTAAACCATACCTTCAGGGATACCTCCGGCAATACGGCAGCCCACTGTACCACCTGAAGTGTATGGGTTACTACGAGCCTCCCGAGGTGAATGGTAAACAGCACGAGCAACGTGCGCCCGCGCAGCCGGAAGATCATCCGTCTGAAACGCGCCGCCAGAAGGACGAGCATGGATACGGCGAGCACCGCGACCGTTACGTAGGCGGCGTCGTGCCTCGTCAGGTGCTCCCCTACGGCAATCTGGCCCGTAAAAAACAGAGCGGCCAGCGCCACGACTGCGAAAAAGGTGGACGCTACCGAAGAGATGATCGTATTGTCCTTGATGCTTCCCAGGATGTCCCTGTCGCCCAACCGGAGATGCTTTTTGGCCCAGAGATACAGAAACACTTCGCCGGAATACCCGAGCACATCCTTGTTGAGCACCCGTTTTTTGAGGAAAACCGGGAAAGCTTCAATCAGACGAAAGCGCCATGCCGAACGGTAGATCAGCGTTTCGGCGATGGGGAGCGAAAAGTAGATCAGCAGAAAGGCCGCATAAAAAATCGGCGTGTCGGGCAGGGATTTCCACACGTTCATCCAGCCGATGCGCGTGAGCTGCACGAGCAAGTAGGTCAGGATGCCGCCCAGAAACAAATAGCGCCCGGCTTTGAGGGCCAGCGTTCCGGTCCGGGTTTCCGACCATCGTTGAAGGCGCGCTGCGACGGTCGTTAGCATGGTGCGGCTCTGTTCTTTTGCTTTGCCATTCAATCGGCGCCCGGCCCCCGAAACGGCAACGCCAACAGCTTTTCGAGCGCGGGCCGTGATGAATCCCTGCCGTATTCCGAGACGGCTCGCCGGCGCGCTGCCTCGCCCAGGGAAATGCGTCTGTTTTCATCCCCGAGGAGGTCGAGAACGGGCCGAATGAAGTCCTTCCTTGACACACGCAACCCGCACTCTGCCGGGAGCACATCGGCATCTATGGCTTCTTTGAACGCCACACAAGGCAACCCGCACGCCATGGCTTCCGGTATGACACGCGGATAATAATCCGAAAGCCCGGAATGCAAAAACACCCTGGCTTTGTTCAACAGGGCAGGCAACAGGTGGTGCGGTGTTTTGCCGAGCCAGGCAACCCGGGGATACCGGCGACGCAACGCCTCTTTGAGCGGACCGCCTCCGACCACGGCAACCCGCACCCGTTCCGAAAGTTTTCCGGCGGCGTCGAAATACTTGTGCTTCGATATGAGACGGGCCACCGAAATCACGTCCCATTCAACCGGTGCGTCGGCCATCGGCCGGAACACATCGGTGTCAATCGACTTGGGCAGTCGAATCAGCCGTTCGGGCGGCACAGGGCGGCGCCATATACGGTATGCCGGATGCATCAGGAGGCGTTTTTGCCGCTCGGTTTCATACAGCACGGCAGCCGCCCGGGCCACGTTCCGGGTGTAATACTTTCCTCCGATGACCATGGCATAGGGCCGCCGATCGGGCTCCAGAACGGCATCGATCAATGCCTCCCCCACGCCGCCATCCACGCCTTTGAGAACGAACAGATCGGCCGGATCCTGCGCGGCAAACCGGATGAGCGCCCTGCTCGTGTGGCGCTTCGTTGCCCCTCCCGTTCGATCGGCGGGGAAGACCCGGATAGGGTAGTCGCACAGGTCGGGAATCCGGGATACCAGATCCTTCCGTTCCTCGCCTACGACCCACAATTCGGCTTCCCGGCCGAGCGAAGCGGCCAGCCCCGGCATCCACCGATCCCGATTATACAGCCGGATCCACTGCTCCAGCGACCACCCATCGTGGTAAAGCGGGTACGTCTGCACGAAAATGACGCGCATCATCGGCTGCCGTTCTTGAGTAGGCCGAGCCGGCGTGAATCCTGAAGAAACATTTCGAACGACTGACGGGCGGAAGGATTGAGCCGAAAGCGAGGATGATCGAACAGTTCCCGCCGCACGTACCGATGCCACACGTAGGCGATAAGGTCGGCAGGGCGGTTGCGCATACGGGTCAGGAAATGATCCCGATCCCACGTATTCGTCCCGTGGAAGCACCGGATGAACAGATGGGTTTCCGGAATCCGATGTATCCGAAGCGGGGAGCGAAGCCAGTGCTGCAAATACACGGTATCCTCGGATTTCCGCAACGCCGGGTACCGCAGCCCGTCCTCCCGCCGGTGTACGATCGTACCGGGCACTCCGTCGGGCAGGTATCCGGTATAGGGGTGGTCGATGTATTCCGGCGTATCCAGATGCATGAGCGCACCGGATAGCACGCAGGCGTCGCAGCCCGAGGCCAGGGCCTCTACCTGTCGCTCCAGACGCCGGGGGTGGTACCAGTCGTCGTCGTCCCACTGCGCCATCATGTCGCCCCGGGCCGCATCGAGCGCCAGGTTGCGCAGGTGGCCGAGCACATTACGGGCGTGGCGTTCGATCCGGACGTATCGTACTTCTTCCGCCGGAAGAACGGACAGGATGTCAGACAGGTCTTCACTTCCATCGTCTACGACGATCAGTTCCTTGCGGGGATACGTTTGCTGCCGGTAGCAATGGACGGCCCGCCGACAGAGGGCCGAACGATCAGCCGTTACCATAAGGCAACTGACGAGCGGCAACGAAGCAGGTAAGGAAGGCACGGCCCCGGGATAGCTGACGCGAGAAAGTAGAGGGGCATCTACAGTGGCCGTTCAGCTTGGTTTCATGCGAAATGCATGAAGGGATAGCCCCTGCCGCAGTCCGACGCTCTACGGAAGCGAGTGGTTTCACGACCGATCGGTTCGTTTTAACGGGTTCGTTCGCGTATTTTCTTTTTCCTGAACATGCCATCTCCCTAGAATGCCATGCATACGTACGAAACGCTTGAAGTCGGCCAGTCTTTTTCATTCACGCGAACGCTCTCCCAGGAAGAGGTTCGGCTTTTTGCCGACGTCACCGGGGACGATAACCCGATCCACGTCGATCCCGCTTACGCGGCGCAGACCCGTTTCGGGGCCCCTATCGTGCACGGTGTGCTCCTTATGGGCATTATATCCAAAGTGCTCGGCCGGGATTTTCCCGGTCCAGGTAGCATCGCGGTTTCGCTTTCGTGCCGGTTTCTTCGTCCCGTGCCGGTGGGCTCGGAGTTTACGGTAGAAGTCAAGGTGGTGGAAAAGCTACCGGCCCACCGGCACGTACGCGGTAAGGTATACGTCTACGTCGGAGGGAAGATGGCACTTGGCGGGGAAGCCGTATTGATCCCTCCTACCGCGGAACAGGCCTGATCCGATGCCTCATTTCGCGGGGAGTTTCAGCAGATCGCCCCGCTGTATCGTTTCGTTGAGATCAACCTGGTTAAGAATGGCGAGATCCTGCGCCGTCATGTTCGGTGGAAGGGTGGAAGGAACGAACGCGCTGAAGGGAGCCGTGCGCGAGGCGGGCGCGACCGCCACCTTCGTCGGTTGGATGGATAGAATGGATCGGTCCGTGAGTGGAGCGAACCCCTGCATTACTTGCTGGAACTGATTCTGGTAGTTGCCGAACAGAGAGGTCGAGGTATAGCCGAGGAATGAGTATACCTTCCCCTCATAGCCGATAAAGTAGTTCAACAGGCGCACCGTCTGGCCGTCCTGTGTCTGGGCTTCGGATACCAGATAATACGCTTCGGTGCCGGTAGCGGCTCGCGCCCTGCCGCTATCGATTACCTTGATTCCCTGTTGCGAAGCAAATGTGTTGGCTGCGGCCTGAGGCGATGCGGCATTCGCGATACTGAACAGTACGACGGCCTGCTGATTCGATTGTACGAGCGCCACCTGGGAGGGCTGGTTTACTACCTGAAAATCCCGGGGTACGGGAAACTGGAATCGGAGGTCGGGATGGTAAAATATGCCGTTACGGGTAAAACCCTGGCGAGGGTTCTCTCCCAGCACGGTACCTTCCAATTCCCGCAGGTACGTCTGTTCCCCGATCTCCGTCATACTGGCGCGGCCTACGTACTCCTCCGCGATTTTTGGTATGCGCTGCTCTCTCGAACCCGGGTCGGGGTGAGTGGACATGAAGGTCGGTATGCTTTGTCCCTCTTTTTCCGACAGGCGTTTCAGGGAGGTAAAAAACTTCGCTCCTTCTTCCGCTTTGTATCCTGAAAAGGCGGCGTATTGCACGCCCAGTGCGTCGGATTCTTCCTCGTTATCGCGGCTGTATCGCAGGAATAGTAGCTGCGCCGCCGTGCTCCCCAGGTTCAGCAAATCACCCGCCGGCAGGCCCAGTACCTCCTGCCCCAGTATGGCTCCGCCGATGAGTCCTACCTGTCCGAGCTGCTGTTCGAGAGCCTGTTGCGAGGCGTGGCGAGCCGCCACATGCGCTATTTCGTGACCGAGCACCACAGCCAGTTGTGCTTCGTTCTCCAGGTGGGTCATCAGGCCGCGCGTTACGTAAATGTATCCCCCTGGAAGCGCAAATGCGTTTACGACCGGGCTGTCCAGTACGGTAAACGTAAACTCGGTATTCCGATATTCCGCACGGGCCCCATCCCGTTGCAAATGGCTGTTGGCCAGTACCTTCCGGCCGATGCGGTCAACATACTGTTGCAAGGAAGGGTCGTCATACAGGCCGAACTGTTGCACGATCTGAGCGTGGGATTCCTTGCCCAATTGCACTTCTTGCTCCCACGAGTAGGCATAAGCGCGCTTCTGCCCGCTTACCGGGCTGCGAGACACTACACAACCGCTTGTGCCGACGAAGGTGAATATCAGAAAAAGGATCAGGATATGTTTCACGTGAAACACTGGCAGGGCGCTGCGCATGGCCGTAACGAATCGGGTAGATTAGCATAATCGGTTATTGCCCTTCGACACCCAACGCTCGCTTTTTTGATCCGTCGAAGCATAAACGTGACATCCACCTTAAGCGATGGTACGCTCATCCGTTACGTTTCCCCTTTCGATCCGAATGGACTGGTGGGGCACGCAGAAAATATTTTCCGGCTCCCGCCCCGCTCCCTGGGATGCTATCGTTACCAGTACCTGACCGTATGCTCCGCTGGACAAGCGTGCGATCAGCGTTCCGGCTCGCTGCTCATCGAGACTACCGAATACGTCATCGAGGAGAAGGATCGGCTGTTCGTCCAACAAATAACGCAAATAACCGTGCTGGGCGAACCGTAAAGCCAGCGTGAATGATCGTACCTGACCCTGAGAGGCATAACGCCGCACTTCCATGCCATCCAGCAAAAACGTGTATTCATCGAGGTGCGGCCCGGTTAACGTGCGCCCCATGCGCGTTTCCTTGCGCACATCATCCGTCAGCCGCCGTACCAGAAGATCATACCGGTCCTGTTCGCTCATCTCGGGTAGATCCATTCCCGAAGGGCGATAGATAATGTTCGGCTTCTCTATGCGGTCACTGAAATCGCCATAAACATCATCGAGGTGCGCTCTAAAAGATGCTACGAATTGCTCACGCCGAGTCACTATCGCGGCTCCCAGAGACGCCAGCTCCGCATTCCATGATTCCAGCATCGAATTCGGACCCTGGAACTTTGCAGATGAACGCATCTGATACAACAGTTCGTTACGCTGGCGGAGAGCTCTACGGTATTTCAACAGATCAGAAAAATAAACGGGGCGGGACTGACTCAGCACGTTGTCGAAAAAACGCCGCCGTTCGTCGGGTCCACCCACGGCGATGTCATGATCGGCTGGAGACACCATAACGACCGGCACCGATCCAACCAACTCTGTTATTCGTTCTATTTTGGCTCCATTGAGATGAACCGACTTGCCCTGACCGGGTTGAAAGGCCACCCGAATATCAAGGTGCGGGCGGCGCTCACCGGCAAATCGGCCCGACACCTCGAAATAGGGACTCCCTTTACGCACCACGTAGGCGTCGTTTGCGGAGAGGAAGCTCTTGGATAGGCTGAGGTAATGAACGGCTTCCAGCAGGTTCGTTTTTCCGGCGCCGTTGGGTCCATGTATCACGTTCAGGCCTGGACCAAATGCCACGAATGTCTTTTTGTGGGCCCTGAATCCGATGGCTCGTAATGTCTCTATTCGCATGAAAGCATTGCTTCAGGCAAGGAGGATGTATTCAAACGTACGTTAGAGGACACAGCGAACCGAAAGCAAGAAAGCGGCCCGGCATCGAACCATATCCCACGCGAGTAAAATACGAATACTCCGGCCTGACGAACGTGAGGAGAGCCTTCAACACTCGGCGCTTCCCCGGCAGAAGGTAGGTCTCGGGGTACAATCGGATGAAAGAGTAGAAACGTCCTCATGCGCCGGCCATTTCGGCCGGCGCATGAGGGCTATCGTGTGCCCTCTATAACGGTATCAATGTATGGACCAGTCTTTGTTTAAAGAACTATCCGCCCTGGCTACGGAGCAACGCAATCCGCTTTCGAATAACGTGGACAGAGCAACGGTATGGGAGATTCTGGACATCATCAATCTGGAAGATCATCGGGTGCCCATCGCCGTGCGCGAGCAACTGCCTTACATCGAGAAAGCGGTACATATAGTTGTTGAGTCTTTCAAAGCAGGGGGTCGCCTCATTTATGTGGGGGCCGGCACCAGCGGAAGGCTGGGGATTCTCGACGCCTCTGAATGTCCCCCGACATTCGGGGTTCCTCCCGAAATGGTTCAGGGTGTCATAGCGGGGGGGCGGGAAGCCGTTTTTAAAGCGGTAGAAGGGGCGGAAGATAGTGAAGAGATGGGTCGAGACGCCATGCGGAAACTTGCTCTCACGCCGAACGATGTTGTGTGCGGGATTGCGGCAAGTAAGAGAACCCCGTTTGTGGTGGCCGCAGTAGAATACGCTCGCCAGAAGAGAAGCCGAACAGTATTCATTACGTGCTCTCCTCGTGAAACCCTTTCCCTGGAGGTTGACGTAGCCATCTGCCCTGTGGTCGGCCCCGAAGTGGTCATGGGCTCCACGAGGATGAAAAGTGGAACTGCGCAAAAGCTCGTGCTCAATATGCTGACTACTGCGGCCATGATCCGCATGGGCAAGACGTATGAAAACATGATGATCGACCTGCAAATGACCAATCGGAAGCTTGTCGAGCGATCCCGCCGAATCGTTATGATGATTACCGGCGTGGATTATGAATCGGCTTCGGCCGCTCTGGAGGCATCGAACGGGCACGTTAAAACCACGCTCGTCATGCTGCTCAAAGGAGTAGACCTTGCCGAGGCGCAACGCCGATTGGCAGCGTCCGAAGGATTTGTACGAGCTGCATTACAGGAAGAAGCGACCCTATAACGTGTTCCACGTGGAACACAGGTTGCGCGACCCAATTGAGGCAAAAGCGCCAACCGCCCGTGCAAGCCACATCTAGTTTATTTCAATCGTGACCTTACAACACATTTCAAAACGCCTGTCCCGATCTTCCGCGTTCAAGGATGCCCGGGACTGGTGCACGGCGGCGTACACCCCGAGCGTATTACGCATCCTGAATGCCGCCGGGTCGCTCCCGGCGTTCTTCCTTGCAGAGTTGCTGCGAGAAACCGACTTGACGGTACTGGTTGCAACTCCTTCAGAGGA
The DNA here is from genome assembly GCA_965365445.1 of uncultured bacterium. Classification (GTDB taxonomy): domain Bacteria; phylum Bacteroidota; class Rhodothermia; order Rhodothermales; family DASSAV01; genus CBDUBS01. Next base: position 32,317 of record CBDUBS010000003.1, on the reverse strand, counting down.
CCTCGCCGCTTATCTGTACAGCGACCTGGAACAATTAACGGGAACGGACACAATAGCCCGCTTCCCCGGTAGCGGGGTCAAGCCTTACGATACGGAGCAGGTACCCGATACCGGACTCGTCATACACCGTACCGATACCCTGCAGCGGCTGGCGGAAGAGGCGCTTCGCATCGTGATCGGAGGCGCCGCGTCCCTGTACGAGCGGGTGCCGGGACCCGAAACGTTGCAGGGCGATACCGTCGTCCTCACCGACGGAGAAACCTTGAGCCCCGATGATCTGGTTCGCCGATTGACGGAACAGGGGTTCGTCCGAGTGGAATTCGTGGAGCAGCCGGGCGACCTGGCCGTGCGAGGGGGCATTATCGATGTCTATCCCTATTCCGGTCAATATCCCGTCCGAATCGAATTTTTCGGGGAGCAGATCGACTCCCTCCGTGAGTTCGACCCGAAAACGCAACGCTCCGTAAGCCGCATGACGGCGGCCCGCCTCGTCCCCAATCTGGAAAAAAACGACCTTTCGAGCGGCGGGGCAGTCCCGCTGCTTACGTACCTGCCTGAGAATACGCTCGTCGTGACGTACGATGAACCCCTGTTGATCGAGGGCATGAACAGGCTGTACCAGCAGGCCCTGGAGGGCTATCTAGAGATGCAATCCCGGTCCGACGCCGAGACGCCTGTTCACCCGGCCGAACGGTACTGGCCGGGCGACGATTTCCGAAAAGCTTTATCGGCCTACCGCCGCGTGCAAGTAGGGACCTACGGCGAAGGGGCGGCCGGGCTCGCGCTGGATTTCGGGGGCGTCCCGCAGCCCTCCTTCAGCGGAAGCGTGACCATACTAAAAAAAACCCTGATTGCCAATGCGGAGAAAGGCCGCAATACCCTGATTCTGTGTGACAGCCCCGGTCAGGAAACCCGGATTCTTGAGCTGCTTGAGGAATCGGACCCGGTCGCTCCCTGCTCCCTTCAGGTTGAATCGATTCATGAGGGTTTCGAGGTTCCAGCCGAGCGTCTGGCCGTTTATACGGACCACCAGATTTTCAACAGGTACCACCGGCCAACCACCCGTCGCCGGAAAAAGCCCTCCGGCGGCATGTCCATGCGAGAGATCCAGGATCTCTCGCCGGGCGACTTCGTGGTCCATATCGACTACGGCATCGGCAAGTTTGCCGGCATGGAACGCATTACGATCCGTGGAAAGCATCAGGATGCGGTGCGTGTACTGTTTGCGGATAACGACCTGTTATACGTCAACGTCAATGCCCTGTACAAACTCCACAAGTATTCGGGTAAGGAAGGGCATAAGCCGCGCCTGACCAAACTGGGCTCGGGACAATGGGAGCGCACCCGTTCCAAAGCAAAGAAACGGGTCAAGGACATCGCTCGGGATCTCATCAGCCTGTATTCGCGCCGGAAAGCCACGACCGGCCACGCCTTCCCCGACGACACGATCTGGCAACGCGAGCTGGAAGCACGCTTTGAGTTCGAGGACACACCGGACCAGGCATCCGCCGCCGATGCGGTAAAGCGCGACATGGAGCAACCCGCCCCGATGGACAGGCTCGTATGCGGAGACGTGGGGTTCGGCAAAACCGAGGTGGCGGTCCGCGCCGCATTCAAAGCCGTTCAGGATGGAAAGCAGGCAGCCGTACTGGTGCCGACCACCATACTCGCCGAGCAGCACTACGAAACGTTCTCCAGACGGCTCGGTCCGTACCCGGTCCGTATCGAAGCCCTATCCCGTTTCCGAACCGCTAAAGAACAGAAGGAAATCATCCAACGAATCGCCTCCGGCGAGGTCGACGTGGTCATCGGCACCCACCGGCTCGTTTCGAAAGACGTTCGGTTCAAAAACCTGGGGCTGCTCGTCATCGACGAGGAGCAACGGTTTGGCGTATCCGTAAAGGAACGGCTGCGCCAGATGCGGGCCGAAGTGGACACCCTGACCCTGACGGCCACGCCGATTCCCCGGACGCTGCAATTCTCTCTGCTCGGCGCCCGCGATCTCTCGATTATCTGCACACCCCCGCCAAACCGGCAGCCCATCGTCACCGAAATCCACACGTTCGACCGCACCCTCGTTCGGGATGCCATCCTGTACGAAACGAGCCGGGGCGGGCAGGTTTTTTTCATTCACAACCGGGTGCAAAGCATCGAGGAGATCGCTGTGATGCTCCGCGAACAGGCGCCGAACGTCCGGATTCAGGTAGCCCACGGCCAGATGAAACCCCGCGACCTGGAGAACGTGATGCTGGGCTTCGTCGAGAAAAAGTTTGACGTACTGGTCAGCACCAACATAATCGAAAGCGGCCTGGACATCTCAAACGCCAACACGATCATTATAAACAACGCGGACCATTTCGGGTTGTCGGAACTCCACCAGCTCCGAGGACGCGTAGGCCGCTCGGACCGAAAGGCTTTCTGCTACCTGCTGGTTCCATCCATCCATACGTTGACCCGCGAGGCCCGGCAGCGGCTGCAAGCCGTCGAGGAGTTTTCCGAACTGGGCAGCGGCTTCAATATTGCCATGCGCGACATGGATATCCGGGGGGCGGGCAACCTGCTCGGGGCAGAACAGACAGGCTTCATAGAGGACGTAGGGTACGAAACCTATCACCGCATACTGGATGAAGCCGTTCAGGAACTCCGCACCGAAGAATTCGCCGACGTATTCGCCGAAGCGCCGGCTCCCCAGGCGCAGGAAGCCTCCGTGGAGATCGACGCGGATGCCTTCATTCCCGAATCGTACGTGTCCAACAACGTGGAACGGCTCAATGTATACCGCCGCATTTCCGAAGCGGGGGCCGAGGAAAGCCTGCATGAAGTGAGGACCGAGTTGCGGGATCGATTCGGACCTCTTCCCGTGGAAGTCGAGCATCTGTTCGAAGCGGCCCAGATCAAACTGCTGGCCCAGCGTCTCCGGCTGACGAAGGTAAGCTACAAGAACGAACGTCTGTTTCTGGACTTTCCGTCGCCGGAAGCCGACGCGTACTTTTACGGCCGGCTTTTCCATCCGATGCTCGAAAAGCTGACCAGCCTTCCCAATCGGTACGTGCTCCGCGACACGAACAGGAAATTGCGCGTCATCATCCAGGACGTTCCCAGCATCGATTCGGGACAAGACCTGCTGCACCTTCTGGCGGAAGGACTTCGGCTACAGCTCACCGAGTAACTTCTCTACGGGGAGATCATCATAAAGGCCGACGACATCCTGTGCCATTTGCCTGACCAGCGCTTGCAATGCAGGCGGCTCCATAATCCGAGCCCTCGCCCCGAAACGAAGAACCCACCGGGCCACATATTCCAGGTTCTCGAAGTAAAACACCGCCGATACGGCATCCGCCTCTTCGATCTCTTCTTCAAGATGCGCCGGAATTCCTTTCCGCGCCCATGTGTAACTGGACCGCTCGAACCGGATACGTATACGGTAATTGTGCAGGCTCGCTCCGCGCTCCCGGAGGTGTTCCGTCAGATCGAACCCGGCAGGGGGTTCAAACCGCTCGTTCAGCGTGCGCAAGCTGCGGATATTCTCCAGCCGGAAGTTGCGTATATCCTTCCGCAGATGATCGAAGCCGATCAGGTTCCAGTGATCGGTATAATAAACCAGCCCGAGCGGATCGACCGTTCGTCGGGTTATTTCATCCCGGCTTTCTACGTAATACTCCATCAGCAAACTACGCTGACGGGCCAGGGCCACGCTGATCTCGAACCACATCCCCTGCTCATCCGAATCCGATTCCACCGTGCGAAACCAGTAGGGATCCAACACGGTGCGCTTCTGGAGCTGATCGATGTATTCGACTACTTCCGCCGGCAGCACCGACCTGATTTTCAACCCCACCTGATCCGCATCCTTCCGCAGCGAGGCGTCGGACTGAAGTTTCATGAACTCGGTCCCGATCAGCAGCGTCGCCGCCTCCCGTCCCGAAAGCATGAGCGGAGGCAACCGGTATCCTTCCAGTATTTCGTACCCGCCGCCTTCCGCATAGGTGAGCGGCACCCCGGATTCGCTGAGCGCCCTCAAGTCCCGGAATATCGTGCGCCTGCTGACGCCGAAATGCTCCGCCAGATCCCGGGAGGTCATGTTGGGGCGGTTCTGGAGCAGCAGGATCAGAGAAAAGAGCCGTTCCGTTCGGTTGAGCACCCGCTCCTTATTACCCATGGCATCCGGATATCGTAATTGGAAAACTCTGCGCGGCGGTTTCGACGCCCTCGTACTCGGACGAATCACATTACCTGTATGAGGTACTTCCCTGCAAACCTGTCGGAGTGAGGCTCGGCCTCCTGAAGAGCCGTTACCCGCACCTCCACACCCGGGTAGCTTTTTTTCAGCAGAGCGGTTTCCTCCGTCAGGTCCCCTCCTTTCAGGCATAACAGCCCCGGCGGCCAGTACCCTTCTCCCACGTCCGCCGGCTCGGACCGAACGCGTAGATGCCAGCCCCACAAGGTCGCCAGAGGAGCCGTCGCCCGGGACACGGAATAGTCCGCCGTACCCGACCAGGCTTCCGCTCTGCCGTGCCACGTTTCCAGATTGTTCAACCCGAGCCGATTCGCCATCGACCGCACGGCCTGAATTTTTTTCCCGACTGCATCGACGGCAAAAAACCTCACCGCGGGGAAGCATATCGCCAGCGGAACCGCCGGCAACCCTCCTCCGGTTCCCCAATCAACCACCCGGGCGCCGTCGGGAAACGGGCGGGTCGCCAGGGTAAGGACGTGCGCCAGATGGATTTCGTCAAACCGGTCCTCCGTTCCCTTGCCGATCAGGTTCATCTTCCTGTTGATCCTCAGCAGCATGTCCCGGTACCGGGCCAGCTCCGGCGCATCACCGCCTCGCCAGGGGATGGGTGGGGTCGGCCGCTCGATCATACCGTCATCCCTCGACTTCCGTGACTGCCCTCGATCCATAGCGTTTCAACATCACCATCAATACCGATACATCGGCCGGACTAACCCCGCTTATCCGGGAGGCCTGCCCCAGATTATCCGGGCGAATCTTGCCGAGCTTTTCGCGGGCTTCCAGGGTAATGTTTCGGACCGAACCGTAGTCGAAATCTTCCGGGATGGCCCACGCTTCCATCTGTTTCAGCTTTTCGGCGGACTCTCGTTCCCTTTCGAGGTAGGAGGCATATTTCAATTCGATCTCCAGCAAGGTCTCGACGTTTTCTCCTCCCGGGGCGTCTTCGACCTCAGACCGTAGCCCCGCCGCTTCCAGCAACGCGCCAAGGGCAACCTGAGGCCGCAACGCTAACTTGAGCACCTTCTCCGGTTGAGCCAGCGGCGTCGTGCCTGCCTGTTCCAGATACCTGTTAACCTGCTCGGGCCGAACCGATATGCGCTCCAGCGCCCCTCGGGTCTGCTCGAGCGCTCCGCGTTTTGCCTCCACCCGCTCATACCGATCCCGGCCGGCCAGCCCGATTCGATAGCCCAGATCCGTAAGGCGAAAGTCCGCGTTGTCCTGCCGCAGCAGAATCCGATGCTCCGCCCGCGAGGTAAACATGCGGTACGGCTCGTCCGTACCCTTGGCGACCAGATCGTCGATCAGCACGCCTATGTAGGCGTCGCTGCGGGGAAGCACGATCCCCTCCTGCCCCCCGAGCTGCCGGGCCGCATTGATGCCCGCCATCAGCCCCTGCGCGGCCGCTTCTTCGTACCCCGTCGTTCCGTTTATCTGCCCTGCGAAATACAGCCCCTTCACCCGTTTCGTTTCCAGGGTGTACCTGATCTGATGGGGGGGGAAGTAATCATACTCGATGGCGTAACCGGGCCGGAGCATATGCACCTTTTCCAACCCCGGAACGCGCCGCAGGGCCGCGAGCTGCACCTCCTCCGGCAAACTGGTCGAGAAGCCGTTGACGTACACCTCAAACGTGTTCCGGCCCTCCGGTTCGAGGAACAACTGATGCCGATCCTTGTCGGCAAACCGGTGGATCTTGTCCTCGATAGACGGACAATACCGGGGCCCGCGGCCCTGAATGCGACCCGCAAACATCGGGCTGCGGTCGAAGCCCGTTTCCAGAACGGCGTGAACTTCCGGATCGGTATACGTCAGCCAGCAACTCAGCTGATCCCGGCAGATCGCATCGGTAAGGAAGGAAAAGGGCGTCGCAGCCGGGTCGCCGGGCTGTTCTTCCAGTTGGGCGTATGCTATGGTCCGGCCGTCTATACGGGGCGGAGTGCCTGTTTTCAGTCGGCTGCTTTCAAACCCCAGGCTCTCCAGCGAAGCCGTCAGCCCCGTCGAGGCCCGTTCGCCCATGCGTCCGCCCCCCAGGCGCCGCTCCCCGACATAGATCAACCCGTTCATGAACGTCCCGCTCGTCAGAACGACTGCACCAGCCTCGAATCGCCCGCCAAGCTGCGTTTGCACCCCACGCACGTTCCCCCCTTCAACCATCACCTCCGTTGCCATGTCCGCCCGCATGAACAGGTTCGGGATCGATTCGAGTTCTTCCCGCAAGGCCGCAGCATACGCCATCCGGTCGCACTGCGCCCGCGAGCTCCATACGGCCGGCCCTTTGCGCTGGTTGAGCACACGGTACTGGATGGCAGACCGATCGGCAGCCACCCCCATGATGCCTCCGAGGGCGTCGATCTCCCGAACGAGCTGAGCCTTTCCGATACCACCGATCGCCGGGTTGCACGACATCTGCCCGATAGCCGGCAGGTTCATCGTGATGAGCAGCGTACGGCGCCCCATGCGGGCGGCAGCGGCAGCGGCTTCCGCACCCGCGTGCCCTCCACCTACCACGATCACATCATAATCCACCGGCCCACGCATACCATCCCTCGCTGAAGTTGCCCCGGCAGGGCAAGGGGCGTTCGATGCAACGTCCTACTTTCCAATGCAAAAACGGGAAAATATTTCGCCCAGCACATCCTCCGTCGTCACCTCCCCCGTTATCGAACCGATCTCGTCGAGAGCCAGACGCAAATCCGAAGCAAGCAACTCCGCCGGAATCGAATGCTCCAACCCGGCCCCTGCCGCCCGTACGGCTTCGAGCGCTTTCCCGATATGTCGCCGGTGTCGGAGATTCATTACCACGGCCGAGGTGTCGCTTAGACTCCATCCGGCCCGGGCTGTTTCGGCGAGCCGGTCGAGCAGAGGGTGCAGTTCCGCCGCATCGCGCCGGGCCCGTGTAGCCGATAGCCCTATCCACCCCTCCTCCACGCGGTCCATTTTACCAACCAGATCGACCTTATTGGCGACGAGCAGCACGGAAACTTCCGGATGCGAGCGGTCCATTCGTTCGAGAAACACCCGTTCCTCCGTTTCCAGGCCGAGGGATACGTCGTACACATACAGCAAAACATCCGACCCCTCGATCGAGCGTTGCGCCCGTCTGACCCCTTCGGCTTCGATGGCGTCCAGGGTTTCGCGCAACCCGGCCGTATCCACGAACCGATACCGCACTCCGCCTATTTCCGCTTCCCCTTCGATTTCATCCCGGGTCGTTCCGGGTGTCGGGCTTACGATGGCCCGGTCCCTGCCCAGCAGGGCATTCAGCAGGGTAGACTTTCCCGCATTCGGCCGGCCTGCAATAACCACCCGGATGCCGTCGCGGAGCAACTGGCCGATCCGGTACGACCCGATGAGCTCCTCCAGCAACTCCTCCGCTCGTCCAATCGATATGCCCAGCCGATCCCGATCCGCAAACTCGACATCTTCTTCCGAGAAGTCGAGTTCCAGCTCCAGCAATGCCACCAGGCCAAGCAATTCTTCGCGGATACTCCGCAGCCGCTCGGAGTAGCGGCCTTCCAGATGCGACAACGAGACGCGATGCGCCAGAGTAGACGTGGCGTGGATGAGTTCGGCAACCGCTTCCGCCTGCGCGAGATCTAGTTTCCCGTTGACGAACGCTCTCCGGGTGAACTCTCCAGGCTCGGCAAGCCGGGCGCCGCCGTCCAGCAACGTCTCCAGCACGAGCTGTGCCGCAAAATCGCCCCCGTGACAGGTCATCTCCACGACGTCCTCCCCGGTAGCTGAATTCGGGGCCCGGTACACGACAGCCACGATCTGGTCGATCTCCTCTCCGGCGGCGGAAAACACCCTTCCGAAGTGCGCCGTATGGCCCGCCGCCGCCCCCAGATCCTTTCCTGCAAACCGGCTCGCCGCAATGGGAATCGCCTCCGGTCCGGTCAGCCGCACGACGGACAGCGCGGCCACTCCGCGCGCCGTAGCAATCGCGGCTACCGTATCCCCCATTCCGTACGCTGCCCGATGCTGCGGCCTCACGTGTTTTGCTTCTTGCCGACCGGCGCCGTTTTCCCTTTACCCCCCGTTGCCGCCTTCCCCGGGTGTTTCCCGACCGCCTTACCGTTCGCGCCCGCCTCTTTGTTCTCAAACGACCGGTTGATCATCTTCTGCTGCACGGCAGACAGGATATTGAACACCAGGTAATAGAGGCTGAGCCCTGAGGACAACCGGTTGAATATCATAAAGATCATCACCGGAAACACATACGTCAGCACCTTGGCCTGCGCGTTATTGGTCGGCTGCGCCTGCAGCTTCATCTGAATGATCATCGAGAGGCCCATGAGCACCGTAAAGCCCGCCACGAAATCCCCGTAGAAAGGGATCGTAAACGGAAGATTCAGGATGACATCGGGCGCGGAGAGGTCTTCCGCCCACAGAAAACTGGCCTGCCGAAGCTCCAGCGATTGGGGAAAGAACTGATACAGGGCGATGAGCACCGGCCACTGAAGCAGCATCGGAAGGCACCCGCCGAGCGGGTTGACCCCCGTTTCCTTGTACATCTTCATCATCGCTTCCTGCTGCTTCTGCGGATTATCGGGGTACTTTTCCTTGATGGCTTCCATCTTCGGCTGAAGCTCCCGCATCCGGGCCATGCTGGCATACGAGCTTTTCGTCAGCGGCCACAACAGCAGTTTGATGAGAATCGAGAAAACGATGATTACCAGGCCGTAGTTTTTCAGCAGATTCCCGAGGAACGTAAACGTCGGGATGAACACGAATTTCGCCAGCGGGCGGGTGATCCACTCGAAGAAGTCGTACCCGTAATCCACCATGTCGTACAGGCCGACGTTATAATCCGTGATCCGGTAAAACTCAAGCGGCCCGATGTACAGCGTGAAGGAATCCACGCGGGCTTCGGCCGGCGGCATGACCACCCGGGCGGCGAAGTCCTTCCAGAGCGTCCCACCCTCTACGTTGCCGCTCGTTTCTCCTTCCAGTTCGGCCCCGCGCGTCTGCCCCTGCGGCATGATGACCGAAGTGAAATACTTGTTTTTTACGGACACCCAGGTCACTTCTCCGGAGAGCTGCCGGCTATCCGTCTCCTCTCCGATGAGGTCAATGTACTCCACCTCGCCGCCGCTGCGGGCATACGCCCCGGCGTGCCGCGCCTCGTCTTCGAGGTTATCCTCGGTAAACGGGATGCCGCCGTACCATACCATCTCGTACCCTTCCCGTGTCTCGAATTGCCCGGCGCCCTGTTTCGCCACCTGCAAATCGATCTCGTAGCTTTCGGGCTGGAAGGTATACGTATATCGGATAACCCCCCCTCCGATACGGGTCGTGAACGAAAGCTCGGCCGGCGCTCCTTCTACGTGCAGCGTATCCCGATCGACGCTCGGCTCGAACCGCAGGGCCCGGGTATCGATGACGTGGTTCGAGGGGGTCGTAAAAACCAGACCGAGCGCCCCGACCTGGTTCTTCGAGACGAGTTGTACGGGGGTTTTCTGGTCGAACTTGGTATACTCGCTCAACTCGAACGAGGTAAGCGTGCCGCCCTGCGTGGAGAATGTGGCCGCGAACAGGTCGGAGACGACCGTAATCTCCCTCCGGGGTGCGTCCGCCGTCATCGTAGAGTCGAGGGGCAGGGCCGGGATTTCGTCACGCAGCTTCCCGGTGCTCGCATCGAGGTCGTCCACGGCGGCCGTATCTACTACCACTTCCTCCCCGGCGGGCGGAACGGCCGACGGCGGCGGGGTTAGCCAGGTAAACCACACCACCAGGATGAGGCTGATCAAAACGGTTGCAATAACGACGTTACGGTCCACGGTCGTTCTCCAGAAAAAAGCTGCTGATCGAAGCCTGATTATACGGAACCTCCGGACGGCTCCTCGCCGGCCTGCGCGCTCCGGCCCGGTGCGGTACGAAAACGGGATGCCACCTGTTGCAAAGCTCTGGGTAGGTCCTCCCGGGCGCGTCCGAGTGTTTCCGGGGTTCCCCGGAAAAGCACCATTACCGTCAGCGTCCGGTCGCTGTCACGAAAAAGGTCTACCAGGAGGTGCTGATGTACCCGGTAGACCTCACGTAATACTCGTTTTATGCGGTTGCGCGCGACGGCTTTCCTGACGCCGCGGCCGGGGGCGAAGCCCACCTGCACCGGCGCCCCGGCTGCGCAATCCTTCCGCGGCACGCTGCGAATGACCAACCGGACACTTCCGGCCGCTACGGAATGAACATCCTTCCTGTTCCGGTCGAACAGCGCCCGGATGAACCGACGCTGTTTCAACCGGCTTGCACGCGGAAACACCCTTTTCCGAGGGGTTTCCTCGCCGGGCGGCTCAAGTCCTTGCAAGGAACTTATTTACCGCTGCGCGTATCGGAAACGGTCAGGTTCTTCCGCCCTTTGGCGCGGCGACGGGCAAGCACCCGGCGTCCGTTCTTGGTTGCCATCCGGGCGCGAAACCCGTGCGTGTTCGCCCGCTTCCTGCGGCTTGGCTGATAAGTGCGTTTCATGCTATCTGCTCCGGTCTGATCTTCGACAAAAGAAAACGGTCTAACGCCGGGATCGGCCGCGTGTTCTAGCCGGGCCCTTCGAGCGGCGTCAAAAGGCTGATAAGATACGAATTCGCACAAACACTTCCAGCCGGGTGCTTGACATTCACTGAAAATGGGTGTAGAATATCGTCACATGCGGGAATAGCTCAGTTGGTAGAGCATCAGCTTCCCAAGCTGAGGGTCGCGGGTTCGAATCCCGTTTCCCGCTCCACGAGGTCCCCACCCGGCGGATCTCTTTTTTTGTCGCGCGTATCGTTCCCGGCCGTACTTCTCTGGAACGAGCCGAGGGCGGTTAGCTCAGCCGGTTTAGAGCGCCTGCCTTACAAGCAGGAGGTCGGGGGTTCGAATCCCTCACCGCCCACCCCGGAACGCCCCGTATCCCTTGAAAATAATTGCCTGCCGGTCATATTCGGACGTGTTGTTCGAAACGGAGCAGCGAGATTTGCTGCTTACTAAAGGCGAATGGGGTGAAAGAAACACTATACAAGTATAGCCGAGGGTCGAGATATCTGTCGATACCTTAACAGCGAACATCAGTACGATGTATAGGTAACCTGTAAGTATTGACGGCGAAGCGCCGAATGGCTTCAGGGCTGATTCTGTAATCAGCAAGTCAATATAGGACTGCTGCAACGGAGCTGATTACAGGTTGCCGTGCGTCCCCTGAACCTCCCCGATTGTGCGGAGTATCCAATTGGTGAAAACACGCTGAGCGGCGGTAACTCCGAGCCAGTCCTCTTTCACCTTCTCGAACCGCAGTGAGAGTGCCTGCCATCGAAATACCAGATGACGAACTCGACGCTTTCTGCCGTCGCTGGCACGTGCGGGAGATGGCGCTCTTCGGCTCTGTGCTGCGCGACGACTTTCAAGCGGGCAGCGATATCGACGTGCTCGTCACGTTCCAGGAGGGCGCGCCCACGAGCCTCTTCGACCTCGTGACGATGGAGGACGAACTGGAGGCGATCTTCGGGCGCGAGGTGGATCTGATCGAGCGGAAGGCCGTCCAGGATAGCCCCAACTGGATCAGGCGCGACGCGATTCTTACATCGGCACGCCCCATCTACCAGGCAGCATGAGCAAGCACGACGATCAGGCGCACCTGCTTGACGTTGCCCGCGCCGCGCGGCTCATCGTGCAGTTCACTCACGAAACCGATGGGGAGGGCTTTCGGACGAACCTCCTCGTGCAGTCCGCCGTGCTGCACCAGTTTCTCGTACTTGGCGAAGCGGCGAAGCGGCTCTCCAACACCTTCAAGTCACGATACCACGAGCTGCCCTGGCGGCAGATGACGGGCATGCGAGACCACTTGATCCATGGCTACGATATTGTCAACCTGGACCTCGTGTGGAACACGGCCAAACGCGAGGTGCCCGCGCTGCTGGAAGCACTCGAACCACTGTTGCCATCTCCGCCGAAGAGTACGTAGTTTGGATCAACAGCGGTGATGATGCAGAGACGCATCTCCTCACTTCTTGCAAGTATGGCGGACGGCATCAAATATGGCGCATAAAATACCATGCGCATACTATTTATTTTGTTGTGCTTAAGAACATGATTACAACTCCTGTCGGCCTGCCTTAAGGAGGTCGGGGGTTCGAATCCCTCACCGCCCACCCCGAAAACAAGCCCGATTCTGCCGGAAACGGCGGCTTCGGGCTTTTTATTTGCCTGTTTCAGCCCCTGATCGGTATTTATGATTGCAGCAGGCGTCGCTACGCCCGGATGTGTCCGTCGCCTATGCCGATCCACTTGTAGGTCGTCAGCTCCTCCAGCCCCATGGGCCCGCGGGCGTGCAGCTTCTGGGTGCTTACGGCTACTTCCGCGCTCCTTCCTGTACCTACACTGCGGTTTCCTCACGTATAATGGCATGGACTTCTCCCCGGCGCGGTAGCCCTTGATGTCTACCAGGCGATTGCCTTTTGGAACGCGCAGGTCCTACGTAAAAAAACGAGCCCAACGGCGCGAAGCCGCATAACGCGTGGCGCCGGCTACTACCCGGCGGCATACGGCCGCCTTGCTCGTGGAGCGCGTGCATAATATACTTGACAATGCACTTATGACATCGTAATATCATGTCTATGAAAGCCACCGTACATTTCGAAGCGCAGCGCATAAAGAGGGGCATCGAAACGGCTTGGGTAGAACGTATGCTGACGGGTATCGTCCATAAGGAGGTGCAACCGGACGGGCGGCATCGTCTGTGGGGCTTTATGCCGGAGATCGGAAAGTACGTGCGCGTCGTTGTTCTGGAGGACGGAGAAACCCTGCATACGATCTATCCTGATCGTGATTTCGAGAAAAGGTATCGCCAGAGGTAGATTATGAGAATCGAATACTATCCTGATACGGATACATTAAACATTACGCTCGTCCGGACACCGTATGAGGTGGAGACAGGGGTGGATACGGAAGATCCGGACATTACCCTGCTTTACGATAAGCAGAACCGTCTTTCAGAGATCGAGATTGAGCATGCCAGCCGTCGTGTGGACATAGAGTTGATGCAGCGACAGTATAGCTTTGAGGTCATAGAGGACAAGAAGGACAGGCAGGCGGCATGACCATACAAACATTGCAAAAGTTGCGGCCACTGCTAAACCTGGCGGAGGTGGCCCGGCGGGCAGGTATGCCGGAGCAGACGCTATTCGCGAAAGTGCGCCGCGGAACGGAGCTTACGGAGGCGGAAGCCAGAGCCATTCAGGACGTTCTCGAGCCGATCGGTGCGGCACAGGCCGCGAACCGTTCGATCTGAAGGTAGCGCATGGTTTGTTATAGCCGGGCAACGACGCTTCAGGCACAACCGGCTTGAACACGTGATGTGGCGGCAGCCGGTAAAGACCTGATCGGACTCGCGGAGCATTTCAACCTCCAGATCGGGCGGCTGCGTGCCTGAATGAAGCACGACGTTGACAAGCGCCTGCTCGATAAGCGCACCCGACCGACACGGTTTGATCTCCGGCAAGTGCACCGCCTGGCCCCAGATGGCTGTAGCGATCCTACGAGTCAGCCGCTTTGGATGGGCGACTCACGCTGATTAACCGTGGAAAAAGAAGCAGCGGAGAAAGGCGCAATGACTTCAAAACCTGCACATAAAATTGAACCGCACCTTACGAGCAGGGTTTTGTAATGTAGTTGCCTGCCTTAAGGAGGTCGGGGGTTCGAATCCCTCACCGCCCACCCCGAAAACAAGCCCGATTCTGCCGGAAACGGCGGCTTCGGGCTTTTTATTTGCCTGTTTCAGCCCCTGATCGGTATTTATGATTGCAGCAGGCGTCGCTACGCCCGGATGTGTCCGTCGCCTATGCCGATCCACTTGTAGGTCGTCAGCTCCTCCAGCCCCATGGGCCCGCGGGCGTGCAGCTTCTGGGTGCTTACGGCTACTTCCGCCCCGAGCCCGAACTGGCCGCCGTCCGTGAAGCGGGTGCTGGCGTTTACGTAAACGGCGGCGGAATCGACTTCGTCGATGAAGCGCTGCGCGTGGCTCCAGGTGTTCGTCAGGATGCTGTCCGAGTGGGCGGTGCTGTGGTCCTGTATGTGCCGGATGGCTTCATCGAGGCCGCCGACGATTTTGACGCCCAGCACGAGGGAGAGCCACTCCTGATCGAAGTCCTCCGGGCCGGCCGGCTCTACGTTTTCCCGACGCCCGGCTTCGCCGAGGAGGTTCATCGCCGCGTCGTCGGCCTTGAAAACGACCCGGTGGGCGGCCAGGCGGTCGTATAGAGGCGGAAGCAGCGACCGGGCGGCTTCGGGGTGGACGAGCAGGGTATCCAGCGCGTTGCAGACACTCGGGCGCTGCACCTTGGCGTTTTCGATGATGTCGATGGCCCGGGTGAGGTCGGCGGAAGCGTCCACGTAGATGTGGCAGATGCCCAGGCCGCCGGTGATAACCGGGATCGTGCTTTCTTCCTTGCAGAGCTGATGCAGGCCCGCTCCGCCCCGGGGGATGATCATGTCCACGTAGGCATCGAGGCGGAGGAGCCGGGAGATGAGGGCGCGGTCGGGGTTCTCGATATACTGTACGGCTTCCGGAGGAAGGCCGGAGGCTTCGAGGGCCTGCCGGATGGTCCTGACGAGAGCCAGGTTGCTCTGAAGGGTTTCCGCCCCGCCGCGCAAGATGGCGGCGTTGCCGGTTTTGAGGCACAGGGCCGCCACGTCGATCGTGACGTTGGGGCGCGCCTCATAAATGACGCCAAGCACCCCGATGGGCACCCGGCGGCGGCTGAGGCGCATCCCGTTGGGCAGGAGGCGGCTTTCCAGTTCGGCGCCTACCGGGTCCGGGAGTGTAGCCACATGGCGCGTATCGGCGGCGAGGGCTGCGATGCGTTTTTCGTCCAGCTTGAGGCGGTCCAGGAGGCTGTCGCTGCGGCCGCGCTGCCGGGCGGCGTCTACATCCTGCCGGTTGGCTTCGAGCACATCGGCGGCTCCGGCTTCGATGGCGTCGGCCACGGCAAGCAAGGCGGCATTTTTGGCGGCCGTGGGGCAGGTAGCCAGCCGACGTCCGGCCCGGCGGGCGGCTGCGCCCATGGATTGCAGGTCGCTCATTAGTCCTCCAGGGTATACAGGGGTTATTTCAATACGAGGTCGTTGCGGTGGACGGCCACCGGGCCAAAGGCATAGCCGAGGGTTTCGGCAATCTGTTCGGATCGGCGCCCCCTGATGCGCTGCAAGTCCGCCGCATCGTAGCGGGCGATGCCCCGGGCCAGCTCCTCGCCCGCCGGGCCGAGGATGGAGACGGTATCCCCGCGGCCGAAGTTTCCGTGCACGCTGACGATGCCCGCCGGCAGGAGGCTGCTGCCGGACCCCACCAGCGCCCCGACGGCGCCGGAATCGATGACGATGCGGCCGCTGGCGGAGGCGCCGGCCAGAATCCATCGCTTGCGGTTTTCGAGGGGCGTCTCGATGGCCGGGAAGCGGGTGCCGACGGGCTCGCCGGCCGCAATCCGCTCCAGCACCCCGGGCAGGTTGCCTGCCGCGATGATGACGTCCACACCGCCCCTGCGGGCCGTATCGGCGGCCTGAAGCTTCGTGGCCATCCCGCCGACACCCAGACCGCTGACACTGCCGCCCGCCAGGCTCCGCACGCTCTGGTCGATCACGCGGACTTCCGGGATGAGCTCGGCTTCCGGATGGGTGCGCGGGTCGGCGGTGTAGAGGCCGGGCTGGTCGGTCAGCAGGACCAGCACGTCGGCTTCGGCCACGATGGAGACGAGCGCCGAGAGATTGTCGTTATCGCCGACGCGGATTTCGGCGGTGGCTACCGCATCGTTCTCGTTGATGATCGGGACGATGCGGTGTTCGAGCAGGGCCTGTAAGGTGTCCCGCGCGTTGAGGAAACGGCGCCGGTCGTTAACGTCCTCCCGCGTAAGCAGCACCTGCCCTACGTGGATGTCGTAAATCTCGAACAGGCTTTCCCATACGTGCATGAGGCGGCTCTGCCCCACGGCGGCGAGCATCTGTTTCGTAGCCAGCGACGCGTCCGGTTCGTACAGGGCGAGGCGCTCCCGGCCGGCGGCAATCGCTCCGGAGCTGCACAGAATGACGTCTACCCCGCTCCGGTACAGAGCCGCACACTGCCGGACCAGCTCGACCATGGCGCCGCGGTCCCGCCGCTTGCTCCCACCCGTAAGGGTGCTCGTACCCACTTTTACGACGATGCGGCGGTTCATGAGGCGAATCAGGGCGGGAGGAAACTGATCGAGACGGCCCAATATACGCGCCGCCAGGGTTTATTCGGAATGCCGGGCGGGGCTCGCCGGCTTCACTTCAATTACCAATCAATTACAGCAACGAGCGTCGGATCAGGCTAACATGCATCCTCCCGGGCAGGGGCGCACAGGCCGGCCTCCGCCCGCGTCCGGTTAACCTTCACAACGCGCACTATGGAATCGAAACAGACGCATCTCTGGTGGCAAAAAGGCATCATATACCAGGTTTACCCCCGGTCGTTCATGGACTCCAACGGGGACGGCATCGGGGATCTGCCCGGCATCACGAGCCGCCTCGATTACCTCAAATGGCTCGGTGTGGATGCGGTATGGATTTCCCCCATCTACCCGTCGCCCATGGCGGATTTCGGCTACGATGTGGCGGACTATACGGGAATCCACCCGCTGTTCGGCTCTATGGCCGATTTCGACACGCTGCTGGAAACGGCCCACGGTATGGGCCTGAAGGTGCTGCTCGATCTGGTTCCGAACCATACCTCCGAGCAGCATCCGTGGTTTATCGAGTCGCGTTCGTCGCAGCACAACCCGAAACGGGACTGGTACCTGTGGCAGGATCCCCACCCGGAAGGGGGGCCGCCCAACAACTGGAAAAGCGTGTTCGGAGGCAGCGGGTGGGAGTGGGACGAAAAGACCGGACAGTACTACTACCACGCCTTCCTGAAGGAACAACCGGACCTGAACTGGCGCAACCCGGAAGTGCAGGAGGCCATGTTCCAGGCCATACGTTTCTGGCTGGATAAGGGAGTGGACGGCTTCCGGGTGGACGTCATCTGGCATATGCTCAAGGACGACCGCTTCCGGGATAACCCGCGCAACCCGGAGTTCCAGCCGAACGACAACCCGTACCACGAGTTTCTGCCCGTGTACTCCACCGATCAGCCGGACGTGCATGACGTCATCGCGGCCATGCGGCGCATGATGGACGAGTACCACGAGCGCGTGATGATCGGCGAGATCTACCTTCCGATTTCGCAGCTCGTAACGTACTACGGAGTCGATAACCGGGGGGCGCACCTGCCGTTCAACTTCCAGCTGGTGGTGCTGCCCTGGGATGCGCGCGTCATCTCGGCCTCCGTGGCGGAGTATGAAGCCTCTCTACCCCGCAACGGCTGGCCCAACTGGGTTCTCGGCAACCACGACAAGCATCGTATCGCGTCGCGCGTGGGGCCGGGGCAGGCCCGGGTAGCCGCCATGCTCCTGCTTACCCTGCGGGGCACGCCGACTATGTATTACGGAGACGAAATCGGGATGTGCGACGTGCCGATCCCACCGGATAAGGTACAGGACCCGCAGGAACTGAACGTGCCGGGCCTCGGCCTGGGCCGCGACCCCGAACGCACACCGATGCAATGGGACGCTTCGGCCAATGCAGGCTTCACGACCGGCTCCCCCTGGCTGCCGATTGCAGACGATTATGAAACCGTCAACGTCGAGGCGGCCCGGAGCGATCCCGACTCGATTCTGGCGCTTTACCGGAGACTGATCGACTTGCGCCGGGCGGAGAAAGCCCTGTCCGTGGGAGACTATACCCCCATTGAGGCGAAAGGCAACCTGATCGTGTTTACCCGCTGCCACGAGGAAACCGAATTCCTGATCGCGCTGAACCTCGGGCATATGCCCCAGGAGCACGATCTGGGTTCGTGCAAGGGAGCCGTAGTAATGACGACCCATATGGATCGGGAAGGGGAACCGATCGAAGGTTCGCTGATGCTTCGGGCCGACGAGGGACTGATCGCCCGCCTGAAATAGGGCTTGGCGCCCCCGCCAACGGACGGATAAAAAGTCGTCATCATGTTATAAAACAGGCCTTTACAATGGCTTGAGGCCCGATTTTTGCTCTGTTCAGGGGTATCCACAGGATATCAACAGATGGAAGCAGGAAGCATGGCTATACAGAGCAAGACCCCTTCCGCGCGCCGAAGGGGGGAGAAAAATCAGGAGGCCGACGCCGGTAAACGGCTCACCAAAAAAGAGCAGATTTTATCCCTGTACATGGCCGGCATCGGCAGCGTGGAGGACCTCGCTACCCTGACCGATGCACGCCCGAGTTACGTAGGGGCCGTATTACAGCAGGCCGGTTACGTTAACGGCTACCACGACCTGTACACCTCGACGGCCAATCCGATGAACGCCTACTCCCGATTCTTTGCGGGGCGGCTGGGGTTCAAGGATGTGCGGACGGCGCGGGAAAGCATCAGGCTGATCGATCATTTCCACCGGCAGTTCGACCGGATCGGCGACCGGGCCGGACAGCACCACGCTTTGGTGATGGCCATGACGATGTTCAACCGGGCCCGGTGGACCGGCAAGGAAGAAGAGGCCGAAGTGTTCCGGCGGTGGCTCGTCCGGCGCCTGCTGCAAGCCGCCCCGGACGGGTTCGAAGAAGCGGATAACCATCGGCCTGAGAATTAATGGTGAAGCATACCTCCAGTCGTATTCAGGAGGTGTTTTCCGCAGGGCGAGAGAAGAAGGAGTTCGTACATTGACCCGTAGTCAACGTAGTGAGTATTCATGGGTGTTTCCGAGCGGCGGCTGCGCGAGAAGGCTCAGCGAAGAGCGAGCATCATCGACGCGGCGGAAAACGTATTTTTCTCGAAGGGCGTCGATACATCCACCATGGATGAAATCGCCGAAGCCGCCGAGATCAGCAAGGGACTGCTGTACGTCTACTTTCAGAGCAAGGACGACCTGTACAATGCCGTCTCCCTGCGGGGGCTCCGTCTGCTGAAGTCGTCGTTCGAGGGGGCCATCGGGCAGCATGACAAGGGGCTGCGGAAGGCCCATGCCATCGGACAGGCTTACGTGATGTTTGCCCAGGAACACCCGGGGTATTTCATCGGGATCGTGTATCAGGCGGCGCAAAACGGGGAGAGCGCCTCGGGGCCATATGGATTGGCGTGCAACCAGGAGCGCGATGAAATCCTGCGCCTCGTGGCGGGCGCAATCCGGCACGGCATCCAGGACGGCAGCATCCGGGACGACCTCGACCCCCTCCAGACCGCGTTGATGTTGTGGGGGCAGATGCACGGGGTCATTCAGATTGCGTCGATCCGGCATATACAGTCCCATTACGAAGCCGATTTCGATCAGCTGATCCGGTTTTCGTTCGGGTTCATAACGGCGGCGCTCCGGGCCCGGCCGAAGTAATCAGGGAGAAGGCGGAGCGTTGGTCGGCGTTGTTATTGACTGATGGTCAATTAATGTAACTCATTCTCACGTACTGTTCGGAGGGATTATGAAACGACACTGGGTAATACCTGCCTCGGTGGCTTTCGCGGGCGGAGTGGCATCGGGGCTGCTGCTGTCGGTTCCCGTACAGCGGTGGGCCGGCCATGCCCTGCCGCGTATGGAAGAAACGTGCCGCCGCTCGGTGAAGAGGATGGTATCGTGGGCGGAATGTCGGTATTTTTCGTGTATGCCGGAAGCCGGCGAGCCGTGGGACCTTACCGACGGCGATGTCGCGCTCATCATGCGTTGATCGCCGGGTGTGGCGGCTGCCTACCCTGCGTTCTCCCGACAGCGCGCCGCCCTGAGCCGGCGGTCGATTATTTGGCATCCCTATCAGAACGTTTCCGCCGTGCAAAACACCATCCGGTTTTCTCCATTGTCGCCCGTCGAGCGCGATACGGTGGCAAAGATCCTGTTTCATGCGGTAGACGCCTACCCTGAGAGTCCGGCCACACGCTACAAACGAGACGGCCGCTGGACGGATCTGACGTATCGTCAGATAGAGGAGCGGGTAGCGCGGCTGGCGGCCCGCCTGGAGAAACTGGGTATCGAGCCGGGCGAACGAGTCGGGTTGCTCTCGGAAAACCGCCCCGAGTGGGCCATCGTGGACTTTGCCTGCGCCTGCTCGGGCATCGTGGACGTGCCGGTCTATCCAACGCTTCCTGCCAACCAGATCGCTTACATGCTTCGGGATTCCGGGGCGCGGCTCGTGTTTGCGGCTACCCGTGAACAGGTGGAGAGCGTGCTTTCGGTGCGCAATGAGATTCCGTCGCTGCGCTGGATCGTGGCGTTGGAGCAGGAGCACGCAGGGGGCGAGGTGCTGTCTTTCCGGGATCTGACCGAAGGGGCGGGCGGGCCGGAAACAGAGGTGATGGTACGGACCCTGCGGGAAAAGGGGAGCGCGAGGAAGCCGGAGGATGTATTTACCATCATTTATACTTCCGGCACGACCGGAGCCCCGAAGGGGGTAGTCCTCACGCAATACAACCTGGCCTACATGGCCGCCGCGACCGACCAGCACGGGTCGCTGCATGTACGCAACGGAGAAACGGCCCTTTCGCTGCTTCCGCTTTCGCACATCTTCGAGCGGGGTGCCAATTACTACTACTGGGATGCCGGGGTTACGGTGGCCTATGCCGAGTCCATCCAGAAGGTGGCGGAAAACCTGCGCGAGGTCCGGCCTCATGCCGTAATCTCGGTGCCCCGGCTGTTCGAGAAGATATACAACGCCGTCACGGCCGCACGAGGCGCCAGAGGACAAATCGTCCGGTGGGCCATGCGGACGGGCGCCGCCGTGGTGGAGGAGCGAATGCGGGGGCGAGAGCCGGGCGGGCTGCTGGGGGCGCAGTACCGGCTGGCCGACACCCTCGTTTTCTCGAAGCTGCGCGCTCAAACGGGAGGCCGGATCAAGCTGTTCGTCTCCGGCGGAGCGCCGCTTTCGCGCGAGGTCACGCAGTTTTTTTACGCCGCCGGAATGCCCGTATACGAAGGTTACGGGCTCACGGAAACCTCGCCCGTGCTGACGGCCAATCGGCCCGGCGCCGTCCGGTTCGGGTCGGTCGGCGTGCCTTACCCGGGCGTCGAACTGCGTCTGGGGCCGAACAGCGAAATCCTGGCCCGCACACCGGGCCTGATGCAAGGGTACTGGAACCGTCCGGAGTTGACGAAAGACGCTATCGACCCGGAAGGGTGGTTCCATACGGGGGATGTGGGCGAATTCGACGAGAGCGGCGCCCTGTTCATCACCGACCGGATCAAGGACTTGATCGTGACGGCCGGAGGGAAGAACATCGCTCCGCAACCCATCGAGCTGCACGTTACGGCTTCGCCCTATGTGGCGCAGGCGGTCATGATCGGCGACCGGCGGCCGTATCCGGTCATGCTGGTGGCGCCGGATTGGGACTCGCTAAAGGATTGGGCCGGGGCGAACGGGATCGATATCTCGAACCGGGAACGAGCCGTGCAGGATGCACGGGTGCAATCGTTTTTCGAGCAGGAAGTCGGCCGCCGATTGGAAGGTTTCGCCCGTTTCGAGGCGCCGAAGAAGCTCCGGCTGCTGGCTGCCGAATTCAATCTGGAAGCCGGCACGCTGACCCCAACCCTGAAGGTGCGGCGGCAGGTTGTGGAAAAACTGTACCGCACGCTGATCGAGGAGTTATACGCCGGGGCGGGTTGAACGGCCGGCATCAATCCGGCAGGGGCCGAATCCGTATGTTACGGTACCACACTTCCGCCCCTTCGCTCTGAAGCTGGATTCTGCCCTGGGTGAGGGGCGAACCTTCGGCTCCGTCGCGGAGGCGCGAGAGCACCATGACCGTTTTGCCGTTGACGATGTAGGTGCTGCTATCTCCCCGGGCGATGAGTTCGATGGTATTCCACTCGCCGGAGGGCCTTTCCATGCGTTCGGCGGCGGCTATGTGCCCTTTCCCGATGGTGGTCGGCTCGCCGCCCCGTTTGTACCGGCGTTCGGCCTCGTAGGGTTCGGTTTCGGCGTCGGCTACGGGACCGGCGATGTTCCAGTGGTCTCCGGTGGATCCTTCGCCTACCTGTAGCTGGTAGCTTTTCATCCAGCTCCCGGCAAACAGGCCGTGCGCTCCGGTGGCGTGGTAACAGATGCCGCTATCCTTCGGCCGTTCGAGGCGAGGCGGCCATTTCTGCTCGCCCCAGCGCTGTTCGAGCCGGAGATGGTAGTTTTCGTATTCCTCGGTGGTGGTCAGCGCTCCGAACACCTGCCCGGATATCCGCAGAGACCCGTCCTCCACGGAAAACACCTTCAGCGGATCGTTGTTCAGCCCCAGCATTCGGGTTTCACCCGGCATTCGGGCGAGCCAGGTTTCCCACCCGGCGAGGTCCTTCCCGTTAAAGAGGGACACCCACCCCGAGTCGGGCGGTGCGCTCGGCCGGGCCGTAGCCGGCAGAGCCAGCCACACGAAACAGAGTAACGCCCACGGGCGAATGAATCGTAACCGGGAAGCCATCATGAACCTTGAGCGGCGGCGCTGTCGTTTGGTTGCAGCTTCCGGTGGCGGATATCGATTCCTTCGACCAGAAAAACGACCCGCTCGGCCATGTTTTTCGCGTGGTCGGCGATGCGCTCGATATCCTTGCTCATCATGATGACATGAATGAGGTCCGCCGCTTTTTCGGGTTGCGCCCGGAGGATTTCGGCGATGGCCGCGAGCACCTGATCGTGCAGGCGGTCTACCTGCCGGTCGTGCGCGAGTACTTTCCGGGCGAGCACGCGGTCGCGTTTGACGAATGCATCCTGCGCCTCATGCAGAATGGTGCGCGAAAGGTCGGCCATCTCCCGGATGGGCGTCAGCTTGAACTCATCGATGCATCCGGCGACGAAAGGCGCTTTCTTCGCGAGGTTTTTGGCGTGGTCCCCGATGCGCTCCAGGTCGGTATTGACCTTCACGGCCGCGATGAGCAGCCGGAGGTCCACGGCCACCGGATTGTGCAGAGCCAGGATGCGCTCGCACTGCTCATCGATGCGAAGCTCGTAGGCATCGACCTCGTTTTCCCGGATGCGGACTCGTTCGGCCTGCTCCAGGTTGCACGTACTGACGGCGTTGATGGCATCCGCCAGCTGCTCGTCTACCAGATTCAACATGTCGATGAGCAGGTTGCGAAGCTCGGTAAGCTCATCGTCCAAATGGCGGTGCACCAGCATGAGGCTATGGATCTCCTTTAAGGTTCACCCGGAATACCCGTCGTTCTGCGCGCGGGTGCGGAAGGGGGCGGGCCCCGGGCCTGCCGCCCTGTTTAATATAAACATAACCATCCTAAGATGATTCACCCGAAACGCCCGGTAATGTAATCTTCGGTTTGCTGGTTGCGGGGCCGGGTGAATATCTCCGGAGTCTGGTTCATTTCGACCAGCTCGCCGAGGTAGAAAAAGGCGGTTACGTCGCTCACCCGGGAGGCCTGTTGCATGTTGTGCGTGACGATGATGATGGTGTAATGCTGCTTCAGGTCCCGGATGGTTTCTTCGAGCTTGCCCGTTGCGATAGGGTCGAGGGCGCTGGCGGGCTCGTCCATCAGGATCACGTCGGGCTCGACGGCCAGGGTGCGGGCGATGCACAACCGCTGCTGCTGCCCTCCGCTGAGGCCGTAGGCATTTTCGTTCAGGCGGTCCTTTACTTCGTCCCAGAGAGCGGCTTTGCGAAGGCTTTGCTCGACGAGTTCATCCTTGTTTCCACGGTAGCCATTGATGGTCGCCCCCCAGATGACGTTCTGATAGATCGTCTTGGGAAAGGGGTTGGGCTTCTGAAACACCATGCCGATGCGGCGGCGAACCATCACCGGGTCGGCCTTTTCGTATATGTCCTGCCCATCGATGAGCACCTTTCCTTCGAGTCGCGCATCGGGGATGAGTTCGTTCATCCGGTTGAGGCACCGGAGGAGGGTGCTTTTTCCGCACCCCGAAGGGCCGATGAACGCCGTAACTTCATTGGTGCGGATATCCATCGAGATGCTTTTGAGCACCTGCGCCGAACCGTACCAGAAGTTCACGTCGCGAATGGCAATTTTTACGGGCGCTTCGGCCGCGTGCGAGGAGGGCCGGTGGACTGCGTGAGGAACCGGATCGATACCGTTACGACGCTCGCTTTGCTCGGCGCTCAGCTGGGCCTCGGCTTCTTCCCGTATTTTTTCGGACGTGGCTGATTTGTCCGTCATCGTTATCGTGTGTCTTGTGGTCGCCGGCGGCGTGTTACCGCGGGCGGTACCTTTCAAAATAATTGCGCAACAGAATCGCGCCCAGGTTCATCACCAGAAGCACGATCATCAGGATGAGGATGCCGGCGGCAGCCAGGTACTGAAACTCGACCTGCGGCCGGGCCGTCCAGTTGAATATCTGGATCGGCAGCACCGTAAACGAATCCATGATGGAATCCGGAAGGAACGCCACGAAAGACAGCGCACCGATCATGATGAGGGGTGCGGTTTCTCCTATGGCCCGGCTCAGCGAAAGGATGATCCCCGTCAGAATCCCCGGCGCCGAAATGGGCAACAGGTGGCTCCAGATCACCTGCGACCGTGTGGCTCCTAACGCATAGGCGCTCTCCCGGATTCCCTGCGGCACGGCGCGCAGCGCCTCCTGCGTGCTGATGATGATGACCGGCAGAATGAGCAAGGCCATCGTGAGCGCTCCGGCCAGCAGGCTGCGCCCGAGGGAAAAGAAGCGGACGAACAGCGCCAGACCGAGGATGCCGTACAGCACCGAAGGCACGCCGGCCAGGTTGGAAATGTTGATCTGAACGAACCGGAAAAACCACCCCCGGGGAGCGTATTCCTCGAGGTATACCGCCGAGGCCACCCCCACGGGCACCGAGATGACGGCCGTAAGCAGGATCATCCATAGCGACCCGACGAGCGCCGATTTGATCCCCGCCCGCTCGGCAAACCGGGACGGAAAACTGGTAAGAAACTCCGCGTCGAGCCAGCCGGCGCCCTTGATCGCAATGTCCACGAGCAGCGTCATCAGCACGGCCAGGCCGAAAATGGTTGACAGCAGAAACACCACGCCCATGATGACGCCGCGCCGCCGCCGCCGCTCGATGTTTTCGTTGAACAGGCTATTCGAGATCGTCGTGGTCGTCATGAATATCAGTATCGCTCCTGGTATTTACGTATGACGGCGGCCGCGAGGAAATTGAGCGCCAGGGTAATGAGGAACAACACCAGCCCGACGGCAAAAATACTCGCGTACACGATGGTTCCCTGCGGCGTATCGCCGAGGCTCACCTGCACGATATAGGCCGTCATCGTCTGGATCGAATCGACCGGATTGAGGGTAAGCCGGGGGGTGGCCCCGGCTGCCAGCGTTACGATCATGGTTTCGCCCACGGCGCGGCTGATGGCCAGGATAAAGCTGGCGATGATGCCGCTCAGGGCGCCGGGAACCATCACCCGGAGCACGACCTCGATTTTCGTGGCGCCCAGGGCATACGCCCCCTCGGCGAGCGACCGGGGTACGGAGCGGATGGCGTCTTCGCTCAGGGAAGCCACCACCGGCAGGATCATGATGCCTACGACCAGCCCGGCGCTGAGCGCGTTGAATACGTTCAGCCCCGGTATGAACTGCTGGAGCACCGGCGTCACAAAGGTCAGGGCAAAGTAACCGTACACGACGGTCGGTACGCCGGCCAGCAACTCGATGCTCGGCTTCAGCCACCGCCGGACGCGAAAAGGCGCATACTCCGCAATATAAATGGCCGTTGCCACCCCCAGCGGAATGGCCACCACGGCGGCAATGGCCGTTACGAGAAACGTCCCGGAGAGCAGCGGCAGGATGCCGAAATGTTTTTCGGCAAACTGGGGCGTCCACTCGGAGCCCGTCAGGAATTCGAGCAGCGGCACCTGGACAAAAAAGGAAGCGGACTCGTAAATCAGCACCGCCCCGATTCCCAGCGTGGTGAACACGCTGATCAGAGCGCAAAACCCGAGGGTGTACTCGATCAGGCGCTCCCTCGGGCTGCGAAATACGTTATTGGAGAGCGACAGGGCCGGGACGGCCCCCGGGCGCTCGGGGTCGATATGGGCTATCGGCTGTTGAGCCTGAACCGGGTTCATAAGGCAGGTCGTTTCGTTGCGATGCCGGGGAGGCCGGGTGACGGACCGACCACCGCATTTCAGGGCGCGGCGGGTTCTTCGCCCGCTCCGGCTCCTACGGATTCCTCTTCGCGCTGAAGCAGGTCCTCGATGCGCACGCCTACCTGCGAGCCTCCGCCTTCAAACACACTCCCGTGAATCCCTCTGCGGAAGCGTTCCAGACCCAGCGTGTACGCTTCGTCGGAGAGCGGCACGTACCCGACCTCCGGGGCGAGCTGTGCGGCATTCTGGAGGTAGTATTCCACGAACGCTTTCACCGAGGGATCTTCCATGCTCGCTTTCCGGACGTACATGAAGATAGGGCGGGCCAGCGGCTGGTACGTGCCGTCGCGGATGGTTTCCGTAGAGGGCTGCACGCACCCCTCGCCGTTCGCGGCGTCGCCGTCGTCTACGCCGATCAGCTTCAGGCGCTCCCGGTTGGCCTCGTAATAAGCCATGCCGAAAAAGCCGAGCGCGTTCGGATCGCCCTGCACCCCCTGTACGAGTACGTTGTCGTCCTCGCTGGCCGTATAATCGGTGCGGCTCGCCCCCTCTTCACCGATGACGGCTTCGGTGAAGTAGTCATACGTTCCGCTATCGGTGCCGGGTCCGTAAAGCCGGATGGGCCGATCCGGAAAGCCGGAACGCACCTGGCTCCAGTTGTCCACCGTACTATTGGGCTGCCAGATCTTGTTGAGTTCCTCTACGGTAAGGCACTCCGCCCAGTCGTTCTCGGGGTTGGCAATAATCGCCAGACCGTCGTAGGCTACCGGCAGCTCGATGTACTCGATGTTGTTCTGGACGGCCTGCTCGATCTCGACCGGCTTGATCGGCCGGGAGGCGTCGTTAATGTCGGTTTCCTCACGCAAGAACTTCCCGAAGCCGCCGCCTGTGCCGCTGGCGCCGACGCTCACGCGGACATTCGGATGCTCGCGGCCAAACTCCTCGGCAACGGCCTCCGTAATCGGGAAAACGGTGCTCGATCCGTCGATGCGGACAGTACCGGCAAGCGCTCCGGCGTCATCACGGGAGGCGTTGTCGCCCCCACATCCGATCAGGGCGCCGGCAAACAGGAACGGGAAAGCGATGTGGGCAAGTCGAAGGCGAATCATGGCAGGGTTACAGGTTCTCGGTTGAGAGATCGGCGGGGTCGCCCCCGTCGGCGAGCGTTAAAAAGAGATTTCGAGCGTTATCCGTCCCGTCAGGTCTACTTCGGATGCGTCATCCGGCTTGACGGCGATGAGGTTGGGAATGATGCGAACGTTATCGTCGGCTTCGTAGGCCAGGCCGCCGACCAGGAGGGTTTCCAGGTAGTCGTCGGCGTCCGGCCGGCCCAACCGGGCCCGGTCGAACCGGGCAAGCGCGTTCCACTTTTCGGCAACCGGAGCCACGGCAAACAAGGAAACTCCGGACCGCCGGATATCGTCGGCCTGCCGGTAGGTGATCCGGTTCAGGAAGGCTTCCAGCCCCACGCTAAAACCCCTGTGGTGATATCCGGCGAAGCCGTTCATGTTTGTGCCCCGGTCCCGGGCATCGCCGTACCCGGCATAGTCGGCTCCGACGGTAAACGTAAGGTAGTCGGTCGGGTAGGCTTCCAACTGGCCGTACACCCGCTTCTGCCGGTCGGTTTCGGGGCGCGTCGAGCTGTTGTTGGCCACCATGACGGTAAACCGGGCTCTGTCTCCCGCCAGCAGCGGGCCATCCACCCGGATGCCGAAGTCGCGTGATGAGACGATGCCATAGTAATCCATGATCGTTTTTTGGATACTCCGGTACCCCCAGACCCGCTCGGACACGCCAAAAGAAGGCGTCGAGGCAATACCGGCCGTGACCCGATGCCCGGAGGGGCCGTTCCACCGAAGGTACAAATCCTTAACGTAGGCCACCGATCCCTTGCTCGAAAGCGTCACGTCATCCGCCTCCAACCGGAACAGGCCGGAAAACCGATCGGAAAGCGTAAACGCGGCGCCCAGGTACATACGTCTGAAAGCAAATCCGTTCAGGTCGGCCCGGCTGGAATCCTCTGCGTTCAATATGTAATAGTAATCCATGAAAGCCTGGCCGGTCAACCGGGCGCGTTCCTGTCCGAAGGCGGTCATCCAGGGGATAAACAGGATGAAAAACACCCATTTTCGTCGCATGATCTCGAGTGAAGTATACCGGGAGGCTCGTTGCGGCCTGCGTTCGCGCCGTTGCACCGCGCAATGGCAAATGAATAAGAATAGGTATGCGACGGCAGTGGTTTGTTAGGAAAATGTTATGCTTTCATGGTTGATGATCGAGTTGCGACGCCGTGCTAAGGCAGACCGCTGTTGCTTGTTCCAGAGAATGGGATATGAAATAGGAAAAGCCGGTAATGCTTCGCCTGCTTTATCCAAATACGTAGCAACTGAGGCGTTTATTTAAGCCACTGGAGCATAGACGGTCCGATACAGGCTTCTACTCTACACCAGACCTCCCACGTGGCTCCCAAATACGATGCTTCGACCTTCCCCATTCGCCGACGTTCGCGCTGCCGGGTGGGGAGTGTTGTGCCTGTTCGTCTGCATGTACGAAGCGGCCACGTTACTTTTTTTCACCGACCTGGCCGAGGCATCCTTCCTGATCGACCTCACGGTATGGTCGGGAGGGTGGATCGACCCTCCGCTGGTCGGGTACGCGCTCAAGTTTCTGGCGGCCGTAGGGGGAGTTGCGCTGCTGTGGGGACGGCTCCGCCCGGCCGACCTAGGGTTGCGCGCACGGACTTTTCTTGCGGGCGCAACCGTATTCGTCCTGTTGTGGGTGGCCATGCACGGAGCGGTCGGGGTTCGGGAAATCGTATGGGCGGGGCTACCCTTGCAAACCGCCCCCATTACGACCTCCCGGCTCGTCGACCTGCTTCATCATCTGCTTGGAAGCGCTCTCGTGGAGGAGGTGGCCTACCGGGGATTTCTATTTCCCCAGTTGTTCATTCTTACCGCATCCGTATGGCCGCATTCCCCCCGAAAGCGGCTGCTGTTTTCACTGCTGGCTTCCCAGTGGTATTTCGGGCTGAACCACATTCCCGCCGGGATCGGTATGGGCATGAACGCGGAGCAGATTACCGTATACGTAGTTCATGCCATGCTGGTAGGGGTATTTCTGGCGCTGGCTTACCTGCGGACGAACAATCTGTGGGTTGCCGTAGGCATCCATGCGCTAGTCAATGCACCGCTGTCTTTGATCCACTCGGCCGTGGATCCGTCGATCTATGTGCTGGCTCTTTCCGTGCTGCTGCTTATAGCCTGGCCGGACAGGCGGACGACAGGGGCGCCATTCGACCCGCTGACAGCGGATGGCGCGTTTCTGCCGCACGTCCACATCGGCAGAAAAAATCCGTGGGAGCAAACCGCCGGCCGGTAGGCTTCGGTGCTCCATATCTCCAACCCTCACCCTTCGACACCCCCCGATTTCCTTTACGTTCCACAGGCTGACGCCCCTCCTCGATGGAATCGTTTTGAGGCGTCGGGTGTCTAACTACCGGTACACGTCGGAACACCCTTTCTTTTTCCTCCCGGTGAGATCGGTTTTGTGCAGCGGAATGGGGGATCTCCCTCGTCTTGTTTTCGTAATCCGTACCCGGCTCCCGCGAACCGGCGGCCGAGGCGTGAATCATCCTTTCCCAATCGGTTAGCCTACCAGTGTATACCTTGAAATATCTTGTTTCAGCTTTTTTCGTTCTGCTCGCCTGCGCGGCTCCTGCCGCATGGGGGCAGGGCCGCCCCGCCATCCCCAGTGTGGGCCATATCAGCGGCACGGTGGTGGATTCGGATACGGAGCGCCCCATCGAGACGGCCACGGTGGCCCTGTGGAGCGCCCGGGATTCGAGCCTGGTTACCGGCGCTGTAACCGACGAGGCCGGGCGCTTCGACCTGGAGCAGCTTCAGGGCGGGAGGTACTACCTCACGGTCAGCTTCATCGGCTACCGCAGCCGGACGATCGATGACATCAACCTGAGCCAGACCATGCGCCACGCCGACCTCGGAAAGGTGGGCCTGGGTCCCGATACGGCCATGCTGGAAGAAGTGCGTGTGGAAGCCGAACGCGGGTTCATGGAGACGCGCATCGACCGGACCGTGTACAATACGAAGGATCAGCTCGTCGCCGTGGGCGGCTCTGCTACCGACGTACTCCGCAACATTCCGTCCGTAGAGGTGGATGTGGACGGCAAAGTCAGCCTCCGGGGCAGCCAGAACGTGGCCGTGTTGCTCAACGGACGCCCTGCGCAGATGAACGGGGATATGCTGGCCAGCTTCCTGCAGGGGCTGCCGGCCAGTTCCATCGAGCGCATCGAGGTGATCCCCAATCCTTCGGCCCGGTACGAGCCCGACGGCATGTCCGGCATCCTCAACATCGTGCTCAAACAGGATACCGATCTCGGGCTGAGCGGCGGCCTCACGGCCGGCCTGGGCACGCAGGACAACTACAATGCCTCCGGCTTCCTGGCATACGGAAAGGGAAAGCTGGGCCTCCGGGCGAATTACGGTTTCCGAAACGGCTCGCGGAACATGGAGGGCGACCGATTCAACGAGTACCGGTTCCGGGAGCCGAGCACGTTTCTCGAATCGAACAACCTGGGCGAGCACAATTCACTCTCGCACATGCTCAATACCAACCTGGATTACCAGCTGGACCGGCGGCACAGCCTCTCCCTTTCCGCTATGGCCGGAATACGGGGGGCCGACGGCGACGAGTTCACCGACTACTCCGAGCTGGATGATGCGCTGGTGCTCACCAACCGGTACGAGCGGCTCGCCGATGAGGAAGGCGACGACTTCAACATGGATTACGCCCTGTCCTTCCGGCGCATCCTCGATCCGACGAAGCACGAGCTAACGGCGGAGATGCGTTTCGAGCGAGAGACGGAAATGGAGCAGGAAAACTACCTGGAGCGTGTGCTGGTCCCGCAACCGGCAACATCCCCGACGGATCTGGCGCGCGAGCTTCAGAACGTCGATCAGGACGAGCGCAGCACGGAAACCTCGTTTCAGGTGGACTACCTGCGGCCGCTCGGGGAGAAGGGCAAGATCGAGGCAGGGTATAAAGGCGCGCTCCGCCGCCTCGATTCGGAGTTCATTTCCGAATCCTACGATTTCGGTCTGGGGCAATACCGCCCGGACGTGGATCTGAACAATACGTTTCTCTTCAACGAGCAGGTTCATGCCGCCTACGGCATCCTGGCCTCTGAGATGGGCCGCCTGGGGTTCCAGGCGGGGCTTCGTGTGGAGCAGGCCATGACCACCTTCGACCTGCGCACCACGCAGGAATCTTACGACAACGACTACTTCAGCCTGTTCCCGAGCGCTTTCCTCACGTACAAGCTGTCCGAAAAGAACCAGATCAAAGCCAACTACAGCAAACGGATCAACCGGCCGCGCACCTATGCGCTCAACCCCTTCCGCGACCAGGACGACCCGCTGTTCCAGCGGGTGGGCAACCCGTACCTGCGGCCGGAATACATACACAGCATCGAGGCGGGCTTCGTGCGCACCTCGAAGGCTACCACGTTTACCCTCAGCCCCTACTTCCGGCGCACCGTGGACATGATCCACTATTACCAGTTCATGGATACCACAGGTGTAACCACGCTGACCTTCCAGAACTTCGATACCAGCGACTCCTGGGGCGCCGAGTCCATCGGGACGCTCCGGTTTGGCCGCCGCCTGAACGCCTACGGCAGCCTGAACGTATACCGCATCCAGACGGACGGCAGCAACGTCGAGTCGGACCTGAGCAACGACGCCTACGGCTGGTCCACGCGGATCAATGCGTCCTATCAGGTACGGCCCGGCCTGGACGTGCAGGCTTCGTTCTTCTACCGCTCTCCCATAAACATCGAGAACGGCCGCATGGATGCGTTCTCGATGAGCGACCTGGCCTTCCGGCAGCAACTCTTCGGAGAGCGGGCCAGCCTGGGGCTCCGGGTGAGCGACGTGTTCAATACGATGGGGTTCAGCATGAGCCGGGCCACCGATCAGTACAGGCTGGAAATGGACCGCCGGTGGGA
>CBDUBS010000002.1:0-61139 GCA_965365445.1 uncultured bacterium | reverse complement strand
TCCCGATGCCACGTTCTCGCTGCGGCTCGCCGATGGTGTGGTGCAAGGCTATCCGTATAACGGGACCGTAGCCCCTCCACATACCACCTTCTACGGGGTTTACGATCACTATTATTCTTACGGACCGGGGAGCGAGTGGGACGTGCCGCAGCGCTGGCTGACTCCTCCGGAGGAATTCGACCTGTCTACCCCCATGAACCTCGTCGCAACGGCCGACATCATTGGCGGCAACTCGGGCTCGCCGATGGTCAATCGCGATCTCCAGGTCGTCGGACTCGTGTTCGACGGCAATATCGAAAGCCTGCCGTCGTCCTTCATATATCGACCGGAGAATTTCCGGGCCGTCGCGGTGGACTCGCGCGGCATTCTCGAATCGATAGATGACCTGTATGGAGCCGATCGGCTTGCCATCGAGTTGAAAACGGGCAGGCTCGTTCCCACGGAACAGGAAGCGGATACAGCCTCTCGTTAACGTTCGTTTACAGCCCGGGTAGGCAGGAGACGAGCCTGTCCGGGCATTCCGTTTTTTTCAGGCCCGCACGGCGCATTTTCATCATGTACGGTATCATGTTCAACAGGCTTTCCATTCAGACCCTCTTTCTGGCCGCTTTTTTTGCGGTGCTAGCCGGATGTGCCGGTTCCGGCGAAACGGCCGTCGTAACGGAGCGTCCGGAACCGGCTACGCCACGGGCGGGGACGTCTGCACCGGGCGACGCCCCGGCCGAGCCGATTGCGTTGACCTCTATGCCTGCCGGTTTCGACACGGTGGCCGCCCAGCGGTTCGATGCGGGTAAGATGTGGACATTCGATAACCCGCCGACCGCCTACTTCACTCAGGCCTACAATTTTACGCCGGATGAAGCATGGTTCCAGAAAGCCCGTTCGGGGGCCCTCCGGTTTGCCAGCTACTGCTCTGCCTCGTTCGTGTCTCCGAACGGCCTCATCCTGACCAACCATCACTGCGGCAGAGAAAGTGTTACGGCCGTCAGCAAACCCGGCGAAAACCTGTTGGAGAACGGCTTCTATGCCGAAACTCTTGAGCAGGAGCGTAAGGTCAAAGATTTGTACGTCGATCAGCTCGTTTCCATAACGGATGTAACGAATGAAGTGTATTCCTCGTCCGGGAAAAGCGCCGATGCGGCCGCCCGGGCCGAAGCCGTCAGCAATGCCGTGACGCGCATACAGGAACGCATGACTTCGGAAGCCAAAACGCGGGATACGACGTACCATGTTCAGGTGATCGAACTGTACAACGGCGGAAAGTATTCGGCCTATACGTTCAAACGGTACAACGACATCCGCCTCGTGATGGCGCCCGAAGTGGAACTCGGGTTCTTCGGGG
This sequence comes from uncultured bacterium, assembly GCA_965365445.1. Taxonomy (GTDB): domain Bacteria; phylum Bacteroidota; class Rhodothermia; order Rhodothermales; family DASSAV01; genus CBDUBS01. The sequence continues at coordinate 59,797 of CBDUBS010000002.1, read as the reverse complement.
GCGATCCGGATAATTTTACCTATCCGCGGTACGCTCTGGATATGAGCTTTTTCCGGGCGTACGATGTGCAGGGCAAGCCGCTCACCACACCGGAGTACTTTCCGTGGTCGGATAACGGAGCCGCCGAAGGGGAAACCGTGTTCGTGATCGGGAATCCCGGCTCGACCAGCCGCCTGAATACGATCAGCCAACTGGAGTTCGAACGGGACTATACGTTGCCGGCCGAACTCGAGGTGCTTCGGGACCGTGCACGCATCCTGATGGACTTCATCGAGGCGAATCCGGAAGAAGCGGAGAAGTACGATCTGCGCAATGCCTATTTTTCGATCTCCAATAGCATCAAGGCCAATCAGGGGCAACTGGAAGGTTTACAGGATCCTTACCTGATCGCTCGGCGCGCCGCGTCGGAACGCGCCCTGCAAACGGCCATTGCGGGCGCCGACTCGCTCGACAGCCAGTATGGTAAACTCATCGACCAGATCAAGGATTTGCAGCGAACCAAATCGGCAACGCTCAACCAGAGCAATGCCTTCATTGGTTTCGGTTCGGACCAGATTGGCTCACACATCCTCCTGCGGGCGCTGTACGGTTACATTTATTCGATCCTCAAACAGCGCGGCGCTCCTCAGGAACGACTGACCTCGATAAAAAAGGAAGCTCTGAAGGTGACGGATCGACCTTCGCCGGTTGAAAAGGGATTCATCACGAGCCGTCTACGGTCGCTGCAGAATGCGCTGGGGGTAACCGACCCGACCTTGCGAAGAGTGCTTCAGGGAAGGACGCCGGAAGAAGTGGCCGATGAAATAGTTGAAAAAACAGCCCTTGCCGATTCGGCCTCCTTCGCGGGTCTCCTTGAAAAAGGCTTTATGTCCAGCGACGATGTGACGGTTGGCGTCATTGACGCGCTGGCTCCGCTGTATTTTACCGTATCGCAGCAGGTGGACGACGTGCAGGCGCGAGAGAAGAGTCTGAATGCTTCGCTGGCCCGCGCCCGTTTTGCCGTTTATGGAACGCAAGTTCCTCCTGACGCCTCGTTTTCGTTGCGGCTGGCTGACGGGGTGGTGCTCGGGTATCCGTACAATGGGACCATCGCTCCCCCGCATACAACCTTCTATGGCCTTTACGACGCCTATTACTCCTACCAGAAGGAGGATTGGGACCTGCCGGCGCGATGGATCGAGCGCAGAAACCGGCTCAAACTATCCACTCCGTTCAATCTGGTTTCCACTAACGACATCACGGGCGGCAACTCGGGCTCGCCGTTGGTGAACAAGAACCTTGAAATCGTCGGCCTCGTGTTCGATGGAAACATCGAGAGCCTGCCCAATAATTACCTTTTCCGTAGCATCGTGGAGCGGGCGGTATCGGTCGATTCCAGAGGCATTCTCGAATCCTTACGGTCTGTTTACGATGCGGATCGGCTCGTTCGTGAAATAGAAAGCGGGTCGCTGGCCTCACAGTGAGCCGGGTGATCGAGTGGCGGCGGACCGGCCATGAGTGAAGGCGGATTACGTTCACTTACCTGCCTGTACACGCACTCATACCGGGATCGACTTCATGATGACCTCGATGGAGTCGGCGCTCACGAGGGGGTGCACGAGCGTAAACGGCCGCTCCTGGTTCAACAGGGAACGGATACGCCTCCGGCACGGTGGTGTGATGAGCAGCACATCGACCCGGGCCAGCAGGGTGTTCAGGTGGTGAGGCCGTTCGTCTATGGTAGCCGCAATCATTTGCCCGGTGAAACCCGTACAGGATTTGAGTTCAGCCATGATGTGGGGCAGAGACTGATTGTCTCTGGCGACGATTCCGACAGTCTGGTGGCTCAACAGACGGGCCACCCGGTCCAGTGCTTCCTGGTTGAAGTGAACCAAGACCCCGATGGCGTCAACGTGAGGAAGGAGGTCGGCGGTGCTCTGGAGCGACGAGAACAACGAAAAAACGTAATCTGCGTCCCTGTGTCGTCCCGCTTCATCGAGGCCCACCCCGAATACCGGCTGCTGAAGCGCCTTTTCTAGCTGCTCGGCGCACAGTTCGGCCATTTCACGGTAAGGGCCGACGAACACGAGCTTCCTTCGGACCGACTCGGAATCCATCATATCGACTTGTTCTTGCAGAAGATACTCGATGTCCTCTCCCTGAAGCCCGAGACCGACCATTTTTTCCAGCGCTTCGTGTATGATGGCGGCGCCCTTTTCCATTCGCTCGCTTTTCGGCAAGGGCGTCCGCTGGGTGATGCGGAACCTGCCTTCGGGTGTCAGTTCGATGATACCTTCCTTCTGAAGCTGGTGATAGGCCTTGCGCACCGTATGGAAGCTTACCCCTGCCTGAGCCGCCAGCGCGCGCGTAGACGGTAGGGGATCGCCCATGGGTATGCGGCCTCCCGCAATGAGGTACCGCAACCGAACCACCAGTTGATCCAGGACGGGAATGGATGAAGACCGGTCTATCGTAATCATCGGCGATCAGGATGGGGGGATGCCCGCGGACGAAGGCCACTCCTTGCTCTGGACGAATGCTTCCAGCATGGCTTCGTATTGCGGCCAGTCCGTGTCGCGAAACTCATAAACGGCATCCCCCAGGCCCACGATAATGGAGGCGCGGGAACGTCTCACATCAAACACAGGCAACCAGGGATCGTCCTGCCTGGCGCTCATGCAATGCCACAGGGTGCAAATTGCCGCGTATCCGTGCCTGATCCGAACTTCTACGATCAACAGCCGCATCTCGAACGCCGTCCATGCGACCGCCACGACGACTGCCGCAGGCAAGCCGAAGACGAGGTAGGCGCGGATGTCGTGCGTATGCAACACCCCCGTCAGGGTCACTATCATCAGAGGCAACATCGCCACGGCCAGCTTCCGAAGCAGCAACTGCGCCAGGAGATTGGGCGCTCTCACACGCCCTGGGTGGCGTGTGCTCATGAATATGTGCGACTGTTCCTCCTTTTCCCCCGGTGCGGCCAAATGTTTTCCTTTTTCGGTGCGTGGCTGTCAAAGAACCGTTCGTGCGGCGGACGCTACTCGGGCAGCATGAATGGATACCCGTGATGCCGCGCCGGATCGAAGGTTTCTTTTATGGACCTGGCTGATACCCACCGGATCAGGTTTAGGTAGGAGCCGGCTTTGTCATTCGTACCGGAAGCTCGTGCGCCGCCGAACGGTTGTTGCCCCACCACGGCGCCGGTAGGCTTGTCGTTTATGTAGAAGTTGCCGGCGGCATGGACGAGCCGCTCCGTGGCCAGGTTTATGGCTTTGCGATCCTGTGCGAATACGGCGCCGGTGAGGCCGTAGGGGGAAGATTGATCCAGCAGATCAAGCGTTTCCTCGAACTGGTTGTCGTCGTAAAGGAATAGGGTAACGACCGGCCCGAAGATCTCTTCACACATGGTCCGGTAGTGCGGATCCTGAACCATAATCACGGTCGGTTCTATGAAGTATCCCTCTTCATCGGAATAGCCGCCTCCATGAATGATCTCCACCCCGTCCGCGTCGCGGGCATGATCGATATAGCCGGTTATGTTCTTGAACGCCGCCTTATCGATAACCGCATTGAAAAACACACTAAAATCCTCGACGCTGCCCATTTTTATCTGGTCGAGCTGCTCGAACAGATCCTTCCGGATATACGGCCAGAGTGACATCGGGAGATAGCACCGGGAGACGGCGGAGCATTTCTGGCCCTGATACTCGAAACCACCCCGTACGATGGCCGTGGAGACGGCCACCGGGTCGGCCGATGGATGCGCAATGATGAAATCCTTGCCGCCGGTTTCTCCGACGATACGTGGGTAGGTTTTATACCGGGGCAGGTTCTCGGCAATGGTTTTCCACATGTACTGAAACGTACCCGTGGACCCGGTGAAGTGCAGGCCGGCGAACTTCGGAGAGGCAAACACCGGATCGCCAACGGCGGCTCCGCGGCCGGGCACCATATTAATGACTCCGTCGGGTAGACCGGCCTCCCGGAGCACGTTATAGAAAAAGTAGGCGGAGTATACCGTACTGGATGCGGGCTTCCATATGACCGTATTACCCATGATGGCCGGGGCCGTGGGCAGGTTCCCTTGTATGGAGCTGAAATTGAAGGGGGTAACCGCAAAAATGAATCCTTCCAGCGGGCGGTACTCCAGCCGGTTCCACTGTCCGGCTGGAGAAAACGGCTGGTCCCGGTAGATTTGCTCCATGAAGTAAGCATTGAACCTCAGGAAGTCGATCATCTCACAGGCGGCATCGATCTCGGCCTGATGCACGTTTTTGCTTTGTCCGAGCATCGTGGCGGCATTGATCTGGTATCGCATTCGTCCGGCCAGCAGGTCCGCCGCTTTCAGAAAAATGGCTGCACGGTCCGTCCACGGCATACGCGACCACTCAGGCTGGGCCTTTTCGGCTGCGGCGATGGCGGCTTTCACCTCTTCGCCGCCGCAGAAATGGGCGGCGCCCAGTGTGTGTCCGAGTTCGTGGGGGGGCCGGATCGGCGCGGTATCCCCTGTAAACACTTCGCGGCCGTCGATGATTGCCGGTATATCAACGGATCGGCTCTTCAGGTCCTCGATGGCCAGCTTGATGGCTTTTCGTTCCGTGGAGCCTGGGGCATACGAAAGTACGGGCTCGTTGATCGGTTGAGGAATGCGAGGTATGGCGTTGTTCATATCAGGTACCCTGGCAGGAGGAAGCACTGGACGGAGGTTCTACAAACCGCTCCGGCGTATCCACTCGCCTGTTGGTGAAAGAGCGGGGACATCCGAATGGGAGAAGTTAATAAACCAATCGGTCTGATAGTCCTCGAATTTTCGGATTCGTATCTGCAATCGAGCCGCCGATCCATTACTTTCGAATCCGGCAACAAGCCGCAGTACATCGGCCTGCTTCTACCTCAACGTTCATCGCGTATAACCGGCCTACCATGCTACGATTCGAGCGGTTTATTGCAGGCCGGTATCTACGCGGCGCGGAGGGGGCACGGGAAGGTCGGCGGTTTCTGCATTTCATCATTCTGGTAGCGGTCGGTGGAGTGGCTGTGGGCGTGGCGGCGTTGCTTCTGTCCCTTTCTATCGTGCGGGGGTTCAGCGGGGAGATCAAGGAAAAAATAACGGGGTTCGGCGCCCACGTACAGGTGGAAAGCATCCAGGACGAGCCGCTTTCGGATGCGGAAAGCATGGCTTTCCGGCTCGCCCGGTTTCCACAGGTCATCCGGGTGGCTCCGGTCATCCAGGAATTCGTGCTGTTGCGCCGTACCTCCGATGCCATCGAAGGAGTCATGCTCTGGGGTGTGGACAGCCTTCCGCCCTATCTAAGACGCCAGATGATCCAGGGAGGCCCCGTCTTTTCCTCCGATACGACCGAGGCGACAGGTATAGTTATCGGGGCGAAGCTGGCCCGTTTGATCGGCGCCGATGTCGGAGACCGGATCGCCGGATTCTCCCTGCGCGGCCTCGACGCCGATGCCGGTCTGTCCGGGGCCCGCAGACCGCGTGTAAAGCCATTCGTCGTGACGGGCATCTATGAAACCTTCCTGGAGAACTTCGACGAAATTTATGTATTCACGAACCTCGAAGCGGCCCGTGGTTTTCTCGGCTACGCCCCGGATGAAGTTACCCGATTCGACCTGACCCTGAGCGATACGCGCCTTGCCGAAACGGTTTCTGATTCGGTGGAGGTTACGTTTGGTTTTCCGGTCATGTCCCGCACGATCTTCGAGGTATGGCGCGGCCTGTTTGCGTGGGTGAACCTTCAGGAAAACATCATCCCGCTCGTCATTGGCGTCATCGTTATCGTGGCGGCGTTCAACATCATTGGGGCTTTGCTCATGATCGTACTGGAAAAGACGGGTGAAATAGGGGTTTTGCAGAGCATGGGGGCCTCCCGGCGCGTACTGCGGCGTCTTTTTCTCTGGCTCGGTCTGCTCATCGGGCTTGTTGGAACGATCATCGGGGAGGCGCTGGCCCTCGTCCTGGCCCTGCTACAGGAGCGGTTCGGCATCATCCCTTTACCTGCGGAGGCGTACTATATGGATACGGCGCCGATCGATCTGAATCCTCTGGACTTCCTCATCGTACTCGTAGTTACACTGGCGCTCTGCCTGCTTGCCGCCTACATACCGGCACGCGTGGCATCCCGCATCGATCCGATCCGGGTCATTCGTTTCAGCTGACTGGTCCACATGGAAGAAGCCTCCTCACCCGATCGTACCCTCCACGTCAAGGTATGCCTGTTCAGTTCCCTACGGGATCTCACCGGCTCATCGCATCACCATCTGGCCTTAACGTCGCCTGCCTGCGGCAGGGACGTACTCGATGCGATGGAGGAGGCCTTCCCGGCGTTCAGGCCGTACCGCGACGTAATCCGTCTGGCCGTCAACCTGGAGTATGCATCCGATGGGATACCGCTGAATGACGGCGACGAGGTGGCGATCATTACGCCGGTTAGTGGGGGCTAAACCGACCATGCACGAAATCAAAACCGGGAGCCTGTGGCTTTGCCTCCAGCAGGCGCCTCTCGACGTCGGGGCCGTATCCACTTTTCTTCCTGAAGAGAAATCCGGTGCGGTGAACCTTTTCATAGGAACGACGCGAGGGAAAACAGGAGAGAAGGCTACACGGCTGCTTGAATATGAAGCGTACGAACCGATGGCGCTCAACGTACTGGAGGAGATCGCTCGGGAATCGGAACGAGTCGGCCGCTCCTACAGGCTTTGTATTCACCACCGCCTTGGCTCCGTACCGGTTAAAGAAGCCAGTGTTATCGTAGGCGTTTCGACGGGCCACCGGGCCGAGGGGTTTGCGATTAGCCGGTTCCTGATCGATACGTTGAAAGAGCGCGTGCCTATCTGGAAACGGGAAGTATATGACGACGGGTCCTCCGAGTGGGTTCAGGGACGGATACCTCCGCCTGTCGCTTCTTAATTGAATGCCTTACACCTCGGCTCGATCCTCCTGTGAAACACGGGGGCCGTGCCCGGTACGGACCGTGATCCACGTACCTCCGAAAACGAGAAGGGAGCCGGCTACCGTAAGGGGGCTGGGGTGCTCGGTGAGAAAGATAACGCCCCAGATTGCCGCGAACACTACCTGAAGGTAACTGAGCGCCATAGCCCTTCCGGCGGGCTCTATTTTGAGGCCGAGGGTGAGGCAGATCTGGCCCAGTTGGGCGCACAGCCCCACCCCGAAAATAATGATCAGCCATTCGGTCAGGGTCGGCCAGATGAAAGAAGGTAAGGCCAGCGGAAGGGACGCGATGGTAGTGACCAGCGGAAAGTAAAAGATGATGACGGCCGATGGTTCATCGTTGCGCAGCCTTCGCACCACCACGTAGGCGGCTGCGCTGCACATAGCCCCTAGCAGGGCGATTCCCGCCGCATGCATATCGAGTGGATTTACCGACGCGCCGAATAGAAATGCCGGTCGCGCAACCAGCACGACGCCGGAAACCCCCAGCACGGCTCCCATCAGATCGGCCCCTGCTATCCGCTCCTTGAGGAATATCGCCGCAAGGATGGTCGTAAATACAGGGTTCGTATACTGGATTACGTTGGCGTCGGCCAGCGGGAGTTTCGTGACGGCATAATAAAGACAGGTCAGGGCAAGGAAGCCAAACAGGCCGCGCAGAACCAGCAACACCCGGTTGCGGCCCCAGGGACTGATTCCGGCCCACCGGAGGGCGGCGTAACTGTATCCCAGCGTTACGATGCCCCGTGTGAGCACGATTTCCATACTCGGCAGACGCTGTCCGGCAATTTTCACGAATAGCGTCATCAGGCTGAAGAAGAGGGCAGCCAGCACCATGTACGGCAGCCCGGTGCTTAACTCCGGCCGCCGGAACTCTCGGATGAAAGACATATAAATTTCTCCTGCGGGCAAACATTTTTTACACGCAGGGGTATATTGGCACCGTTTGAAAAGTCGCTACAGGCCCGTAGCTCAACTGGCAGAGCAATTGACTCTTAATCAATGGGTTGGGGGTTCGAGTCCCCCCGGGCCTACAAAAATCAGCCGCAAGTGCCGAAAATAAAGGTGTTTGCGGCTGCTGTTTTTTTCTGCGGGCGGCAAAATGGATGACTGTTTCCTCCTTTTGCTTTTCTTCGCCCGGCAAGATAGGTACTGACAGGTTTCCACCAAGGGAAAATCCCGTTTATCGGAAACGGGATAATCATCCGGAAAACCCAAACCGGAGCGTCATCGTCATTCCCGCGCAGCCTGTCCTCTAGAGCATCTTTGCCGTTTCTTACACGTCGCAGATGCTGACGGCCTGTGCCAGAGAGGTAAGCGGATCGCGTGAGGGTACGAACTCCTGGGCGACGAAGCCGCTAAAACCGGTATCCAGGATCGCTCGCATGATGGCAGGGTAGTACAGTTCCTGCGTTTCGTCGATTTCGTGGCGCCCGGGGTTGCCCCCGGTGTGATAGTGGCCGATATACTGGTGGTTGTCCTGAATGGTCCGGATGACGTCGCCTTCCATGATTTGCATGTGGTAGATGTCGTAGAGCAGCTTGAATCGATCCGACCCGACCTGCTTGACCAGTTCGACTCCCCATGCGGTATGGTCGCACATGTAATCCGGATGGTTGACCTTGCTGTTGAGCAATTCCATGCAGACGGTCACGTTTTCCCTTTCGGCCGCCGACATGATCTGTTTGATACCGACGACGCAATTATGCAGGCCTTCTTCATTATCCAGCCCGGCCCGATTGCCCGAAAAAGTGATGACGTTCGGGAAGCCCGCTTCCGCAACCTCGCTGATACGCTTCCGGTAGGCTGGAACCAGCACGGCATGATTCTCCAGACGATTAAATCCGTCCTTGATGCCGGCGGGACCCGTAGCCATGGCACAGATGAGGCCGTGCTTTTTCAGGGTGGGCCAATCGTCCGGCCCGAGAAGCTCTATGGAGGACAGCCCGATCCGACGAGCCTCCAGGGCCAGGTTGTCCAGGCTGATATCCGGGTAGCACCATTTGCATACGGAATGATTCACCCGACCATTCGAAGCAGCTTTTGAGCCCATGACGGCGGACGGCAGCGTAGCACCCATTCCTAGGACGGCCGTAGCACCTGTCAATGTTTTCACGAGCGAGCGCCGAGAAATAGAATTGGACATACCGGGATCCGGTTTAGATGATTGAAACGTCGAGGTGCTTTTCGTTACGCGTACAGGAAGGGGAGATGTTTCCGGTAAACAGCGGATTGGTTACAACTTCTTCATGTCCTTTCGCTTTACGAGGTAAGGGTCAGGCTCCGTTGTAGATTCGAGTTGTGTATTTTAATCAATTCTAAACGGAGTGCGGCAGTGCGGCCGATGAACCGGAAAAGGCCTTCCGGTCCTTTAGAGTACTTAATAAAGCGGAATCGGTCCAGATTGCTCAGTTTTTTCATTTGAGGTTTGGACTGAGGCGCTTTACACTGGCCGCGGAAAACGAAGAAGTGAGAGGCCGGGAAGCCCGTTCCCTACCTCACTCCGGTTCAGGCCACGAAAGAAGTACTGCTGGACCGTTGTATCAACCGAACATCGAAACCATGAACGCTGCCATACAGAAACCGCGCATCCTCATCGGGAAGCCCGGCCTCGACGGCCATGATAGAGGCGCCAAGTACGTGGCGCATATCCTCCGAGACGCCGGGTACGAGGTCATTTATACCGGCATACGGCGGAGCCCGGAGCAAATCGTGGAAGCCGCCATTCAGGAAGATGTGGCTGCCATCGGGCTTTCGCTTCTTTCCGGCGCTCACAATGTGCTTTTCAAGCGCGTCATCGATCTGCTGAAGGAACACGAGGCCGGAGACATTATCGTATTCGGGGGAGGGGTAATTCCTCCGGCCGACGTTCAGGGCCTGCTCGATATGGGCCTTGGGGCCGTATTTACACCCGGCACGCCCGCGAAGACCATCGTTGAGACGCTGGATTCGTTGATTTCGGCTGCCGCGCGCTAGCCTCTCGAACGTCGTTTCGTGTACCATTGGCCCGTGGGCCGCAGGGTGGCATCGCGGGCTGCACCGTTGAACATGGCCTTTTCTATCGAACAGTTGGTCCGGGAGGCTTCCTCGCCCAGTGGGGGGGCGCCGTCAATCCGGGCCGCAGCGAGGCTCATGAGCCTCCTGGAGGGAGAGCCCCAGCGCCTCCCTGAACTGTTTATCGCCGCTCCAATAGAAGAATGGCCTCAACCGCGCCTAGTGCTCGGCGTAACCGGGGCGCCCGGTAGCGGCAAGTCCTCGCTGACGGATCAACTCATCGCGGAGTATCGGCAACGTTTTCCCGACAAGCGCATCGGAGTGATCGCCGTGGATCCGTCCTCCCCGTTCACGGGGGGAGCCGTTCTCGGCGACCGGGTGCGGATGATGCGCCACTCGACGGACCCCATGATCTTCATCCGGTCACTGGCCTCCCGCGGCCATCTGGGCGGATTGTCCCTCGGTGTGAAGGGCGTGCTGCGCGTCATGGGCCTGATCGGTTGTGACGTGGTGTTCCTGGAGACCGTCGGGGTCGGGCAGAGTGAAGTCGAGGTAGCTCGTGTGGCCGACATGGTCATGATCGTGCTGGCGCCCGGGCAGGGCGATTCGATCCAGATGCTCAAGGCCGGCCTGATGGAAATCGGTGACCTGTTCGTGATCAATAAGGCCGATAAAGAGGGTGCGAACCACCTGCACAGCACATTACTGAGCGCGCTCAGCTTCGATAATCCCACGGTGGTGCAGGAGCATCATGACGAAGTGGTCGAAAGCCTTACGGCAGACCCGGAATTGGAGGATGCGGTGCTGGCCCGGCGACGCCCTGAAAAGCCCGACGTGTACCTCGTAAGTGCCGTCGAACGGACGGGTATCGGAGATCTCGTAACGGGTCTGGAGAAACGAGCGGAACGTTCGCGCAGTACGTGGATCAGTCGTCGGGATGAGGCCGTGTACGACGAGGTCAGAGAAGCCGTTTTCGAGCAGGTGAGGCGAAACGTCGAAGAAATGCTTACCCGTGGGGGAGAGGAGCAAAATGCCCTCGGGCGTATATTGAGTGGGGAAACAACCGTTGAGAACTTTTCCGCGGACCTCATCCGCCGCACGGCCCGCGCCGTACACGCCCCTACGGAAGCGGGGCCCCAGCAGTAGATATCATCGATCAATTACCGAAAACAGGACCATGATAGACTCTAACGACGCCTTCAAGGAGATTCAGGATGCCGACGCCCGTTACAGGGCATCGGTAGAAAAAACGATCTCCCGGTTTCCGGAACGAGCAAAAGAGTTCAAAACGGTATCGGGCAAGCCGGTAGATCGACTCTACCTGCCTGACCCCGCGGCCGTGAAACAGTACAACGACAAGCTGGGCTTCCCCGGTCAGTACCCCTATACCCGCGGCGTTCAGCCGACTATGTACCGCGGCAGGCTGTGGACCATGCGCCAGTATGCGGGCTTCGCCACGGCGGAGGAATCCAACCAGCGGTACAAGTACCTCTTGAGTCAGGGCACGTCCGGCCTTTCGGTCGCCTTCGATCTGCCGACGCAGATCGGCTACGATTCGGATTCGTCGTTCGCCATCGGGGAAATCGGTAAGGTGGGCGTGGCCATCGATACGCTGGCGGATATGGAAACCTTGTTCGACGGAATCCCGCTGGACAAAGTATCCACGAGTATGACCATCAACGCTACGGCGTCGATTCTGCTCGCCATGTACATTGCGGTGGCCGAGAAGCAGGGTGTATCGGCCGATCAACTCGACGGCACCATTCAGAACGACGTGCTCAAGGAGTACATCGCAAGGGGTACGTATATATTCCCGCCGAAACCCTCCCTGCGCATCATCAGTGATATTTTCGCTTACTGCACGGCGAATGTGCCGAAGTGGAATACCATTTCGATCAGCGGGTACCATATCCGCGAGGCCGGCTCGACGGCGGCGCAGGAAATCGGCTTCACGCTGGCCGACGCAATAACGTATGTTGAAACGGCTATCCAGGCCGGGCTGAAGATCGACGACTTTGCTCCGCGGCTGGCATTCTTCTTTGCGGCGCACACCGACGTACTGGAGGAGGTGGCGAAGTTCCGCGCTGCCCGTCGTCTGTATGCCCGGATCATGAAGGAGCGTTTTGGCGCAGAGAGCCCGAAGAGCTGGATGCTGCGGTTCCACACGCAGACCGGCGGCGTGACTCTGACGGCTCAGCAGCCCGATAACAACATCGTCCGCGTAACGCTTCAGGCGCTCGCGGCGGTGCTTGGGGGTACCCAGAGCCTGCACACCAATTCGAAAGACGAAGCGCTGGCCCTCCCGACCGAAGAAAGCGTTACGGTTGCCCTGCGCACGCAGCAAATCATCGCGTTCGAATCCGGTGTGACCAATACGATCGATCCACTGGCCGGCAGCTATTACGTCGAGAAGCTTACCGACGAACTGGAAGCCGAAGCGATGGATTACATCAACAAAATAGACGAGATGGGCGGCGTGGTTTCGGCCATCGAACAGGGATGGATTCAGAAACAGATCGAGAACTCGGCGTACGAATACGGCCAGTCGGTCGAGAAAGGCGAACGGTTTATCGTCGGCGTCAATAAGTTTACCTCCGATAAGGAGCCGAAGATGGATCTCCTCAAGATCGACGAGGCGGTGGGGCAGTCGCAGATCGAGAAGGTCAGCAAGGTGAAAGCTTCCCGCGACCAGGCCGAAGTACAGCGCCGGCTGGCGGCCGTTTCGGAAGCCGCGCGCGGCACCGACAATCTGATGCCTTACATCCTCGACGCCGTGCGGGCCTACGCCAGCGTCGGCGAAATCAGCGACGCCCTTCGCGCCGTATACGGCGAGTATCAGGAAAGCTACGTTTGACCTTAAAGCCGGTTGGACCGGATTAAAACAATGATACAGCCTAAAGCTATCAACCATATCGGCATAGCCGTACGGTCGATCGATGACCATCGGGCCTATTACGAGCAAACCCTCGGCGCCCGTTTCGACGGGATCGAGGAGGTCGGAGATCAGAAAGTGAAAGTTGGTTTCTTTCTGGTGGGGCCCGAGGGGCATGAAGTCCGCATCGAGCTCCTCGAACCGACCTCCCCGGATTCGCCCATTTCGGGATTCCTCGAAAAAAAAGGGGAAGGGTTGCACCATGTCGCCTACACGGTGGACAACATTCAGCAGCGTCTGGACGATCTGAAGGGGGCGGGCATACGCCTGATAGACGAGAAGCCCAGACCCGGCGCTCATCACACGCAGATCGCGTTTTTGCATCCCAAAAGCACCGGGGGCGTGCTGACGGAAATTTGTGAAGCCCAGCATTGAGCCGGGCTGATCGAATGAACGAGGTACACGGAGATACGGGCGCGATGAATCATCAGCGCCCGTATCCTTGATGGGCAACCCGCCCGATTTTATTCACCACCGATCGAAAGACTGGCCGAGCGCACCATTCAGAGGCCGACATGGAAACAGGAAAAAAAACCACGATGGCCGCACGCATCCAGGAGCTACGCCAGAGAAAGGCGAAGCTGTACGAAATGGGCGGAGCGGACCGAATAAAAAAACAACACCAGCAGGGGAAGCTCTCCGCGAGGGAGCGGGTGACAGGCCTTCTTGACGAGGGTTCGTTTCAGGAGATGTTCGGGTTCGCCCGGCACCGAGCGACTCATTTCGGCATGGCAGACAAGGAGGTGCCCGCCGATGCCGTAATTACCGGGGCCGGTATGGTCAACGGTCGCCTCATCCATGTCGCCAGCCAGGATTTTACGACAATCGGCGGAGCCGTAGGGGAAGTCCATGCCGACAAGATCGTTGAAATGTGCAAAGGAGCCCTCAAGACAGGCAGCCCCTTTGTCCTCATCAACGATTCCGGCGGGGCCCGCATTCAGGAAGGCATCGACGCGCTTGGTGGATACGGGCGCGTGTTTTTCCAGAACACCCTGCTTTCGGGGGTGGTGCCGCAGATTTCTCTCATTTGCGGGCCCTGCGCAGGCGGAGCGGCCTACAGTCCGGCCCTGACGGATTTCATCATCCAGACCCGGCAGAGCCAGATGTTCATCACGGGTCCATCGGTAATCAAACAGGTTACCGGTGAGGATGTTACACCAGAGGAACTGGGCGGCCCGGAAGCGCAGATGACGTATTCCGGCGTGGTGCACTTCGTAGCCGAGGACGATCGCGACGCTCTACGAATCTGTCAGAAGCTGCTTTCGTTTCTGCCGTCGAACAACCTGGAAGATCCTCCCCGCCGCGAGTACGATTCGGCGGCCGCGCCCGATCTGGCGTTGAACGGCATCCTGCCGGAAAATCCCCGCGCTCCGTACGACATGCACGACGTCATAGCGAGAGTCGTGGACCATGCCGATTTCCTGGAGGTGCAGGCTACGTTTGCCCAAAATATTATCATCGGATTCGGCAGGGTGTTCGGCCGGACGGTGGGAATCGTCGCCAATAACCCGGCCGAGAAAGCCGGGGTGCTGGATATCGATTCATCGGATAAAAGCTCCCGTTTCATCCGGTTCTGCAATGCGTTCAACATCCCGCTGGTCACCCTGGTAGATGTGCCGGGCTTCATGCCGGGCGTCGAGCAGGAATACGGCGGCATAATCCGGCACGGCGCCAAGATGTTGTTTTCCTACTCCGCCGCCACCGTTCCGAAAGTGACGGTCGTGTTGCGTAAGGCGTACGGTGGGGCTTACCTGGCCATGTGCGGTAAGGACCTGGGCGCCGACCGGGTCGCTGCCTGGCCGACGGCCGAAATTGCCGTGATGGGAGCCGAAGGAGCCGCGGGAATCGTATTCCGCAGGGAGATCGATGCGGCCGAAGATAAGCAGGCCCGTCGGGAGGAACTGATCCAGCTGTACCGAGACACGTTCTCCACACCGTACGTAGCCGCAGCGAGGCGCATGGTAGACGACATCATCGAACCGGCCGAGACGAGGCGGTACATCGGCATGGCGCTTGAGACGTTGCAGACCAAACGGGATATGCGCCCGGCGAAAAAACACGGGCTCATTCCCCTGTGATTCCTTTGCCATCCCACACGGACCATGAGTCGGCCGGCAGGCAACGAGGCTTTTGCACATCTTTAACCGGAAGGACGGGATGAATACGATATACCCGGCGCTCGTAGCAGCGGCGCCTTTGATGCAACGGGCGGCGGATATTTCCTCTGCCGACGCCGGTTTTTCTGCCATATCCCTTATGATCGTCGGGATGCTCGTGGTATTCACCGCACTAGTCGTCATAGGCGAAAGTTTGTACTGGCTCGGCCGCCTGCTGAACCGCGGGATGAATGCAGAACCGCCGACGGCAGAAGTCGGGGCGGCGACCGCCGCGGCAGCACCCTCCGACGTAGAATCCGAACTGGACCCGAACACCCTTGCCGTCATCACGGCCGCGGCATTCGTAGCCATCGGGCGGCCGGTACGGGTAGCCAGAGTTTCCCCTTCGGTCGGATCTTCTGCCTGGGCAGGCGCCGGCCGGTTATCCATTCAGACATCGCATAATGTCAGGAGGTCGTTATGAGGCTTCGCATAACCATAGAAGGCAATTCGTACGACGTAGATGTGGAAGTGCTCGATGGGGCAGAATCGGTTTCGGGTGGTTCACCTGCTCCCGTAAGCCGGGCGGCGGCTCCCTCACGAGCCGAGCCGCCGGCTCGAACGGCTACCCCTGTGGCGGACGGCGATAAGGCGCTTCGCAGCCCCATCGCCGGCACCATCCTGAAAGTACTGGCTAAACCCGGCGACGTAGTTACGGTCAATCAGGTCGTTTTCATCATGGAAGCCATGAAAATGGAAACGAACGTGGCTTCGCCGGTAGCGGGCAAAATTCGCCAGGTTCACGTAAGCGGGGGAGAGGCCGTCAAACCGGGCCAGCTCCTTTTGGAATACGATTGACGGCATAAAAAAACAGAAGCGCCGGGCGACAGCCGCCTGCATGGATTTCGGGCGCCGAATGGAACGCGGTAGCCGCCCGAGTGCGCTTTTACATAGGCTCCGATTATGTTAGACATGTTTCTGGACTTCATGCGCGACTCCGGATTCGGCCAGTTTCACTGGACGAACGGGGTGATGCTGCTGATCGGTCTGGCGTTTATCTTTCTGGCTATCAAGAAGGGGTTTGAACCCCTGCTGCTCATACCGATAGGTTTTGGAATCCTGATCGGCAACATTCCCTACGACGTCACGCAGCTGAGTGTGGGCGTGTACGACGGCCCCGTAAGCGAGGCCGACATTGCATATTACGCCACCGAACAGGGAGCCGTCATCGACAGCGTCCGGTTTCAGCCGTGGGAGTTGATCTATTCACCGGAGGAAGATCTTCAGGCGCAGAACCGGATACGGCATCAACCCTTCCTGTTTCAGGACCGGGTCCAGAAAGGGGAGGCCGTAATGGTCAATACCCGGCAGAAGCTGTACTGGACCGGTGAGATCCGGCAACCGGGCGTGCAAACGTTGCATCAGGGAAGGCGCATCCTGGCGCTCCGGCAGTCCGACGACGATCGGTATAACGTGGTGATCGACCCGCGAAGCCAGGATCCCTGGAACGCCGGGGTGTTCTGGATGCTGTTCCGCGGCATCGAGTGGGGCATATTCCCCCCGCTCATTTTCCTTGGCATCGGCGCTCTGACGGATTTCGGCCCGTTGCTGGCGAATCCGAGGACGATTTTGCTGGGGGCGGCCGCGCAGCTGGGTATTTTCGGGGCGCTGTTGGCTGCCACGTGGTTTGGTTTTCGTCCCGAGGAAGCGGCGTCCATCGGGATCATCGGTGGAGCCGACGGGCCGACCGCCATATTCGTATGCACGAAGCTGGCGCCCGACCTGCTGGGGGCGGTGGCGCTTTCCGCATACAGCTATATGGCTATGGTGCCGCTCATCCAACCTCCCATCATGCGGCTCTTGACGACAAAAAAGGAGCGCCGCATCCGAATGGAGCAGACCGGTGAGGTATCTCGAACGCTGAAAGTGCTGTTCCCCATCCTTGGATTCATCCTGACCGCGTTTATCGCCAATGGGGCACTGCCGCTGTTGGGAATGCTCTTTTTCGGCAACCTGCTGCGCGAGAGTCTCGTCACGGAACGCCTGGCCCGAACAGCAAGCACCACGTTCATCGATATCGTAACCATCCTGCTGGGCCTCGTTGTGGGGGCCAAAACACAGGCCAGCAACTTTTTGACCCCTCAGACCATTTATATATTCATTCTCGGGGTTGTCGCTTTCAGTTTTTCGACGGCAGGAGGACTGCTGTTCGCCAAACTGCTCAATGCCGTCAGCAAGAAGCAGATCAATCCCCTTATCGGAGCGGCAGGCGTTTCGGCCGTACCGATGGCGGCGCGCGTTGTGCAGCGCGTAGCCCATGAGGAGGACCCTCAGAATTTCATTCTGATGCACGCCATGGGGCCCAATGTGGCCGGTGTTATCGGATCGGCGGTAGCGGCAGGCGTTTTGCTGTCGTATTTCGGCTGACGGGCGGCCCGGCCGATGCGCCCACTAGCCATGCGTCGCCCCTGATCAACCACGTACTCGTTTCACTTTTCCTGAACCTAGATGCAACCCAGCAACCACTTTCCACGGCTGACCGCTGAAGAAGCGGCTGCCAAGATCTTTGACGGAGCCACGGTAGGCTTTTCCGGTTTTACTCCGGCCGGTGCGGCCAAAGCCGTGCCCCGAGCCTTGGCCGCTCGCGCCAAGGCCATGCACGAGCGCGGCGAGCCCCTCCAGATCAGGGTCCTCACCGGCGCGTCCACCGGCGCCGGGCTGGACGAAGCCCTGGCCCAGGCCGACGCCATTTCCTGGCGCGCCCCCTACCAATCGTCCAAATCGCTCCGGCAGCGTATCAATGCGCAAAAGGCGGAGTTTGTGGACATGCACCTTTCGCATGTCCCCCAGATGGTGGAGTTCGGCTTCTTCGGTAAAATCGACTTCGCGGTCGTTGAAGCTATCGACGTGACGCAGGACGGCCGGGTGTATTTGTCCACCTCGGTCGGAGCCAGCCCGAGCTACTTGCGCCACGCCGAAAAAGTGATCATCGAAATCAACCGGCATCACTCCAAGCGCCTGTGGGAGATGCACGACATCTCGATTCTTCCGACGCCTCCGCATCGCAATCCGATACCCATTCATCACCCCCTGACGAAAATGGGGACGCCGTTTGCGGTCGTGAATCCCAGCAAGATCATCGGCGTCGTGGAGACGGACGAGCCCGACGGCGTAGCCGGATTCGACGAACCGGATGAAGTGAGCGAGAAAATCGCGGATCACGTCGTGCATTTCCTTCTCGACGAAATGAAGGCGGGCCGCATCCCGCGCGACTTTCTACCGATGCAGGCGGGTGTCGGAAATATTGCCAACGCCGTCATGGCGGGCCTGGGCAAAAGCGACGTGCCGCCGTTCTACATGTACAGTGAGGTGTTTCAGGATGCGCTGGTTGACCTGATGCTGAACGAAAGGCTTCTCGGGGCTTCCACGACGAGCCTTACCCTGAGCGAACCGGAGTTGCAGCGTCTTTATCAGGAGATGACGTTCTTCGGGCGGCGCGTCGTCCTGAGGCCGCAGGAGCTCTCGAACAACCCCGGCGTTATCCGAAGGCTGGGCGTCATAGCCATCAATACGGCGCTGGAAGTAGATATTTACGGCAACGCCAATTCGACGCACGTTACCGGAACGCACATCATGAACGGCGTCGGCGGCTCCGGCGATTTCGTACGCAACGCGTACCTGTCGATCATGGTCTGCCCCAGCGTGGCCAAGGGAGGCAAGATTTCTGCGGTCGTGCCTATGGCTACCCATGTCGACCACAACGAACACTCCGTCCAGATAATCGTTACGGAACAGGGGCTGGCCGATCTGCGCGGGTTGGGGCCTATAGAGAGGGCTAACCGGATCATCGATAAGTGCGCGAATCCGGCGTATCGGGATTACCTCAAGCAGTATCTGCACGAGGCGCCCATGGGCCACATCCGGCATGACCTGACCCGGTGCTACGAACTGCACCGCAACCTGATCGAGCACGGCACGATGCTGCCGCAGGGCTAATTAAAAAAGGGGCTTCCCGTTTCCGGAGAAGCCCCTTTTTGATGGCTACAAATACACTTCCGTTTTCAGGGGTTCTCGTTCCTCCACTGGCACATAGGAGCGTTTCGGCGCCCCTACGTACACCTGGCGCGGGCGATGGATACGGGTCATGGGGTCACGCCGCATTTCCTCCCACTGAGCAATCCAGCCCGGCAGGCGGCCCATGGTAAACATGACCGTAAACATACTGGTCGGGATGCCCATGGCGCGATACAGAATGCCGCTGTAGAAGTCCACGTTCGGGTAA
This sequence comes from uncultured bacterium, assembly GCA_965365445.1. Classification (GTDB taxonomy): domain Bacteria; phylum Bacteroidota; class Rhodothermia; order Rhodothermales; family DASSAV01; genus CBDUBS01. The sequence goes on along the minus strand of CBDUBS010000002.1, from coordinate 40,547 downwards.
AGCTTGCGCTCGATGAAGTATTCGTCCTCCAGGGCTACCTGCTCTAACCGTTTGGCGATATCGAGCAGCGGGTCTTGAATACCGAGCTGTTCCAGCACGTCGTCGGCAACCTTTTTGATGATGCGCCCCCGGGGGTCGAAGTTGCGGTATACGCGGTGTCCGAAACCCATGAGGCGCGTCTTGCTGTCTTTTTTCTTGGCCCGCTCGACGTAGGTTTTTACGTCGCTCCCGGATTGCTGGATGTCCTCCAGCATGTGGATCACTTCCTGATTGGCGCGGCCGTGCAGGGGACCGGATAAAGCGCTGATGCCCGCCGATATCGACCCGAACATATCCGCCAGACTGCTTCCCACCATACGAACCGTAGAGGTGCTGCAATTCTGCTCGTGATCGGCATGGAGGATGAGCAGCAAATCGAGAGCGCGCTCGAGTATTTCCGGAACCTCATAATCCTCCGTGGGCGTGGCAAACATCATGTACAGGAAGTTGCCGGCGTAGGAAAGATCGTTGCGCGGATAGATGAACGGATGCCCGACGGATTTCTTGTAGGCAAAAGCGGCCAGCGTACGCACTTTGGAGAGCAGTCGGATGACGTTCAGGTGGTGCTCCTCAGGATCTTCCGACTCGATGTAATAGGCCGACAGCGAAGCAACCATGGATGACAATACGCTCATGGGACGCGCTTTCGGGGGAAACCCCTCAAACAGCTTCTTCATGTCCTCATGGAGCATGCTGTGGTAGATCAGATCCTTGTTGAGCCGAGCCAATTCTTCGCGCGTGGGCAACTCCCCGTTGATCAAGAGGTAGCACACCTCCACGAAGCTGGCTTTCTCCGCCAATTCTTCGATGGGGATTCCTCGATACCGGAGGATGCCTTGCTCGCCGTCGATGAATGTAATGGCGCTTTCGCAGGAGCCCGTATTGCCGTAACCGGGGTCAAACGTGACGTATCCGGCGTCCTTGAACAGGGCGCGAACGTCGATGCCTACTTCTCCTTCCGTGCCGACCACGATCGGAAGGGTAAACTCTTTTCCTTGTACGATAAGTTTTGCGGTATCCATCCAGTCTTCTCGCCGTTTGATTGTGTCCGAAATAAGATTTCGCCCTTGCTACTGCCGTCCTCCCTTCCTAGCACTCTCAAAATTCACACACGTTCCTCGTTTATGGCCGATTATGAACAGGAATCCCCTGTGAGCGCGCACGAATTAGCCATTCAACAGGTTGAGAAGCGCTTTCCTGTACTCACCGAATGGGATATGGACCACTCGATGGGTACGATAATACGGGAGAGAAAACTAGTCTCAATCTTCCCGTTCAGAAATAGCCGCTACGCCGAAATCTGTGTGTAGCCCCATCTTTTACATTATCGCTACAACTCGAACAGATTCCCACCGGCCATGCAGGCAAGCCGTCGCGCTGTAACCGCTCATGTTTCGGGCGATACGCGAGAACGGCCCCGTATGACTTCAATCGTAGATCGTGAGAACGGACTCGCGTTTGCGAGGTACAGATGCTATGATTATAACCATGAAAAGCATGTACCATCAGCAAGGGTCATGGCAGCTTTTTCCGGGTAAGGAAAACCTTGCCGCTAAACGGAATACTCTCGAACAGCCTCGAAGTGCGGGAGCGCCGCTTGACCATAATAACTGAGGAGCTATGAAGCTGGGTATAGGCAGCCGGTTCGCTCTGATTTTTTCTCTTCTGGTACTGCTGGCAACGGGTACGGAAGGGTACATGGTGTATCAGGCCGCCCGCCAGTCGCTGATCGATTCATCGACGGAGCGGCTCAATTATACGGCCCGTACGGCGGAAGTACGTCTGGCCGCTTCAGTTGAATCCATAACGAAAGACGCACGGTTTCTGGCCTCGACGCCTCCGGTAATGGGAATCGTACGAGCGCGCAGCCGACGCGGCCTCGATCCGGAGACAGCCCTTCTCGACTGGGAATGGCGGGATCAGTTGAGCGATATTTTTGCGGCTTTCCTTGCGGACCGCCCCAACTTACACCGATTGCGTTTCGTCGCGGCGTATGACGAGGGTAAGGAGCTCGTCCGGGTAGAGCGAAGGGACGGCAACATCGAGCGAATCTCCGGAAAACGCCTGATGAAACAGAGCGGCACACCCCTTTACCAAGAGGCCTTCGGCCTTCAGCCGGGTTCCGTTTACGTATCTGATCTGCGTACGGAGGCTATCGACGGTGATGTAATAGGGGCCGGGGTTCCCAAACTGGAATCCGTGGCTCCGGTATTCGATGAGCAAGGCAAGCACTTCGGGTACATCGAGATCAGCATCGATTTTTCGGAAGCATTGTATGCCGCCGTAGCCGTGGTTGACCCGGATAAGACCATGTACCTGTTCGATGAGCAGGGTAAGCTACTGGTCGGCTCCGTCTCGATGATCCCGGAAGGAAGCCGGCAGGACAGCGTGCGCGTGCTTACCTCCAGAATAGACGGCTTTGCCGCACTGGTGGAGGGTCGGTTGCAGAACATTCGCATCGAATCGGTCGCTTCTTCGCCGGGGAATCCACTGACGGCATTTTTCGAGCGGGTTCCGCTTACCGGCGACCCCGCACGTAACGTACTCATCGTAGGTGTTACTTCGCCTCACGCGCTCATTCTCGACGGCGTGCGAAGAGTGCGGGACAAAAGCGTATTGATAACGCTCCTGTTCTGCCTCGGAGGAATCATTCTGGCGATGGGCTTTTCCGGTTTCATGACCCGGCCCCTGAGCCAGGTTACGCAGGCGCTTTCGGATTTCGGAAAGGAAGATTGGATCAAGAACCTGCCGATCCGGCGGAGGGATGAAATCGGCGTGCTGGCGCGCACCTTCAAGAAAATGGCGGCGCAGATTCATTCGCAGGTGGCGGAACTGGAGGAAAAGGAAAAGCGGCAGCGCATCATTCTGGAGACATCGGCCGATGGCATCATTGTCACGGATAGCGAAGGGTACATCGAGACGTTCAACAGGGCCGCCGAACGGATCTTCGGTTATTCGTCCGAGGAGATTACCGGCAAACGATTCTCCGAGCTTCTGCACGGTACGGAAGAAGGCGACGGGGAGGAAGCGTTGCTTGCTTCCATAGGGCAGGGATACGAAATGTTCGGACGGAAGGCTGATGGAGAGGTCTTTTCGCTGCTCATTGCCGCCAGTTCGTTTCTTCTCGGGGGCGAACGGAAATATGCCGCCTTCGTGCAGGACATTACCGAACGCAAGCGGTATGAAGTCGCACTCCAGCGGGCCAAAGAACAGGCCGAAGAGATGGCGCATCTGAAAACCGCGTTTCTGGCGAACATGAGCCATGAAATTCGCACGCCCCTTACCTCGGTTATCGGGTATGCGTCTCTGCTCTCCAAAGAGGTGGATGACAAGCATCGCCGGTTTGCGATGCTCATCGAACGGAGCGGGCGGCGCCTGATGGATACCCTCAACTCCGTACTTTCGCTCGCACAACTGGAAGCCGGGCGAGTTCAGGTTCAGTTGTCGGAAATCGATGTAGGGCATGAAATCGAAGAAATCGTTCAACTGTACGAACAACTGGCGACCGAGAAAAACCTGACGTTGTCGTACCAGGTCGCGCCGGAGGCGCAGGAAGTCAGGGCCTGTCTGGATAAGGGCGCTCTGAGCAGCATCTTGCAAAACCTGATCGGTAATGCCGTCAAATTTACCCAGAGGGGAGGCATCCATGTCAGCGTGGATACCATGGACGCCTTTGTACGCGTGCATGTTGCCGACACGGGTGTGGGTATCGACGCGCCCTTTTTGCCGCATCTTTTCGATGAATTCAGCCAGGAGTCCTCGGGTTTGAGCCGAAGCCATGAAGGGAGCGGCCTGGGCCTGGCCATTACGCGGCGGCTGGTGGAACTCATGGGTGGAACCATCTCCGTCAGAAGCAAGAAAGACCAGGGCAGTACATTTACCGTTTCCTTCCCCATATTCATGGATGAGCCTACGGCCCGGCGTACCGGCGAAACGGAGGGATCGGTAGGATCCTCCGACACGATGCCGTCCCATATGCTGCTCGTGGAGGACAACCCGGAAACGGCCTTTCTCATCCTGCATCTCTTGCTCGACGTGTGCGACGTGACGATTGCCACCAGCGCCGAGGAGGCCCTGAGAAAAGCGTCGGCCCGCCGCTTCGATGCAGTGTTGCTGGATATCAACCTGGGGCAGGGAGGAAACGGCCTGGACCTGATAGGCCGGCTGCGCGCCCTGCCGCACTATGACGATACGCCTATTGCAGCCGTTACAGCCTATGCGTTACCGGGCGACCGGGAACGTTTTCTGGCTGCGGGGTTCGATCGCTATCTGAGCAAGCCGTTCACGACGGATGGTCTGCTTGAGATGACGGCCCGTCTCATCAGGAGCGATTCCCCCGACCCTTCCATCGCATCCTGATAACGCTCCGGGCGCTCCGCCGTAGCGGCGCATCACGGCCTGCCGTGGACGGAATACACATTTTGTGGACAGATCGGGCTGATGAAGCGCATATTAATCATCGACGACCAGCGTGAAGTACGTGAGATGGTCGATTACATGCTGGCGCAGGCTAATTTTGAGGTCGTCGGGGCGCGGTCGGGAGAAGAAGGATTGTTGCAGGCCCGCTTGTTCAGGCCGGATCTCGTGTTGTGCGACATCATGATGCCCGGCATGAACGGCTACGAAGTGCTGGCATCCTTCCGAAAAACGGCAGAGCTCAGCACCATCCCATTCGTTTTCCTGACAGCCAAAGCGGAACCGACGGAACTACGTAAAGGAATGAGCCAGGGCGCGGACGATTACGTAACGAAACCCTTTTCGGCGGATGAGTTGGTTGCGGCGGTAAGCGCCCGTCTCCAGAAGCAGGAGTCATTGGTGGGCAAATTCGAGAAAAAGCTCGAAATGCTCCGGCAGGGGCTGTCTACCGTGCTTCCTCACGAGTTGCGTACGCCGCTTACGCTCGTGCTTGCCCATTCGTCGCTGCTGATGGAGTTATACGACGGACTGAAGCGCGAAGAAATTGACGAGTCGCTGCGTTCGATCCATGCCGCGGGGTTACGCCTGCACCGTCTGATTGAAAACCTGCTTCTGTATGCCGAGCCCAACGGCGACATGTCGCTCCGAATCGAACGGCTCGAACCAGTGGACGCCGCCCGGGTAGTCGGAATGGTTGCCGACCGCCTGGGCCGGAGTTACAATCGGTCGGAGGACATCTCGGTCGAGAACGGAAACGGGATGCTGGACATCCACGAGTTTCATCTGGAAAAAATCGTTCAGGAGCTTCTGGACAACGCGCTCAAATTCTCGGAGCCGGGTAGTCGCATCCGGGTAACCACCGACCTGAAGGATAAATTGTGGCTTCTGTCCGTTCAGGACCGGGGCAGGGGGATGCACAAGGAGGAGATAGAGCAGGTGGAGGCTTATATCCAGTTCGGACGTCAGCGTTTCGAGCAGCAGGGCGGAGGGCTCGGACTGGCGGTATCCCGGCATCTGGTGCGGCTATACAAGGGCACCCTGCAAATCCATAGCCATCCCGGAGAGGGAACCCGGGTAGAAGTAACGTTGCCGGTCGGTTTGACCTCCGCATAGCGCCGGAGAGCATTTCAGGCAGCGGCGCGGACTCGCACCGCAAACGCTTCGGCCGGATTCTGTTTGAGAAGTACGTCGAGATCATCCCGGCTGAACCCTTCTTCCAGGAGGGCCGGCACGAGCGTATCGAAAAGGGCGGTAAAAGGCCTGAAGGCGCCCCCTCCAGGCTCTCCGACACGGTACCAACCGGCGTCGTGAGAAACGAGCACCCGGTGAAGCATCCCGGCTTCCCGCAAGCCGAGCAACGAGCGCACGTACCGCTCCGTGTTGCCGGAGGATATGTTGTCGAGTGAAATCCACGCGCCTCTATCCGCGGCCCCATACCATCTATCGGGATTCTGCTCGTTTTGCGCGTGAATCCAGATCCACGCATCCGGTGCGACGCCTTCTTCTTCGAGGACCTCCAGTTGCTGGTAGGCGGGGACGGCTTCACCCGTGTGCGCAGCAATCGTTAACCCGGTCGCGCGGTGGGTCCGGGCCGCCGCGTGAATCAGCTTCCGGTCGATCTCCGACAAGGCGCCTTTGTCCACTCCAATTTTGATGAGGCCGGGACGTATGCCGGAACCCCCGATACCGTCGGTCCATTCCCTGACCCATCTTGCGGCAAGTTCGTCCACCGTATCGGTAAAGGCGTGTGGAGGCAAGCACTTGTCATTGACCGCCCCGTAATAACCCGTATTGGTCAGGATATGCAGACCGGTAGCGTCTGCCCAGCGCCGAAGCAAACCGGCATCCCGCCCGAGGTACGCCGGGGTGCATTCGATGAACGTATTGCATCCCCTCGCCACGATCTCTTCGAGAAAGGGTAGGCCGTGCCGGTACACCTCCTCTGCGTCATAACGGCTGGGGCTGACCTGATCCGCCCCGATAAAATCCACGAGCATGTGTTCGTGCGGCAACGTCAACCCCATCTCGGCGGCAGGAATCTTGCCCTTAACCGTCATGATATACGGCGTCGACGCCGAACGGCCGCTTCCTGCGACGATGCCGGCCAGGGGCGTAAGCAGGCCGATGGATGTAGAGATGAATTGCCTTCGGTTCATGTGGGCCTCGCCGTTATCTATTCTTCCGGAATGTAGGACGTGATCCGACTATATTCAAACCTCTGTGAAACCGCTGGTTCAGGCACGGAAGGACTTAAAAGATTCAAGCAAAAGTACGCGGGGATGCGTATTGTATCGGTTTACTGTGTAAAGACAGGCGAGTCGGTCTCCTACCGCCGGACATTCGGGATTGCCCGCCGGGCGGTTGTCCGATTCCTTATTTTACGAGCCGTTATCATGGTCGGTTTGTTGCGCACGCTACGCTTTTCAAACGTCATCCGTTCGTCGATTTTCCTCATATGGGTCATAGGAGCCGCCGCCGAGGCGTTCGGGCAGGGTGCTCCCGACGATTCGACCTACATCAACGGTGTTTCGAGAGACGTAGCCCCGAGGGTCTTTCTGGATTGTGACGCCTGTGACCACCTGTACACCCGGCGAGAGCTTACGTTTGTCAACTGGGTGCGAGAACCCGAACTGGCGCAGGTTCACATATTCGTGACGATACAGCGTACCGGAAGCGGGGGCATTGCCTACTCCCTGTTGATTTCCGGACAGCACGAGTTCGAGGGGGTAAACAACAGCCTTACTTTTACCTCACCGCAGGGCAGTACGGTGGACGAGCGCAGAAGCAAAATGATCGAAATACTCCGGATGTCGCTCGTGCCGTATCTCGCCCGAACCCCGCTCGCCGACCGCTTGAAAGTATCTTTCGAGGGGAAAACGCGCGTCCATACGGAGCCTGAGGATGATCCGTGGAACAGCTGGGTTTTCGATATCGACGGCAGCGGATCATTCAATAAGGAAGAGAGCAAGCGTTTTGCTTCGTTCAGTACGGAGCTTTCCGCCGACCGCGTTACGGAGGAGCTGAAGATAAGAACGAGGGTATACGGCGATTACAGGGAGCGACGGTTCGAGCAAGATGATGAACCCATCGTCAGCACGTCGCATGAAGGCGGATTCAATGGGTCGCTCGTGTTCAGTCTGGATGATCACTGGTCGGCCGGCTTTTTCAACAGCGTGCAGACGAACACGTACAGGAATTACGACCTGAGCGTGCGCGTGGGACCCTCGGTTGAGTACAATGTGTTTCCCTATTCGGAATCATCCCGAAAGGAGTTCGTATTTGCATATAACGTGGGCTTGACCTACCGCGATTACATCAAGGAGACGATTTACGAAAAAACACAGGAAACGCTTTTCAACCACTCACTGGATGCCAATATGCGAATCCAGCAACCCTGGGGGTACGTTTTCGCCGGTTTGAGCGGAGCCAACTACTTCCACGACCTGTCGAAGAACCGGGTTGAGTTCTATAGCAACGTGTCGTTCAGGCTGGTCAAAGGGTTTTCGCTTCGTTTTTCCGGAGCCTTCGAGGTGATACACGATCAGCTGTATCTGGCCAAGGGAGACGCCACACTGGAGGAGCTTTTGCTGCAGCAGCGACAGCTGGCCACTACCTACGAGGTAAGGGGTTCGGTTGGCCTTTCGTACTCGTTCGGTTCCATATACAACAACGTCGTCAATACGCGGCTCTGAACTTCGCCCGTCAGCCGCTTTTTACTATCCCGGCGAGCGTTATCCCCATGTCCCACTCGATCTCGGTAGCACCCGAAGACCTTGCCGAACGGATAGACGGCATCCGGGAGCGGATCAACGCCGCCTGTCGGCGAGCCGGGCGCCGTCAGGAGGAGGTGGTGCTCGTTGGTGTTACGAAAACCTTTCCCGTGGAAGTGGTGCAGGCAGCCAGGGAGGCGGGCTTGGAGCACGTCAGCGAAAATAAGGTACAGGAATTGTTAGCAAAGGCTGAGGCCGCGCCCGGAAAGATTTCCGGGGGCGACCTCGTCTGGCATATGATCGGCCATCTTCAACGAAATAAGGCGCGTGATGCGGTCCGGTATGCCGATATCGTACAGAGCCTGGATAGCCTGCGTCTCGCGAATGAATTGAACAAGCGCGCCCGGGAGGCTGGGCGGATCGTGCCGTGTTTCGTGCAGGTGAATATATCGGGGGAGGCGACCAAGTCGGGCGTGGAGCCCGACGAAACGCACGCGCTTATCGACTCGGCGGCAACGTTCGATCATGTGCGCATCACGGGCTTGATGGGCATTGCTTCGTTTACGGAAAACATGGAACAGGTGCGGCGCGAGTTCGTGCTACTGCGCCGATTGCGAGACGCCTATCGGGGACGCGCCGATCTGGCCTGCCTGTCGATGGGGATGACCTCGGATTTCGAGGTGGCCATTGAAGAAGGGGCCACGCACATACGGATCGGCAGCGCCCTGTTTGGTCCGCGGGATTAGGCCGGCTCCTTATACAGACGAGCGGGATACAGCGACCCTTGCACGGTGTCGTGACAGCAAAAGGTATACTTGACTCAGCAATTTTTACCAACCAGCCAGCTTCGAGGTTGTTATGCGATTAACCCCTCTCGATATACGCAAGCAGGAGTTCGGCCGTCATTTCAGAGGGTTCGATCCGGATGAAGTGCAAGCCTTCCTGCAGATGGTATCGTCGCAATGGGAGGAAATGTTGGCCGAGATCCGTCAGATGGAACAACGACTCCAGGAAGCGGAGAACCGGCTGAATCATTATCAGAAGGTTGAGGAAGCTCTGGAGGAAGCGCTCCGGATTGCGCGAGACAACGCACAGAAAAGCCTGAATGTGGCCGAAGTGAAGGCGGGGGGTATCCTGCTGGAAGCTGAGCGTCGGGCAGAGGCGATGCAACGCGAAGCCGTTCAAGCGCGCGACGCGCTTCGCCGGGAGGTGGAGACCCTCACCCGCAAGCAGGAAGAAGTCGTGGTGCGGTTGAAGTCGTTTCTCCAGTCGGAGCTAGACCTGCTCGGGCGTTACGATCAACACGTTCGCGCCGCGGCATATACGGAAGACGAACCGATTGAGACGGAACAACCCGTAGCGGGACAAAGCCTGGAAGGGGAATACCTTGGCAGAATGCTTCAGGGCAACGCTCCCGCCGAGGCATCCCAGAAGCAGCGGTTTTCAAAAGAAACGGCCACGCCGCATTTCGGAGGAGAGATGCCCTCTCCGGCCGACGTCGAGCGGATCCTGTCCGCGTATCAGTCTAACGAGGGCGCAGGCGCTGCATCCGGCGCCGGACTGCCTGATGCAGCGGCTTCGCCGCTGCATCAGGCAGGACGGTCGGTCGACGCGGGTGTTCCCCGTTTTACTAGGGCCGACAGCAGGCCGGAGGCCGATGAGCGGTCCAGAACAGGGTGGGTGGTGCGACCCGTTGTGGAATCCGGCGCTCCGCCCATCGAGGCGGATGCGGCGGATGTCGATGAGGAACCTCTGGATCTGCATGAGCCCGGCGCGGAATCGGATGAGATCGAGCATATCCGCAGGATTCTGAAAGACCTGGATTAGTGGGCTTCCGCCCTGTACGGAGCGCCGTTGAACTTGAGGCGCATCGGGGAGCCCGACCGGCCCCGGTGTGTCTTGGTTCCGTAAAGCAAACATCTCCACAGCTTGCAAGCCAACCAATGCACATAACAGAGTATAAAGCCGCTGTTGAGCGGGCCGCTGAAACCATTCGCACCCGATCGGATCGGCAGATTGCCATCGGTTTGATCCTCGGCACCGGCCTGGGCGATCTGGCCGGGCAAATTGAGGAGTGGGCGTCCATACCCTACGACGACATACCGGGCTTCCCTCTGTCGACCGTAGAATCGCACCATGGAAGGTTGATCGTAGGGAGCCTGGCCGGAGTGCCCGTTTATGCCTTGCAAGGGCGCTTCCACCTGTACGAAGGCTATACGGCTCAGGAGGTGGTGTTTCCGGTTCGTGTATTGCACCAACTGGGAGTCAGGACACTGCTCATATCGAATGCGGCCGGCGGAATGAATCCGCTGTACCGCCGGGGAGATTTGATGCTCCTTACGGATCATATTAATCTGCAAGGAGATAATCCGCTTACCGGTCCCAACGTAGACGAGTGGGGGCCGCGCTTCCCGGACATGAGCGAACCGTATAGTCGGTCGCTTCGGGACCTGGCAGAGCGCTGCGCCCTCGAAGCGGGGATCAGATTGCAGCAGGGCGTATATGTGGCCGTTGTAGGCCCGAACCTGGAGACGAAAGCCGAGTACCGATTTCTACGGCTCATCGGAGCCGACGCGGTGGGTATGAGCACCGTTCCGGAAACGATAGCTGCGCGCCATATGGATATGCAGGTCTTGGCGATTTCCGTTGTAACGGACGAATGTTTCCCGGACGCGCTCAAGCCCGTCTCGTTATCCGAAGTGCTTGCCGCCGCACGGGAAGCCGAACCTCGTCTGACCACCCTAATGAAAATGGTAATAGAACGCCTTGGTAGGTGATGTGGTAAGCGGGGGCAACTCGGGGGGTACGCCGTACGTAGCCGGGAAAGACGGGGTAGCGAGTTAGTGTCTATCCAGTTGCAACGAAGCAGGCCATGTTGAGCGACGAAGTGTGGGATGAAGAACGCTGGGAAGCGTTCCTGAAAGAGAACGATGAACGGATAGACCGTTATCGGTCCATGCTGCGCGGTTTTCTGGGAGCCAACCCGTTGCCTGATCCTGCCGATACGGAGCAGCGACGCATCTGGAAGGAGCATCTGTCCCGCTACTTACGTGCAAGAGGAATTTATCCGGAGGAAGAATTGCTGTCGTTCCTTTTCCCGGATGAATCGGACCCCTACACGGATGACCTGCAGGCGTGGCTCGCTCAGGCGGGCGTGCTCGACCATGAGGAGCAGGACGGCCTCAGTCAGGCGGAATCCTGTCGGAATCTCGGCCTGTACCAGCGAGCGGCAGCGTTTGCCGGAAGAGTGCTGGATTGGGCTACTTCCCTTCCGGGGAAAGAGAAAAGTAGCTCGCTCGTTCAGTTCTGCTCCTGCGTAAGCCAGATCCCTATCGAGGTGGCGCGCGGACATGGGATCGGATACGAAAAGGAGATGATCGGCGGCAATATCGCCTGTGTAAAACGCGGCCTGGCATCGGCCAACGGCGGCTTGCTGGTCATTCAGGAAATCCGGCATGAAGGGTACATGGATCCTGAAACCTATCGGCAGCTTTTCGACGAACTGCAGGAGTTACGGAACGACCTGGGCATGTACATTCTGGAACTGCGCGACCGGTTTCATCTTGGCCTGGACTGACGGCCGCCGTTTCAGGAACGTTAAATCCGTATCTTATTGTTTTGCCCGGACCCGCACGTGACCATCCGTTAGAGAAAATGGTAAAAGGAAACAGGGGAAACACTTCCTGCTTCTTCCACCTTTTCGGTGAAGCGTGTCCCGGCATAAAGGCGAGAGCGGATACCGGATTGCCCGTATGAGCCTGTTCCGAATGGAATTCGGGGCCGAGCGTTCAGCCGTAGCGCCGATTTAGCGACAGCATGTAACCTTACCAGTGGTCTACCAGCCCCTGATATAAACCTATGTCCGTATTTCCTGAATTAAAACGGTTTCATCACCCCGACGTCGAGACCGAGATCATGGCGTGGTGGGAGAAGGAAGACATTTTCAACAAAAGCATCGCGCAGCGGAGCGACGCGCCGACGTTTTCCTTTTATGAAGGTCCGCCGACGGCCAATGGACGGCCCGGGATTCATCATGTGATGGCCAGAACCATCAAGGACGCCTTCTGCCGGTACAAAACGATGAAGGGGTTCCGCGTGCTTCGCAAAGGCGGGTGGGATACCCACGGCCTGCCGGTGGAGATCGAGGTCGAGAAGGAATTGGGCCTCGAAGGGCGTCATCAGGTGGAGGAGTACGGAATTGCTGCGTACAATGCAGCCTGCCGTAAAAGCGTATTGCGGTATAAAGAACTGTGGGATCGGCTGACGGTTCGCATGGGCTACTGGGTCGATCTGGATCACCCGTACGTCACGTTCGAGAACCAGTACATCGAAACGCTCTGGTGGCTGCTCAAACAGATATACGAAAAAGGGCTACTGTATCAGGGGTATAAAATCCAGTGGTACAGCCCGGGTTCAGGAACGGTACTTTCGGCGCACGAAGTGAGCCTCGGGTATAAGGAGGTCCAGGACCCTAGCGTGTATGTCCGGTTTCCCGTCAGGGGCGAGAAGGATACGTTTTTCCTGGCATGGACCACTACACCCTGGACGCTCATATCCAATACGGCGCTTGCCGTAGGCGCCGACATTGAATACGTCAGGGTCCGCCGCGCAAACGAGGAGAAAACGGAAGATCTCATTCTGGCTCGGGATCGCCTGTCCGTCCTCTCAGGTGATTACGAGATCGTCGGAACCTATAAAGGGCGCGAGCTGCGGGGAACGAGCTACCAGCCCGTATTCAGCTATTTTGAAAATGAAACGCCGATCGGGAAGGCATGGTACGTCGTTACGGCCGACTTCGTATCGACAGAAGACGGCACCGGCATCGTTCATATGGCTCCCGCGTTCGGCGCCGACGACTACGATGTGGGGCAGCGGGAAGGTCTGCCGCTATTCAATCCCGTAACCCCGGAAGGACGGTTTACGGATAAAGCGGTCCTGGTAGCGGGGGAGTGGTTCAAGGATGCGGACAAAAAGATCGTGCGGGATCTGAAAGAGCGCGGCCTTCTGTACCGGCAGGAAACCTATCTGCACAATTACCCGCACGATTGGCGTAAGGGCACTCCGCTCATCAGTTATCCGGTGGAGAGCTGGTTCATCCGAACCACGGCCGTCAAAGATCGGCTCGTGGCGCTCAATGAAACCATTCGGTGGCAGCCCGAATCCATCGGGGCGGGGCGCTTCGGGGAGTGGCTGAAGAATAACATCGATTGGGCATTGAGCCGCAGGCGCTACTGGGGCACCCCCCTTCCTATATGGGTGTCGGACAAACCCGGATCGACCCATATCGAAGTAATCGGTTCGATCAAAGAGCTTCGGGCGAAATGCGGCGATCAATTGCCCCGGAAAGATGAGGATCTCGACCTTCACCGGCCGTTCGTGGATGAACTGACGTGGCCCGCTCCCGATGGCGGCACCATGCGACGCATACCCGATCTGATCGATGTATGGTTCGATTCAGGAGCGATGCCGTTCGCACAATGGCATTATCCGTTCGAAAATTGCGATGCATTCGAGGTCAACTTTCCGGCTGATTTCATCGCCGAGGGGGTGGACCAGACGAGGGGCTGGTTCTATACCCTCCATGCCATTGCAGTGCTCGTAAGGGATAGCGTGGCGTACAAAAATGTCGTGGTAAACGGGTTGGTGCTGGACGAGAAGGGCGACAAAATGTCCAAGTCCAAGGGCAACGCCGTCGATCCGTTTGCCGTCATCGACCAGTACGGGGCCGACGTCGTCCGCTGGTACATGATGAGCAACACGCCCCCGTGGGAAAACATCAAGTTTTCGGAGCGCGGCCTCGTCGATACGGCGCGCAAGTTCTTCAGCACGATTCAGAACGTGTATGCTTTTTTCGCGACGTATGCCAACATCGATGGGTTTCAATACCAGGAGGCGCCTCTTGCGGCGGAGCGCCGAACGGAACTCGACCGATGGATCCTCAGTCGGCTCCACTCCACCATAGCCGGTGTTGACGCCGCCCTGGCGGATTACAACCCCACCCGAGCCGCCCGATTGGTGGAGCGCTTCGTCGATGAGCTATCCAACTGGTACATCCGGCGCTCGAGACGTCGGTTCTGGAAGAACGAGGATGAGGAAGATGACAAGCTTTCGGCCTATCAGACCGTGTACGACTGTCTGGTCCCACTTGCCCAGATGCTCAGTCCTATAGCTCCGTTCTTTGGAGAATGGCTGTACAGGGCTTTGCTGGGTGTTTGCCCGGCGCCCCCATCGGTTCATCTGACCGATTTTCCACAGGTAGACGAAAGCCTGATCGATCCCGACCTGGAGCGCCGGATGCAACTGGCCCGCACCATTACCTCCGTAGTGCTGTCTCTTCGCAACCAGAGTTCGATAAATGTGCGCCAACCCCTGCCCAGGGTGTTGGTTGTTACGGAAGCCGGCGTTGCCCGGAGCGATGTCGAGCGTGTAGAGGAGATCATCAAGGATGAGGTGAACATCAAGAGAGTGGAGTATGTATCCGGTGCGAGCGATGTGGTCAAGCGGACAATCAAACCGGATTACAGACAACTCGGGAAGCGGCTAGGGAAGCACATGAAGGCTGTTTCGGAGTGGCTGCGGACTATAGACGACTCCCAGATACAGCAATTCCTGCAGACGGGGCGGCTGGCGGCGGCGATCGAGGGACAGGAGATCGAACTGGGCCCCACCGATGTGGAAATCGTCAGCGAAGGTTTGTTTGGGTGGCTCGTAGGTCAGGAACACGGTGTTACGGTCGCTCTGGATACGACCATCACCCCCGATCTACAGGCTGAGGGTCTCGCCCGTGAAACCGTCAACCGTATCCAGAATCTGCGGAAAAGCGCCCTGTTTGAGGTAACAGACCGCATCGGGCTGCAATTCGATGCAACCGAAACACTTCGGGAAGCTCTGAGGCTCCATGCAGACTGGATACGGAACGAGACCCTTGCTTTGGAGTTGCATGAAGCCGAGCAACCTGCCGGCTCGGCCGTTGAGACCTTCCAGATAGGAACGGAACGCCTGACCATCGGCATACGGCGGGTAGAGTCGGGAGCATCCGTCGAGTGAACCCGTTATTATCGTACGATCGTCGTTTTCATTTGCGAGTAACAGAATATGCCTGAGAAAAAAGGACCCCGTCTCGAATCCCGCCTCATGTCCGTTCCCCTGCCTGATGAGAGTGTAGAAGAGGGCAGGGTGGAGGAAGGGAAAGAAGAGCTCCAGACGTCCGGCGAAATACGGCGTAAAACGGACTTCTCCGACGAGGAACTGGCCTATTTCAAGAACCTGATTCTGGAAAAACGAGAAGCCGCCATCGAGGACATCGACCGGATGCGTATGCAACTGGAGGATGCCAGGGAGCAATTCGAGAACGATACGGCATACAGTTTCCACATGGCCGATGCCGGCACCGACGCCATGGAACGCGAGAAGCTTTATCTGATGATCGCCCGGCAGCAGCGTTACGTCGGATATCTGGATAGAGCGCTGGAACGCGTTGAAAACAAAACGTACGGCGTGTGCAAGGTAACGGGTAAGATGATCTCCAAGGAGCGCCTGGAGGCCGTACCCCACACCGAAATCTCCATCGAGGCCAAGCTGAAGCAGAAACGATAGCAGTAGGATACCCTCTCACTGGCGGCTTCGGTTTTTGCCCATGCGCGTACTCTGGATTTCGTTCGCGGTCGTTGTGGTGGATCAGATCACCAAGCAGATCGTGTTGCACACGATGTACCGCGGCGAATCGATCCCCGTCATCGGCGACTGGCTCCGGCTTACCTTTACGGAAAACCCGGGCATGGCCTTCGGGATCAACTTCGGCCCGGCCGGTATGGTGACGATGTTTTCGATCATCGCTACCGTTCTGATCGTGACCTATATGGTGATGGTGCGGCGCAGTTACTGGCCGTACCGGGCCAGCCTGGCCGGTATCCTCGGGGGCGCCGTCGGCAACATCATCGACCGAGTATTCTACGGTATGCTGGTGCATGGGGACGGCCTTTTTACCGGAAAGGTCGTGGATTTCATCCATGTCAACGTGTGGCGAGGATACCTTCCCGATGCCCTGCCCGTTATCGGCGGCAGCTACATGGCGCTGTTTCCCATCTGGAACGTAGCGGACATGGTAATCGTGGGCGGAGTGATCGGGATTCTGATATTCCAGAAGCAGTTTCACCACGAGCAGGAGCAACTGTCCGGATTGAAGAACGAGCCGACGACGTCGGATCCCATGCGCCCGGATGACGCAGGGGAGGGCGCCGTTACGGCTTCTTCCGCAAGGCTTGCGGACTGAACCGGAAATGTGGAAGGAACGCTTTTCGCCGGTAAACCATATCCCATCCCAATATTTGGCGAACGCGGAACCGGTAGGGGCGTGCCTGTTTTAAACCCCGACCCGAACACAGGAATACAGGTTCCGTTTCAACTGATTTCGCGGAGGTAATCCGGTTCCTTTCGACCGCGCATTACTTCCGCACATTTATATATACCGTTCCGTGTCCATGCTCGCACAGGATCGCATACGCAACTTTTGTATCATCGCTCATATCGACCACGGCAAGAGCACCCTTGCCGACCGTATGCTGGAGCTTACCGGAACCATTTCCCAGCGGGATTTGCAGGCCCAGGTGCTGGACAGTATGGACCTCGAGCGAGAGCGAGGGATTACGATAAAAAGCCACGCCGTGCGGATGGATTACCGGGCCCGCGACGGCCGGGAATACATCCTGAATCTGATCGATACCCCCGGCCACGTCGACTTCTCGTACGAGGTATCGCGAGCGTTGGAAGCCTGCGAGGGAGCGATACTGGTCGTCGATGCCTCGCAGGGGATAGAGGCCCAGACGCTATCCAATCTCTACCTCGCCCTGCATCACGATCTGGAGATCATTCCGGTGATGAACAAGGTCGATCTGCCGAGCGCGCGGCCCGAAATCGTTGCCAAGACCATCGAGGATTTGATCGGTGATACGGCAAGCGACGTATTGCGCATCAGCGCCAAAACAGGGGAGGGGGTGGAGGAAGTGCTGGAGCGGGTGGTGAGCAAGATCCCTGCTCCGCGCGGCAACCGGGAGGCGCCGTTGCGAGCGCTAATCTTCGACTCCGTATTCAACACATACCGGGGATCAATCGTGTATGCCCGCATCTTCGAGGGGGTCCTTCGTAAAGGGGATCGGATGCGGTTCATGTCCAACGGAAAGGAGTACGACGCCGAGGAGGTGGGTTTCCTTCGGCTAAACATGTTTCCACTCGATGAGCTAAAGGCTGGCGAGGTCGGATACATTATCGGTTCGGTGAAGGACGTACGGGATACCCGGGTAGGTGACACCATTACCACGGCCCGCCACGGCGCCGAGGAACCGATTCGCGGATTCAGGGAGGTCAAACCGATGGTGTTCAGTGGCGTGTATCCTACGAACACAGACGACTTCGAAGATTTACGAGCCTCGCTGGATAAATTGCAACTAAACGATGCCTCGCTTACGTATGAGCCCGAAACGTCGGCCGCTCTTGGATTCGGGTTCCGCGTGGGGTTCCTGGGTTTGCTGCACATGGAAATCGTGCAGGAACGGTTGGATCGGGAGTTCGGACTGGATATCATTACTACCGTTCCGAACGTCAAGTACGAAGTAATCCTGCCCGATCAGGAAGTCATCATCGTAGATAACCCGAGCAGCCTTCCCGATACCGGCAAATATGAAAGTATCCGAGAGCCGTTCGTCAAGGCGGAGATCATTACGCCTACCGAGTACATCGGAAACCTGATGCAACTGTGCCAGGAGCGTAGAGGGGTGTACGTCAACACGCAGTATCTGGATACGGAACGGGTCAGTCTCCACTACGAACTGCCGCTGGCGGAGATCGTATTCGACTATTACGACAAGCTCAAAAGCGTCAGCCGTGGATATGCTTCCTTCGATTACGAGTTCATGGACTACCGTGAAGGTGCACTCGTAAAACTGGACGTCATGATCAACGGCGAACCCGTCGATGCACTCTCCACGATCGTGCACAGGGATAAGGCGTACGACATGGGGCGCAAGCTCACACGCAAGCTAAAGGAACTCATTCCGCGGCAGATGTTCGAGGTAGCGGTACAGGCGTCCATCGGGACGCGCGTGATCGCACGCGAAACGGTCAAGGCGATGCGCAAGGATGTCACGGCCAAGTGCTATGGTGGGGATATATCGCGTAAACGCAAACTATTGGAGAAGCAAAAAGAGGGGAAAAAGCGCATGAAACAGGTCGGGCGCGTGGAGCTCCCGCAGGAGGCTTTTCTGGCCGTTCTGTCCATGGAAGATTGAAACCTGTCATTGATCGCTTTTCCGGTAAACGTAATCGAACCATGTTGGTGAAACGTTTCTGCCTCGGATTCGTGCTGACCCTGGTACTGGCGCAGGGTGCATCCGGTCAGAACTTGATCGAAATGTACCAGAAGGCGCATTTCGAGGCGCAGGCGAGGGAAATATTCAAACAGCGAGGAATGCGCGTACTACCCGAAGGGCTCGTTTCGTTGCCTCCTCGCTCGGATGCCGTTCGGCACTGGCTTTCCTTGATTAATCCGCCGGCTGAAACACTGGTCGTTGAAACGCCTCAGGAGCCTGCGCTCGCGGTAACGGAATGGCGGCCTGTCAGGCGATTGGAACGATTCTGGTTCGAGAAACGGTTTCCGAGAATTCGATGGGCTTACAGCGGCACCACATTGCATCAGGGGCTGGATACCACCTGGACGCGCGAATTGCGGGCGCGGATGGAGGCGGCTTTCGGAGCGCCCACACAAACCGTGGCAGAGTCTCGCGCCCGGCCGGGCTCGCGGACCGAAGAATACATACAGTTTGAGTACTGGTTGATCGCAAACGATACCATCCCTTTGCTTGTCATGGACGTTAACGGACCCTTCGACCGTGGCGTGGTTGTTGCGACGAGCCAGGAATATAGAAACCAGTTATATGACCTTCGCCGGGAACTCTACGCCCGAATCATGGCGGAGGGCCGACGTGAAACCTACATCGATTATTATTTTCTGTCGGAGGAACGCCAGTGGTACCGTACGGGCTATGATGGCCGCAGATACTTTACGGATCGGATTGCCCCGCCGGACCTATCCTTCGGGAGGCCTCGGATCATCAAATAATGGAAACCGGCGTGCCCCGCTAAATACGGTATACGAAGTTGGATATCCTGCAAAAGTCTCGCAAGAAAGACCAGCCTTCAGCTGCAAAAGGAAAGGCCGGTGCTGCCTCCGCAGCCCGGAACGGTAAACCATCCGGCGCCGGGGACCAGCCGCGGCAGAAAGGGAAAATCCGAGAGTGGGGCGACGCGCTCATCTTCGCCATCGTGGTGATGCTAATCGTCCGGACGTTCATCTTCGATCTGTTCCGGATCCCTACACCTTCGATGGAAAAAAGCCTGCTCGTTGGCGATTATCTGTTCGTGTCAAAACTCAATTACGGAACGCGCACGCCCATAAGTATCGGTATACCCTTTACGCAAATATACATGGATGGGATAGAGATCCCCCACACCCGGTTGCCGGGCTTTGCGGACGTAAAGCGGGGAGATGCCATCGTATTCAACTACCCGCCGGAGAACAAGCCGGTTGACCGCAAGATGCATTACATCAAACGCGTCGTAGGGATGCCGGGTGAAATACTCGAAGTGCGTGACAAAACGGTTCTTATCGACGGTGTCGCCCAGCCGCTCAAGGCTACCATGCAGCAGTACTGGAACGTATACAAGAAGGATGAAAACGTAGTGCTGAGTGAGGAGCGGCTTCGTATGCTTGGAATAACCGAGGCCTCAGCCACGCGAGATCCCCTGCTGATCCGCGTCGTGGGAACGCCGGATGCCGTCGAAGACATACGGGCGCTTCCTTACATCGATCGGGTAGAACCCTACGTAGCTCCGGCAGACGCCGGGTATAGCTCCTTGATGTATCCGGCAGGAAGAGGATACACGCCCGATAATTACGGCCCGATTACCATACCCAGAGAAGGGGCGACGATTCCTCTCACCGCCGTAACGTGGGCCGCATACGCGCCGGTCATCGAGAAGTACGAAGGCCATAGCGCCGTCCAGCTCGCCGACGGCACGTTCCAGATAGACGGCGTAACTTCCGATACCTATACCTTCGAACAGGATTATTTCTTCGTCATGGGCGACAACCGGGATAACTCGGAAGACAGCCGTTTCTGGGGGTTCGTCCCGATGGACCACATCGTTGGCAAAGCCATTCTCGTCTACTTCTCCTGGGATGCGGCCCGTAAGCTGCCTCGCATCGGCCGCATGTTCAGGCTGATCGACTGATCTTCGAGATTAAAAAAAAGAAGGGAGCGCTCGCCTTGTATGGGCGAGCGCTCCCTTCTTTTAAGTACCGTCACCCGGTTATCGGGATGCCTTCAAACGGCGAGCATCAAAACGTTTCTGCAGGTCCGTTCCGGCCGGGACATCGTAAGGATCCAGAGGCAGTTCGATTCGGGCGAGTAATGGAAACCGTTTCTTGTACTCGAACGGATGGGGCAGTCCTACGGGGTCATCGCCCAGTACGAGCACCACGGTGCCGAGCTCCAGCACCGGCGCCGTCATGGATTCCTCACCGTGCCCCTTTTTGGTTTTCCAGGGGTCTGCCCACTCGTATATCCAGCGGGCATCGTTGTCGATGAGGCGCACGCAGCCGTGACTCGTCGGGCCGCCCGTAGGCATAATGTACTGATGGACGTGTATCCCGCGTTCGTTGTGGATGTTGAAAACCCAGTACATTTCCCACGGCTCTTCGTCGGGACTGAGGGATGAGACGCGGTATGGCACCTTCCAGTTGAAGTTGTACCGTCCATTAGGCGTTCTGGAATCCTCGGCGCCCGTATTGACGATGCCCCACCGGGTCAGTTTGCCGTGCTCATAAGCGGCAAACGCCTGGATGGATTTATGAATGATGAAAAGCTTCTTTTCGTTGCGGGCGCCCGGGTAGTATAACGGGAAAGGGGAATACGCCCGGAAGTCCAGATCGAACTGCTGGGGCACCACCAGCGTATCGCCCAGTTCCACCTCTTCCATGAGCCGCCTGTTGAGCAATTCTACCAGCTTCGAGCGCTTTCTGCCCTCGTCGGCGTTGCCTTGGCCTAGCCAGATGTAAAAACGGTTTCGGGCCCACACCTTGTTTCCCGTAGAGTCATCAAGGATGTAGTAGTCATAGTACACCTCCGGCAATTCATCGAGATCCTCGACCCGGTGTGTCGTCAGCACTTCCTCGACTTCCGTCTGGTTGATGTACGACTGTCCGAGAACAGGCCCTGCTGATACGAGCAAGGCTCCAATCAGCAGGGCCATTCCCTGCCGAAGTTCTTTCCAGTTTAATATAGAAGGCATATGATTTCCTGATGAGATGACGTGGAACTACCCGCCGCTACTCTCACTGTTTTCAACTCCCAGGGTTTCCGCGAAGCAGGACGTTTCGGGCAGTTCAGGATTGGTATAGCAAATCCTTTACCAGATCAGGCACAGGAGGGTGACGTGACTCCAATCAGCGTACAAACAGGGAAAAAATCCTGCAAATCGAGCGGCAAAGTGAGCAGCGGAACCAGTATTCGTCCACTTTTTACCTGGCAGAGAAGAAGTCAGGCTTCACGCAGGGTTTCCCCGGCAAGCAGCCTATGGTGCCAGGAGGCAGCCGCTTCGGTTTCCCACCGGCCGTTTCTCAATTCGCCGAGCGTCGTAACGGAAAGGTCGAACACGACGGTGTCTCCGGTAATCATGCCGCTGGAAGACCGGGTGCGGAACTCTGAGCGGGAGACAGAGATGATCTCGTCGTGACCGGCGCGGTAAAACACGTCGAGCGGTCCGGCCCACTCGATGCCAAGCGCTTCGGATATGTCCGCGACGGCGTCGGTCGAGGCATCCACTCCGCAGCCGGAGAGAGCATCGCCGGGAACGTAGGCCGCAATGACAAGGAAGCGATCATAGAGGAACTGGACAGCGCACTGTACCGCCCTGCCGTGTGAAGTCCAGTGCGCCATAAAGGTTCGTAACCCTTCGACGAGCCGCTGCCGTACGTCGGCGGGCACGGGGCGTCGAGCGCCGTAAGTCCAGACCTGAGCCCGATCAGGCAACTCGGGAAAAAGCAGGGAGTGGTTCATTTAAGGTAATCGGGATTACAGGGCTATTTTCATAGGGGCCGTCTGGTTGGAAACGGTCAGCGAGAGGATCTGACGCATAATTCCTTCCGGTCCGATTCCTACCAGGTCGTGCAGGTCCCGCTGCGTTCCATGTTCCACGAAACCGTCGGGCAACCCCATACGCACGACACGGGACTGATACCGGTGATCTACCATCCATTCCAGGACCGCGCTTCCTGCCCCTCCAGGTATGGCGCCGTCCTCGATCGTGACGACGTTAGGGTACTTCTGGAACACCTCGTGGAGCAATTGATCGTCGAGAGGCTTGCAGAAACGCAGATCATAATGAGCCGGATGCAGGCCGATCTCGTCCAGTTTCGTACACGCTTCCGAGACGTACGCTCCAATGGCGCCATAAGACAGGATGGCTACATCCGTACCCTCTCGAAGACGCCTGCCCTTTCCAATCTCTATCTCGGTGAAACCCGGGCGGAGAGGCATCCCCGTAGCACTGCCGCGCGGATATCGGATGGCGAAAGGACCGTCGGCCCGATGCAAAGCCGTCCACATAAGGTCGCGCAGATCCTGTTCATCGAGTGGCGCCGACAGGATCATCCCCGGAACGCTCCGCAGGTACGCTATATCGAGAGCTCCGTGGTGGGTGGGGCCGTCGGCCCCGGCCACACCGGCCCGGTCGAGGCAGAAAACGACCGGTAAGTTCTGCAAGGCTACGTCATGTACGATTCCGTCGAAGGCCCGTTGAAGGAAAGAGGAGTATATGGCTACTACGGGTTTCAATCCCTGTGTGGCGAGGCCCGCTGCGAATACGACTGCGTGCATTTCTGCGATTCCTACATCGAACGTTTGTTCGGGGAGTTCATCCAGCATATGCTTGATGCCGGTTCCACTCGGCATCGCCGCGGTTATCCCGACGATTCGTTTATCCGCCCGGGCCATTTCGAGCAGCGCTTTTCCGAACACATCCTGCCATGCCGGCGCCGATGGTGCGGTATCTGACGCGGCAACTCTGAGTGAAGAGCCGGTCACCTTGTCGAAAGGCGAGCTTTGGGCATGCCATTTCACCTGGTCGCGTTCGGCAGGGGCAAACCCTTTGCCTTTTACGGTAACCGTATGAAGGAAGACAGGCCCGCTCAAGCGCCGCAGATCCGCCATGATGTCTACGAGTTGAGCAACGTCGTGGCCGTCTACGGGGCCGAAATAGCGAAACCCGAGCGCCTCGAACAGGCCGCCCGGTGTTACGGCCGCCTTGATCCCTTCTTCGAGGCGGGCGGCTACCCGCTGCAGGGTCCGTCCGCCCTTGCCTTTCAGTTTTTCAAGGAAGTCCCATACGTCGTCCCGGAACTGATTCCATCGGGCGCCGGATGTGATATCCGCCAGGTACTCGTTAAGCGCTCCCACGTTGGGGTCGATCGACATTCGGTTGTCGTTGAGCACTACGAGCAGATCCGACTTGCTCGAACCTGCGTTGTTCAACCCTTCGAATGCCAGTCCGCCCGTCAAGGCTCCGTCACCCACAACGGCTAATACCCGTTGATCCGTCCCCTTCAGGTCCCGGGCCTTCGCCATTCCGAGCGCCGCCGATATGGAGGTAGAGGCGTGCGCTACCCCGAAGGTGTCGCATTCCGACTCTGAACGTTTCGGGAATCCGGAGAGTCCACCCTGATATCGGTTCGTAGGAAACTGATCCCGGCGGCCGGTCAATATTTTGTGTCCGTATGCCTGATGTCCCACGTCCCATACGAGCAGATCGTGCGGCGTGCTGAAGGCGTAGTGAGCGGCGACCGTCAATTCTACGGCTCCCAGAGAGGCCCCGAAGTGTCCACCATGCACGGCGACTACATCGATAATGTAATCCCGCAGTTGCCGGCATACTTCCGGCAGTTGATCCACCGGGAGCTTGCGCAAGTCCGCCGGGCCATCGATCTGCTTTAACAAGTGTCCGGGCTCGTGAAGAGAAGTGCCAGCGATTTGAGACATGCGGAAGTGGCGGTTTCTTTTTTCGATAGTTGGGAAGTCGGGCCGGATAGGCTCGTCAATCCTTCAGCGAAACTTCCTGGATACGAAGCTCCAGCACCTGAAGGCGTTCCAGGCACTCGCGTGCGAGCGCCATTCCCTCTTCGTACATGGCGACTGCCGATTCGAGGGGCGCATCCCCTTCAAGGGAAGAAGCGATCTGTTGAAGCCGCTCCAGGGCTTCTTCCAGAGTCCACGGTGGGGGGGCGCTGAGGCCGTTATCGGCATCCATGAGAGCGTCTTTCTGAGGATGTGTCTGCATTACAATACCTTCTTTACCTATGCCGGTACGGGAAATTGGTTTCGGGAAACGCGAATATAATCGGCTATTTCTTCATAATGATCGAATCATCCCGCACCTGCTCATGGCTGCGTGAGGAGTCCTCTTCGCATTCGTCCCCCAGAATCGTTGCCGACCGCCTGCCATCGGCGAAGGCGAGCCGGACTCTGTCGCCCCGGGCGAGAAACCCGGCGCCCCTCACCGGCGCGCCGTTTTTCTCTACCAGTGCAAACCCCTTTTTAAGAGGGAGAAGCGGATTCAGGGCATCGAGTGTGCGTCCGAGCGAAGTAAACTTCAGGCGTTCCTGGCGAAGCCGGTTGTTCACGGCCAGTTCGGCACGCTCCTTCATTGCGGCGGCGTCTTGCACGGCCCGTCCGACCCGAAGAGCCGGCAACGAGAAAGGCCGCGAGTCGATGGTGATTCGACAGGTCCGCCGTGAGGCATCGATTCGGCGGCAGACCACAGCGCTCATTTCATCGGCCCATTGCCGGATTCCCCGCCGGAGGTTGCGGCTGTCGGGTACCACGAGTTCCGCCGCTATGGACGGCGTACCCGCCCGCAGGTCGGCTACGAAGTCGGCAATGGAAAAATCCGTCTCGTGCCCGACGGCGCTTACGACAGGTACTTTCGAGCGAAAAATCGCCCGGGCCACGGATTCCTCATTGAAGCACCAGAGATCTTCCATCGACCCTCCCCCGCGCGCCAGAAGGATAACATCCACGGGTCCCTCCGGCCAGTGTGCGTCGGCGTTGAATCGGTCGAGCGCCGCCACGATGGATGCAGCGGCTCCCATGCCCTGGACGGTAGCCGGACAAAAGAATACCTGCACGGATGGAAAACGACGCCCGAGTATATCCAGCATATCATGGAGTACCGCCCCGTTGCGCGATGTGACGATCCCGATTTTCTCAGGGATTTGCGGCAGGGTGCGCTTGCGTCCGGGATCGAATAGCCCCTCTTCGAGCAACCGGCGTTTGAGTTGATCGAATGCTTTTTGCAGCGCGCCCACTCCACCAAGGCGCATACCTTCTACAACCAGTTGCAGATCGCCCCTAACGGCATAAAACGAAATGTATCCCTGCGCTTCAACTAACATGCCGTCTTTCGGCTCGAAAAATACCCGCTGCGCGTTTCCCTTCCAGAGCACGCACCTGATCTGTGCGTCGGCGTCCTTCAGGGTGAAGTAACAATGGCCGGAGCCGTACCGCTTGAAATTTGAAATCTCTCCCTCGATTCCGACGTCGTGGTACAGGGATTCCACCGAGGTGCGTATACTATGCGCCACCTCGCTGACGGAAAGAATCCGGCGGGCGGGTCGCGGCGTATCAAGATTCGGATCGTCCTCCATACGGGGGGAATCATACGTAACAGATTGAAAAGTCAGGCGTTCAAACCCGGCTAATTACCACAAGGAAAAGGACTACTGTATGCACGAAGTTGAAAAAGAGCCCAGAGGCAAAATACGCATCATGTTCGTGTGTCTGGGGAATATATGTCGTAGCCCGCTGGCGGAGGGGGTGTTCCGAGATAAAGTGAGCCGGGAAAAACTGGACGAGTTTTTCGAGATACGTTCCTCAGGCACCGGGCCGTGGCATGCAGGTGATGGGGCCGACCGCAGAATGATTGAGACGGCCCATCGACACGGCGTTTCCCTGGAAGACCACTGCGGCCGACAATTTAGTAAAGAGGATCTGGAAAGGTTCGATTTGATTCTCGTCATGGATCGAGACAACCTGCATGATGTGCTGTTTCTCGATACGGAGGACGAATACGGACACAAGGTACATTTGTTCAGGTCGTTTGATCCGGAGCCGGAGTGCTACCAGGTACCTGATCCCTATTACGGCAAAAACGACGGGTTTGAGGAAGTCTATCAGATCGTTAACCGTACGGCCGATGCACTACTGGAGCAACTCGTCCGGATTTACAATCTGAAGGCGTCATCCCGGGCGGCCTAACCGATTAGTTTCATGTCGCTTCCGGCTTCCGTCGCCGATTTCCTCAACAGGGCTGTAGGAACCACGACGTGGACCTGCTCTCCGGTGGGCGGAGGTTGCATAGCCAACGTGCTGTGCGTGAAATCGCCGGACGGGAGGTTTTTGCTGAAATATGGGTTCGGTGAGGTATCGGCCACGTTTGCGGCGGAAGCTGAAGGGTTGCAGGCGCTGCGGGAGGCCGACAGCGGTATGACCATCCCTGCGGTGCTCGGCAGGGAGGTTGGAGCACCGGGCGCTCCGGGCTGCTTGCTGCTCGAATGGATCGATGAAGGCCGGAAAACGGCCGTTTTCTGGGAACGGCTCGGTTTCGGTCTGGCTGCGCTCCACGGCGCTACATCCGATCGGTACGGTTGGCAGTCGGCCAATTTCATCGGGAAATCGGTTCAGCTAAACGAGCACCGAAAGAGTTGGAGATCGTTTTTTCTCGACATGCGGCTTCTGCCGCAGGTGGATAGGGCCCGGCGAACGGGGCGCTGGGCTTCGGAGTGGGATGGGATGTTCGACGGGTTGTGCCGTAACCTGGAACAGCTGCTACCCGAGCGGCCTGAAGCCTCCCTTGTCCACGGAGATCTGTGGAGCGGCAACGTCCTTTCCTCCCGTCGTGAAGAGGCCGTCCTGATTGATCCGGCGGTCTATTATGGACATCGGGAGGTGGATCTGGCCATGGCAAGCCTGTTCGGAGGGTTTGATCGGCACTTTTTCGACATATACCGCGAAACGTGGCCCCTGGAACCAGGATTCGAGGAGCGGGCGGAAATGTATAATCTGTACCACCTGGTCAATCATCTAAATCTATTCGGTCATGGTTATGCTTCGTCCGTAGCGACCGTCATGAAGCGGTTTGCCTGATGGCCGGTGGTATGCTGATCGAGGAAAGACTTCAACGAGCGGGTGAACAGAATGGGCTGGTCCTTCATGAGTAGATGACCGGCGTTGCGGATGACCACCGTACGCGATTGAGGAAGGTCTTTCCGGATGCGGATCAACGCGTCGCGACGGATAATGCGGTCGCGGTCGCCATGAAGGGCGAGTACCGGAAGCGAAATCCGGTGCAATCGTTCACGGAAGCCGGTACGATCCAGATCCAGGTGATGGAACGAGCGCTTGAGCCGAATGAGATGGGCCCGGCTCTCTTCGCGGGCCATAACCTTTCCGAGCGGCGTACCATACAGAACGTGTTTCGTAAACCACCGTTTTTCAACGAGCCGGCTAATGGCGGGATGCTGGAGCACCACAGGCAAAAGCGCCTCGTTTCGTTGAAACCCGGCGGAAGCAGCCAGGACGAGTGCTCCATAGTATTCGGGATGAGCGGCTGCGGTGGCGGCTGCAATTTTGCCACCCATGGAGTGGCCAAGAAGTACGGGATTATCCACGCCGAGCCGCTCCACCCACTCGGTGATGAGGTCGGCAAACAAATGCAGCGAGTACACCAGGTCCGGTTTCTGAGACTGCCCGGAGCCGAGCAGATCGAGAGCATACAGCGGAATGCCGTATTGCCTGAATGGACCAACCAGATACCTGAACGATTGCAATCCGGACGAGCCGAACCCATGCACCGCCAGCACCGGCGGATACAGAGGTCGTTCGGGCGCGGCTACATGGTACACATGCCGGTATCCGCCCAGTTCGATTTCATGCGCTTCCATACGTCCGGCGTTTACGCAGCCACCATCACCGCTTCGAGAAAGCGCTCGTAGTCGGTCAGGTCATCGAAGATGACGTCGGGCTCGTGTTTCGACAGCTCCTGCCGGGAGTAGTGGCCGGTGCAAACGGCGACGCACAGAGCGCCTATCGTACGGCTGCAATGCACGTCATGCTCCGTATCGCCGATGATGATGACGTCCGATCCCGTAAACTGACGTCCTGTAGCCTCCCTTGCCCGGCGGACGGCGATGGCGGGCAGTTCATTTCGGTCGAAGGCGTCCGAACCGAACGCCCCGAAGGGGAAGTGTCCCGCCATACCGACAGCGTCGAGTTTCAGATACGCCGTCCGCTCCAGATTGCCGGTTACCAGCCCGAGCACGATGTGGGGATGAGCGGACAGGCCGTCTATCAGGGGTTGCATTCCGGGTAAGAGCGTCACGTTATCTTTCGTAATGACCTCCGCCATAGCTTCGCTGAACGCCTCCAGGGCGCCGGGAAGTTTGTGGGCAATCTCGCTTTCGGAAATTCCAGACGAGCGAAGCGCATCAGAAACGATCTGGCCGTCGGTGCGTCCGGCAAAGGCGACCCCTTCCGTCTTTATCGGCCGGCCGAAGAAAGCCGAGAGGGAGCCTTCCATAACGCGACGCCCAAGCCGGTGGGTCATCAGGATGGTTCCGTCGATGTCGAACAACAATAGCTTCATAGATACCAGCGAATGTAAACTGAATGAACCTCAACGGGCGTGAGCGCTCCGGAGCCAGTCCCGGTTATCGATATACCACCGCACCGTTTTTCTCAGACCGCTCTCCAGCGTGTGGACCGGCCGCCAGCCGAGCTCGCGGCGGAGACGGGCGTAATCCATGGCATACCGGAAATCATGACCGGGCCGATCTTCCACGTACCGGATCAGCTGTCGAGACGAACCCGGAATGCGTCCGAGAAATTCGTCCACGAGGTCGAGAACCCGGGTTACGAGCGAGAGGTTAGGCGTCTCGCCGTCGCCGCCGATGAGGTAGGTCGAGTATGGACGGCCCGAACGCAGGATCGTTTCGATGGCTTCGCAATGGTCCTCGACATACAACCAGTCCCGTATGTTTTCGCCCTTGCCGTATATCGGAACGGGTCCCTGTTCGATTGCCCGGGAAATGGTCAACGGAATCAACTTTTCCGGGTACTGATATGGACCGTAGTTGTTCGAGCAGTTCGAGATGACGAAAGGCAATCCGTATGTATACCCGTAGGCGCGTACGAAATGGTCGCTCGATGCTTTCGAGGCCGAATAGGGAGAGCGGGGATCGTAGGGCGATTTCTCTGTGAAGCAATCTTCTTTCCCGAGGCTCCCAAATACTTCGTCTGTGGAGATATGGTAGAATCGGCGCATGGGGAGGGAAGATGAGGGCGCCCAGGCCGCCCGCGCCGCTTCGAGTAACGTTACCGTGCCGACCACATTGGTACGAACAAAGGCCAGCGGGTCATGGATGGATCGATCGACGTGGCTCTCGGCCGCGAAGTGAAGGACGGTGGTAAAGTCGTACCGGTCGAAAAGGGACGCCACCAGTGCGCTATCCGCTATGTCGCCGCGGATGAACGTGTAATTATCTGCCGACGCGATGCTTGCCAGATTGTCGTGGTTCCCGGCATAGGTCAGGGCATCCAAATTGACGTACGACACATCCGGGTTGCGTGGAACCGAACGAAGCAGGTAATTGGAACCTATGAACCCGGCCCCGCCCGTAATGAGGATGCGTCGGGGTTCGTGAACCTGTGATCGTTCAGAATATGTTTCCATGAGAGGTAGGATCAGCCATTGCGATCAAAGCCATGCTGGTAACCACAGTCGGGGCAAACGTTCCGGCTTTTTGAACGTACTTTACGGCAACCACCCGTACCGCAACGTACACCGCACCGGTTGATTTCATCATGACGGAGAAAAAAAACAGCGAAAGCAACACCGGGGTCTCCGGGTCGAAGTGTCTGTATCTTCTGGATGCAATGGCCCTCGCCTACCGGGCTCATTTCATATTCATCTCTCGGCCCCTCATCAATTCGAAGGGGCAAAATACGTCGGCGGCCTATGGCTTTACCACGGCGCTGCTCAGGCTCATCGAGGAGCACGGCATGGAGGACATTCTGGTCGTTTTCGACGCTCCCGGCGAAAAAGGTACGTTCCGCGATGCGATGTACGATCAGTACAAAGCCAACCGTCCGCCGATGCCGGACGATTTGAGCGCCAATCTGCCGTACATAAAAAAAATCGTGCAGGCGATGGATATCCCGGTCGTCGAAGCGCCCGGTGTGGAGGCGGATGACGTCATCGGGACGCTGGCTTGCCGGGCGCAGGAGGAAGGAGCCAGGGTCGTCATCGTGTCGCCGGATAAGGATTTTCAGCAACTCCTCAAGCCGGGTATTTCCATTTACCGTCCGGCTCACCGGGGTGAGGAATTCGACCCGATTACGGAAGATACCTTTCGCGAAAAGTTCGGCCTCGACCCGGAGCAGTTCATCGACATTTTGGCCCTTATGGGAGATTCGAGCGACAACGTGCCGGGGGTGCCGGGCATCGGGGAGAAAACGGCGGTCAAGCTATTGCAGGAGTACGGCTCGGTGGAGAACCTGCTCAACCATGTGGATGAAGTGAAAGGCAAAAAGGCCCGGGAGGGATTGCAGCAACACCGGGACGATGCCCTGCTCAGCAAGGACCTGGTGACGATTCGCACGAACCTCGAACTGGCCGTCGATTGGGACGCCTGCCGCAGGGTGCGCCCGAACGAGGAGGCGCTTACGGCCATTTTTCAGGAGTTGGAGTTTCAGTCGCTTCTGCGGCGCATTCAGGAACAGGAAAACCGGCGGAATAATACCGGACCGGCTCCTTCCTCCGATGTGGACCTCCTCGAGGCGAACGACCCGTCGTTGGCATTCGATTTCGGCCCGTACGAGCAGGTGCAGTCACTGAACGAGGAGAGGGTCGAGTACCGGATCATCCGGTCGAAAGCGGAACTGACTTCACTGGTGGAGCCACTTCTTGCCCAACCCCGGCTCGTCATCGATACGGAAACCACCTCCGTGGACCAGATGTGGGCCTCGCTCGTCGGGATTTCGTTTGCATGGGAAAAGGAGAGGGCAGCGTACGTTCCGACGCCGCTCCCCGATGGTACGCCTACGTCCGACATTCTGGAAACCCTGCGGCCTGTCTTTTCAGGTAGAATGTTCGTAGGCCACAACCTGAAATACGACCTCGCCGTATTATCCCGCCATGGTGTGGAAGTGGATGGAAGTCTGTTCGATACGATGGTGGCCCATTATCTGCTGGCCCCCGAGGAGCCGCACGGTCTGGACGCTGTCGTACGCAAGTACCTGAACTACCGTATGGTGCCTATCTCTGATCTCCTGGGGTCGGGTAAGAATCAGAAATCGATGCGGGACGTGCCGATTGACCAGGCCGGCCGGTACTCCTGTGAGGATGCCGACCTTACGCTCCAACTGTACGAAAGGCTCGATGAGGAGCTAAAGCAGGTGAACTTCCTCGACGTGGCCCGCCGTATGGAGTTTCCGCTGACCGATGTGCTGAAGGATATGGAGCTTGCGGGAATACGGGTCGATACCGACATTCTGAACGACATTTCGAAGGAACTGGGCGCGGCGATGGATCGGATCGAGGAAGAAGTATACCTCGCCGCCGGAGATCGATTCAATATCGGCTCCACGCAGCAACTGGGCGAAATCCTGTTCGACAAACTGGGCCTGCCCGCCGTCGAGAAAACCTCCACCGGCAAACCTTCCACGCGCGAAAACGTACTTCAGGACCTCGCGACGCGGCACCCGCTTCCCGGATTGATCCTGGACTGGCGCCAGATCAGCAAACTCAAGACGACCTACGTAGACAGCCTCAGCGAACTGATTCACCCGGAAACGGGCAGGGTGCATACCAGCTTCAACCAGACCATTACGGCTACCGGCCGGCTCAGCTCTTCCAATCCGAACCTTCAGAACATCCCCGTGCGCTCCGAAATGGGCCGGGAGATCCGCAAGGCGTTCGTTCCGGCTCCGGGTTGGAAACTGCTTTCGGCGGATTACGTACAGATCGAGCTGCGCATTCTGGCCGCCCTGAGTGGTGACCAGACGCTCCGAAAGGCTTTTGAGGAGGGACAGGACATCCATGCGGCGACTGCCGCGCTCGTATACGGCGTTCAACTGGAGGCCGTAACCCGCGAGCAACGTAGAAAGGCGAAAGAGGTGAACTATGGCATCCCCTACGGCATTTCGGCATGGGGCCTTGCCCGGAGGCTGCGTTCCTCCGTGAAGGAGGCGCAGGAGTTGATCGATCAGTACCAGCGTTCCTTCCACCGGGTGACGAGTTTTCTCAATACGCTGATCGAACAGGCGCGAGAAAAAGGATATGCCGAAACGTTGCTCGGGCGGCGGCGATATATCCCCGGCATTCTCGCCCGCAACCGGACGGAGCGGTCGTTCGCGGAACGTGTTGCCGTGAACATGCCCATACAGGGCACCCAGGCCGACATGATAAAGCTGGCCATGGTGCATATCCACGACAGGCTGAAAAAGGAAGGATACAAGGCGAACATGCTCCTGCAGGTCCACGACGAGCTGGTTTTTGAAGCACCCATCGAGGAGGTAGATACCCTGCGGGCGCTCGTGTGCGATGAGATGACCGGCGCCCTCCCGCTTGACGTACCGGTTCTGGTGGACGTCGGGGTTGCGGACAACTGGCTGGATGCGCACTGATCGTTCCATAGAGGGTTGAGCATGGCAGGTAAGAAAAACGGCGCGCCCGGATTGGTGCACATTCAGACGAGCGGTATGGAGTTCGTACGCACTTCAGGTGGAATC
Source organism: uncultured bacterium (assembly GCA_965365445.1). Taxonomy (GTDB): domain Bacteria; phylum Bacteroidota; class Rhodothermia; order Rhodothermales; family DASSAV01; genus CBDUBS01. The sequence goes on along the minus strand of CBDUBS010000002.1, from coordinate 7,489 downwards.
GAAGAGTATCGAATGCCAGGGAACGGTCTGCGGGTTCTGTTCATGGAGCAGCGAACAGCGCCGGTAGCGGCCGTTTTGGTTACATACCGGGTCGGAAGCCGTCATGAAGGACTGGGGCTTACGGGCGCAACGCACTTCCTCGAACACCTGATGTTCAAGGGGACGGCCCGCTTCAACAAGAAATCCGGCACATCGATCTTCAATGTATTACAGCGGGTAGGGGCGCTCGTCAATGCGACCACCTGGTTCGACCGTACCAATTACTACGAACTGTTGCCGAGCGCGTATCTGGATCTGGCGCTGCAGATAGAAGCAGACAGGATGCGGAATGCGCTGATCGACCCGGCCGACATGGAAAGCGAGCGAACGGTGATTCTCAACGAGCTCGACCGGGGGGAAAACGAACCGACGCGCCGGTTGCATCATGCCGTCTGGAGCGCTGCTTTTCAGGCCCATCCGTACCACCACCCTACGATCGGCTGGAGAAGTGATGTTGAGAACGTCCGCCGGGAGGTTTTGAAGCAGTTTTACGATACCTACTACTGGCCCAACAATGCTACCCTATCCATCATCGGGGATGCCGATAGGGCGGACGTGCTGGAAAAGGTGGAAGCCTTCTTCGGGGGAATCGAGGCGTCGCCGCAAACCATACCGCAGACCTACACGGTTGAACCTCCGCAGTACGGAGAGCGACGTATCGTGCTTCGCCGGCCCGGGCTGCTCGGTGCGATTAAAATGGCCTATAAGTCACCGAAAGGAAGCGATCCTGACGCGGATGCGCTCGATCTGCTGGCAATTGTTCTGGCATGGGGCAAAAACAGCCGCCTATACAAAGCACTTACGGATGCAGGGCTGACGAGCCACGTTTTTGCGTCGAATGCGCGGCTGAGGGATCCGGGCCTGTTTACCCTAACGGCCATGCTCGCTCCGGGCAAGAGCCATGCGGAGGTAGAAGAAACCCTGCGGACGTCCCTTGCCGAAATCGTTCAAGAAGAGGTTTCGGAAAAAGAACTGGATCGCGCCCGCAACCACATGATCGCACAGGAAGCATTCGGGCGAGACGGACCGTTCCTGATTGCCGCCCACCTGAACGAAGCCATCGCTGTGGGAGACTGGACCCTTTTTACAACGTACCTCGACCGGATCCGAGGGGTTACGTCGGACGACCTGAACCGCGTTGCTCGCACGTACTTCACCGATGATGGGTTGACCACCGGCCTATACGTCCCTGTTACCGAGCCCCTGACCTGATGGATACGCAAGAAAACCGTCCTCGTCTCGCAGAACGGATGCAGATACACGGAGCGCCCGGGGTTGACCTGTATCTGTTGCCCACCGCTGTTGACTCTGTGGTGACCATCGAAGGAAGTTTTACGACCTATCCGGATTTTGAACAGGGAGACGCCCTGCTGCAATCGCTTACGGTCGCCCTGCTCGACAAGGGCACCCTGCACCATACACAATTCGAGATCGCCGATGCGCTGGAGCAAACCGGCAGCGAGGTGCGGTTCAGTTCCGAAGGAATCCGGGTCGCTTTTTCGCTCCGGACCCTTCGCGCACGTGCAGCAGAGGCCGTATTCATACTGGCGGAGCAACTACAGCAGCCTCTTTTTTCAGCGGAAGCGTTCGAGAAGGAAAAAGCGCGGATGGCCGCCGGACTTCTCCGCAGCCAGGAAAACACGGCAATACAGGCAGATGCGGCCCTGCGCCGCCATCTGTTTAGCCCTCGGCACCCTCAGTTCGTACCTCCGGTTGAAGAAAGACTCGCCCACCTTGATCGGTTGAATGAAGGTGACGTACAGGCATACTACCATGGGCATTTCCTAGATGGCCCGGTGCAACTGGTTGTCGTGGGAGATTTCGATCCGGCAGATTTCGCCGGGTTGCTGAAGAGTCACTTCGGCGCCCGGCCGATTCGAACCGCAGCGCATTCGCTGACTGCGGAGTACCGGCAGACGGAACCGGGAGAGACAACCGTCTCGGTTCCAGGGAAAGACAATGTCGATGTGCGTATAGGGCTGGCTGTGCCCTTCGGTAAGAACGACCCGGAATATCTTCCATTTTACGTCGGCAACTTTATTCTGGGCGGCAACTTCTCTTCCCGGCTCATGTCCGCTGTTCGGGACGAACAGGGGCTATCGTATGGAGTCAATTCGGCTATGATTGGCTTCGACCGGCGCCATGCGGGGTACTGGCGCACGGCAATCACCCTCAGCCGGGGAAACATGACGGCAGGCATCGAGGCGACATGCGAGCAGATACGCCTCCTTCACGAGCAGGGTATCCAGGAGGAGGAACTCGGTACGGCGAAAACTACCCTGACCGGCGCCTTTCAGGTGGGACTGGCGACGACACACGGGCTGGCCCGGGCCGTTCTGCTGAATGCGGAACGGGGAATGCCGCCGCAATATCTCGATGCTTTTCCCGAGCGTATCGAAAGCCAGACCGTTGATTCCATCAATGCGGTATTGGCCGCGCATCTCCTTCCTTCACGTTTGTTCGTCGTCAGGGCCGGCGATATCTGACTACTTCGGGGTTTCCCTAGAATTTACCTTTTCCTGGGAGCGCCATCTGTTCGCGTCGAGTAGCATCCGGACATACAGCGAAGGATTTTTGTCCGTTTATCTACCCAAGACATGGAGGTGCACCGTGAGTGACCGATCAGATGCCATTCGGAAGCATACCAGCGATCAGCTGGCCTTAGTGAAACACATTCTCGAAGCCGTGGAGCGGCAGCGAGGTAATGAAGCCGTTCGGCTTAACCTCGATGCCAACCAGATCATCATCGAAATGGAGCGCGTATTGAAAGAGCAGGCTTCAGCGCTGGAAACGATGGCCGGCGAGTACGGGAGTGACTTCGAGTCCGCGGTGAAAAAAGCCGTTACCGAGGTGCTCGGCCTTGCCGCCGGTCTGTATGACCAGATACGTGAGCAACCTGTATCACGAATGCTCCGTGACGATTATACGGCGCTGAGCCTGGCAGCCATGGGCTATACGGCGTATCACACGTTCGGGCTCGTCATCAATGACGACAAGATTGCTCATTTCGCCATCAACAAACTGAAAGAGATCACACCGTTGCTGGTGCGCATCAGTCAGGTGCTTCCGATGGTTGTGGCACAGGAAACGGCGCAGGATCAGGGCTTTACGCTGGATCGGGGTATCGGGGAGCAGGCGGTTTCCAATACGCAGGAAGCCTGGTCGAACAGCGTAACCCATCGGGTCTGACGCTTCCTGTGCGGGGCCACCGGCCGAACCGAAGAGGGCGGCGGGCTATCCAAAACCCTGGCTAAACTTCCCACCCACATAGCTGTGGTTCAAAACTATTTGTACGGGAAGCTTTTCGTCAGGGAACAGGAGCCTGCCGCCCTTTTTGCGATGACAAGGGTCGGTTAATCCGGCATGATTACCGCCATCACGGCATAGGCGACCACGCCGGGGATAATGCCGGTAACGAGAGAAAAGACGGCGTACCCGGCCCGGACCAGCGTAGGATCAATCCCTGCGTAATCACCGATGCCTCCCAACACTCCGGCTACTTTTTTATCAGATCGGGTTTTTCTCAATCGACGGGGTGTGTTCATGGCGATCTCAGCTAAATATCCCTTACGATAGTGATTCGCTCTTCCTGACCAACCTTCTCCGGTTTTGGCATGACGAAGGATAGCACCAGATAGGCCAGCAAAAAGGAGCCCTGCGTAGCGATGGTACCAATAACAAAGGCAATACGTACCAGCGTGGGGTCGAGATTGAAATATTCGGCAATGCCCCCGCATACGCCGGCAATCTTTTTGTCGGGCGACTTGACGAGGCGCTTCTTTTCCTTTGGAACTCCGGTGGAGTCAAGAATGATTTTCTGTTTCCGGGCAGACGAGCCGGCGCCTTTCTTGATGCGTTTCTTCCTTTTACTGGGTCTCCACGACAATACGCCGAACCCCAACAGGATGATCAGCACGCCGGCCAGCCACGGGAGCATCCCGACGAGCACACTGAGGTCGAATCCGTTCCAGATGCCCAGCTCCTGAAACAGGTAGGCTACGCCCACCAGGATGAGCGATAGCCCCGCCGCCGTCGGCAGATTCCAGAACCCCCTGGGTTCTTCTTCCGTTTCGTCGAATAACAGGGCTTCGACGTCGTCGTCCGAGAAGGTTTCCAGCTCGAGGCTGGAAGGACGCTCCTCATATAACGAGTGATCTTGCTCGGCCTGTGATCTGCGGGTGCGGGTGTTCATTGTAATGGGTGTCGGGTAGTAGCTTCAATAATCTTCCGGCGCGCAACGTCAGTCGAGCACCGAAAAAGTAATTGTCCGATAGAGAGGACTACGCGCAAAGGGCCATTAGGTTACATTTTTCCCACACGCAGGATCCGATCCTCGGTTACGATGATATCGACCGGCACATCATGGGGTTCGGCAGGCAGGGCGTCTGCAAGACATCCTTCAAAAACCGGGCAAATCTTTGGTATAGTTAGGTCTGCCAGAAACAGGTCGTAATATCCTTTACCGTAGCCCAACCGAAATCCCCGTTTGTCAACGGCGAGGGCCGGCACGATTACCACGTGAAGGGTTGCAGGCGGAACGGAATCACCTCCGATTGGTTCTGCCACTCCCCATGCATTGGAGTGAAGGGTTTGATCGCCCGTGAATCCGGCGTGAGCGAGGCGGAATTGTGGGCCCTCCGGTGTTTCAACCGGCTTCATTACGGGTAGCACAACCTGCTTTTCTTCCCGTTGCAACCATGACACGAACGGGACCAGGTTGATCTCCTTTTTTGTCGCCAGGGGCCAGAAACAATGCACCCTCGTGCTTTCACGTATTTCCGGCAATCCCTTGAGGGCCTCTACGATGGCAGACGAACCGGTTTCGTATTCCTCATCCGATAGGGACATTCTGCATGCCAGATAATGCCGGCGCAGTTCGGCCTTTTGTATACGGACAGCCGACGTGGGGTTGGATGCTGCCTCCGACGGCTGATCCGGCAGATGCACGGGTGATTTATCCATACCATTCTATCGGACGACCCATGAGCAACACGGACCCGCAGGACAGGTTAACGGAGTACGAAGCCTACCGTACCCGTATGAATAACCGAATCTTGAATGAAAAAAGCCACCTCGGCACCCGGCGTTTTTTCAGCCTGGATTCGGCGGCCTATCGGGACGGCGCTCTGCCGGCAAATGTTAAGGAACTGCTCGGCCTCGTGGCGTCCACGGTGCTAAGGTGCAACGATTGTATCGATTATCATCTCATTCAATGCGTTGAGGCCGGATATTCGGATCAAGAGCTGGAGGATGCGCTCCATGTCGGCCTCGTCGTGGGTGGTTCCATCGTCATCCCGCACCTGCGCCATGCCGTCGAGACGCTGGATTTGTTGAGGAACCGCGAATCCGTATCAACCGGCGCTACGGAAGGGCACCGGAGTGCATGAAGCACGTATAAGCGCGTTTGAAATAGACGGCGCAATTCGTACATTATCCCATCTGTGCCCTTCCGCACAGCGCGATGAATGTACAGTAGTGCCCGATTGAAGTTACGTCCGACGAATCATGTTTGAGAGCCTTTCAGAAAAACTCGAAGATGCCCTTAAGAACGTTACGGGGCAGGGCCGCATCAATGAGCTCAACATAGCTCAGACGATGCGTGAGATCCGTCGGGCTCTCCTCGATGCGGACGTCAATTATCAGGTTGCGCGTGAGTTCACGGACAGGGTAAAGGAAAAAACCATCGGGGATAAAGTACTTACCTCGGTGTCACCCGGGCAGCAGCTCGTCAAGATCGTGTACGACGAGCTCGTGCATTTTCTGGGTGAGGAGCACGTCGGGATCGAACTCGCGCAAAAACCGCCGACCGTTATTCTCGTAGCGGGCCTTCAGGGTTCTGGAAAGACGACGTTTTGCGCCAAGCTGGCCGCTTTTTACAAAGGCAAAGGCCGCGCGCCGATGTTGGCGGCGGCGGATGTCTACCGGCCCGCTGCCGTAGACCAGCTCAAAACGCTTGCCGGCGGCTTGCGCATTCCGGTTTACTCGGTTGAGGAAAACGGAACCATCGTCCAGGACGCCGTGCGTGTTGCCACGGAGGCGGTAGCCCAGGCGCGCAAAAACGCTCGGGACATCCTGATCATCGACACGGCGGGACGCCTGCATGTCGATGAACGGATGATGCAGGAAGTCGAGAACATTAAGACCGCCGTAAAGCCGAACGAAATCCTGTTCGTCGTGGATAGCATGACCGGACAGGACGCCGTTAATACGGCCCTGGAGTTCAACAAACGGCTCGACTTCAGCGGCGTCGTATTGACGAAGCTCGATGGGGATACGCGCGGAGGGGCGGCGCTTTCCATACGATCCGTCGTTAACAAACCGATCAAATTTGCCTCTACGGGCGAAAAAGTCGATGCGTTGACCCCCTTTTTCCCGGACAGGATGGCGCAGCGCATCCTGGGCATGGGAGACGTGGTCTCCTTCGTGGAAAAAGCGCAGGAGCAGTTCGACGAAAAGCAGGCGGAGAAGCTTCAGAAGAAAATACGGTCGGAGGAGTTCAACCTGGAGGACTTCCTCGATCAGTTGCAGCGCATCAAGAAGATGGGGTCGCTCAAAGATTTGCTGGGCATGATCCCCGGTATAGGGCGGCAAGTTCGCGAACTCGACGTGGACGATGATGCGTTCAAGCACATCGAGGCCATGATCCAGTCCATGACGCCGGAGGAACGCCAGAATCCGGATGTGCTCAACGGCAGCCGAAGGAGGCGCATTGCTCAGGGTAGCGGTGTTGATGTCAGCGATATCAATCAGCTGCTCAAGCAATTTCGCGAGATGAAGAAAATGATGAAGACGATGACCAAGCTCATGGGAAAAGGAAGGTCGGTTGATCTGTCTTCCTTTCTCGGGGGCCGTTAACATAGGAACGACGGAAGCAGTACCTGCGGCCTCGATGGAGTCCGTAGCACGACAGGAATCAACGTACACAATCAGCATCGAAAAACGTGGCAGTCAAACTTCGCTTACGACGCATGGGCCGCATGAAACGGCCAATTTACGCAGTGGTCGCGGCTGATAGCCGTAGCCCGAGAGACGGTCGGTTCATCGAGGACCTGGGCCGCTATGAAGTGATCCAGGAGCCGGCAGTCGTCACGCTCAAGGAGGACCGGATTCTGTACTGGCTCTCGGAGGGCGCGCAGCCGACCGATACGGTGCGGAATATCCTGAGCAAGCACGGTCTCCTGCTTGCGAATGCATTGCGCCGTAAGGGGCGTTCGGAGGAGGAAATTGCATCCGCCGTCGAATCGCATCGGGCGGCCAGAGCGCAAAAAGGCACCGCCGCGAAAATGACCGCCTCCGAGCGGAAACGGCAGTCGCTGGAAATAGAGCGGAAACAGGTGGCGGAGCAGGAAGTGAAAATGCGCTCGGAAGCCGCCGAACGGGAGCGTGCCGAGGCGGAGAACAAGCGGCGGGCGCAGGAAGAAGCTGCCCGCGCCGCTGCAGAGGCCAAAGC
>CBDUBS010000001.1:0-77876 GCA_965365445.1 uncultured bacterium | reverse complement strand
GGCGGGGAGTTACGTACCGAAGTTTATCGTATACATCGGCAACCGCCCGCATCGAGCCTGCCGTATAAACAGGCGTTTCCGATGGAATGACTCCACGCTTTTTGAAGCGGTCAACCAGTGCCAGGATTTCCTGGGCGCGCCCCAGGGCGAAAACGGGAATCAGCACCGTTCCGCCTCTGCCGATTACCCGCTGTAAGGTTTCGGCAAAGCGTTGTTCCTCCGTCCGGCGGGTGGTCAGTTCGGCCTCCGGGTCGGCGCCCAGCGTCGATTCGAGTATGAGGACATCTATAGGCGCCTCCGGGTATTCGCCTCCGGGGAGAATGGACTGGGGACGGATATTCGTATCGCTCGTATAGAACAGGCGACGAGGCTCCCCGTTTTCATGATAGGTGAGTAAAACGCCGGCCGCTCCCAGTACGTGTCCGGCATTATAAAACTTGCCCTTGACCGGTTGCTGGGCGCGGATGCCTGAAACGTCGAACTCCTCGTTTAGATCATGCGCCAGAAACAGGTAGCTGAAAACCTGAATGTCTTCTTCCGTGTAAAGGGGCGCGTACGGCGAGGAACCTTCACGCAGCCGCCTGCGCTGCAAACGAGCGGACGCCGGAAGCAAGAGATCCGTCAACTGGCGCGTCGCCCGCGTCATGTGAACCATAACGTGGGGAAACTGCTGGATCAGATTCGGAACGGCTCCCACATGGTCGTGGTGGGCATGGGTGACAATCGCATGATCGACGTACCAATCCGGATTGCCCTTCAGCATGGAGAAATCCGGCAGTGAGGCCGGGCCTTCTTCTTCCGGATCGGCGCCCACGTCGAGGAGAATCCCTGTATCACCTGCTTTTATAAAATGGCAGCTGGCGCCAATCCCGTCGGTATCGCCGAGTGCAAGATAAACCATACGAATCCTTGTAAAACCTCTCTGCGTGCCTCTTCCATGGCCCACGAACTATTTTGAAAACCGTTCAAACGCAAGGCGCCACGGAAAAGGGATAAACTACTCCAAAAACGTGTACCCACCCGACCCGACACATTCTGTCCGGTCGGAGCAATTGCCAAAATAAGTAAGGTTCATGAGATTACCCGGCGCATTCATAATTTATACCATACCGGATACACCTTTCGTAACCCCCTATCTACCGATTAAGCATATAAATTATTATAAAAAAATAAGATACAAACTAACGGAGCGTTTCTTCAATATGCGCCGCTCTACTGCTCTTGCACCGCGACTCGTGGTGGATTAATGGATCGGGGAAAAACGACGGGGAACTCCTGACGACATATACCGACGGCTGATTGCGTCGGTTTCAAGGAGAAACGGCAGTTTTCAGGATAGCCTTCGTGATCTGCACGAGGTGGATGTGGGCCGTTCCGTAGAAGCGTTGACTGGACTCTCCCGATTCTTCGCCATATCCCGGAACCGCCCACGTGCGATCATGTACTCCGATAAACCGAACCGGCATACTGATTAATGGTCGGGCAGTATGGTCGGTACACTCTCGTTCCTCCACGCCCCGGTGGCCGCCGTTCCTGTTACGGTCGAACCGGCGGCTGATCGGGATGGTTTCGTGCGATTGAACGAGCAATGCGATGCTGGACCTCCAGCGGAATACAACATGCGTTGCAGGGGAAGGGGGGTAAAACAACGAAAGACAGGAACAGAGGGACATCACATCGAAAAAGATCAGAAAAGTCGGTATGAGCGGCCTCTGCTGAATCGATTGGAAAACCTTTCGAACGGCAATACTTCGCATCGAAAACAGGGGGGAGGGTTCCGCAATCCCTGGGGTCCCGAGCGCGACGTACCCGTCGCGAAGATGCTGGGTTGGATGCTGGGCCGTATCCTGCGCGGCACAAACGCATTGCCCGCAGCGGCTGTCTTGCCGGATGCCGGCCTTGCCGTCCGGGGAACCCCGTCGCCCCGGATCACCTGGATCGGTCATTCAACCGTATACCTGCGCGCCCCCGATCTGAACGTGTTGACCGATCCTCAATTCAGCGTCCGGGCAAGCCCTGTCCCCTGGGCGGGCCCCCGCCGCATGGCTGATCTCGTTGTGGGCATCGAGGACCTCCCGGCTCTTGATCTCGTCATCATTTCTCATGACCACTACGACCATCTGGATAAATCGAGCATAGAGCGTATCGAACGCCGTTTTTCTCCAGTGTACCTCGTTCCTCTGGGGGTGGGAGCCATTTTGCGCCAATGGGGAGTCGAGCGGGTCGTCGAAATGGACTGGTGGCAGGCTATGTCGCTGGGCGACTATGAAGTGCATTGCACTCCGGCGAAACACTTCTCCGGCCGTGGACTAACCAACCGGGACGGCGCCCTCTGGTGCGGTTGGTACCTCAAGTCGGTGCAAAACACCGTGCGGATTTACTTTGCCGGAGATACGGCGTATGCTCCTTTTTTCGATGAGATTCGTCGCCGTATCGGGCCGCCGGAGATCGCCTTGTTACCTGTTGGCGCCTACGAGCCGCGCTGGTTCATGCAAGAGGTTCATATGAACCCGGAGGAGGCGTTTCAGTCTTTTCAGGAATTGAGGGCGCAATATTTCATCCCCATACACTGGGGTACGTTCGACATGGCGGATGATGCGCTGACCGCAGGAGCGGATCGGGCTTCCGAACTGGCCGGGGCCTCGGGAAACGGTGACCGATTTTTGCGCCTGGCTCCTGGAGAAACCATCGCAATCGAACCGGCCGGCCCTGTAAGGATGAGTTCACCGAAAAAAGAAGTGGCCTGAAGCCGTGTTGCTCCAGGCCACCCGGGTAGACCAGCCGGAATGATCAGGCCGTTTTGGCTTCCGCCTCGAGCGCTGCTTCGTATGCTTTCCAGTCGGCCAGGAATCGGCTGAGACCGATATCGGTCAGCGGGTGTTTGATCAGTTGCTTGATGACGCCGAAGGGCATCGTGGCAATATGCGCCCCGGCAAGGCCGGCATCCACAACGTGCAACGGGTGGCGGATGGAGGCGGAAATAACCTCGGTTGCGTACCCATAGTTGTCGTATATCTGTACGATCTGCCGAACCAGTTCCATACCGTCCGTCGCGATGTCATCGAGACGGCCCAGGAAGGGGCTGATGTAGGTTGCACCTGCTTTGGCCGCTACCAGCGCCTGGGTCGGCGAAAAACAGAGGGTGCAGTTCGTCCGAATGCCCTCCTCCTTGAACGCTTTGATGGCCTTGATGCCGTCGAGAATGAGGGGCACTTTAACCACGACGTTGGGATGGATTTTGGCGAGCACATGGCCTTCCGCCATGATGCCGTCGAAGTCGGTCGCTGTTACTTCAGCCGAAACGTCGCCATCGACGAGCTCGCAAATCTTGTAGATATGCTCGTGGAAGGTAACGTTGCCCGCTTTTTTCATCAACGACGGGTTCGTGGTAACGCCGTCGAGCACGCCCATGTCGTTTGCTTCGCGGATTTCGTCCAGGTCTGCTGTGTCGATAAAGAACTTCATAGCATTTACGGTAGTCGGTTTTAGGGTCGGTTTCGTAAAATACGGAATCGGGGTCACGAAGGAAATTATTTCGGATCGTTACGCCGCCGTTTCGCAAGTATATAGGCCCCGATTCCTACATTCTTTGAAGAAGATCGGGTTTTTTCGCACGTATGCCGTTTCAGAGATAGACCGTACCCTCATGTATGTCTGCCTTTTCGAAGACGACCATGTCCATCACCTCGAACCTCTTGTGCTGACCCGCGCCGTTTACGACCTGCGCGTCGGGATGATGACGAACTTGAACGCCGTGCGCCGGGCGTTCGGTAACCCGACGGTGTTCGTTCAAGCCCGCAGGGTGGTAGCCGGCATAACGGCGAACGAGAATGACGCTCTTAACCGGGTTCCGGCCGGTTTAGACGTTCTATTTATAAACGGAAGGTATTTACCCGAAAAGGGAGAGATACTGGAACGGCTCCGTGGAGCCGCGCGGGCAGGGGAGCCCGGCACGCTTTTCACGCAGGGCGACGACCTTATTGCGGCCTGGGCGCCCGCTGTGAAAGACGGCGTTCCGGGATCCGACACGGTCTCCGTAGAAACGTTTTCCGGGTTCAGGGAAGAAAAGGTAACAGGCGCCCGGATGATCGGTCGCTTATGGCATCTGCTCGATGAACTGCACAGGGCCCTCCTGCGCGATTACGAAACGCTGACCGGAGGGTATCGGATGTATGAACGAACCGGGGTTGCAATGGGGCAGGGGGTCGTAATGAGTGAACCCGAACGGATTTATCTCGCGCCCGGCGTGCGTCTGGCGCCCGGCTGTATTCTCAACGCCGAAGAGGGTCCGATATACATCGACAGGGAAGCCGGCGTAGCGGAAGGGGCTGTTTTGCGCGGCCCCCTTTATCTGGGGGAGCGTTCGCAGGCTCGTGTCGGCGCCAACCTGGAGGGCTGCTCGATCGGGCCGGGCTGCAAGGTAGGAGGTGAAGTTCATGCCAGCCTGATGCATTCGTACAGCAACAAAGCCCATGCGGGTTACCTCGGCGATTCATACATAGGGCGGTGGTGCAACCTCGGCGCGGATACGAACAACAGCAACCTCAGAAACGATTACGGTCCGGTATCCCTGTATAACATGCACCTGGGCCGGACGGAATCGACGAGCCGTCAGTTTCTTGGCCTGTTCATGGGCGACCATTCGAAGTGCGGCATCGATACGATGTTCAACACCGGTACCGTAGTAGGGGCCGCCTGCAACCTGTTCGGGTCCGGATATATGCCGCGCTTCGTACCCTCCTTTTCCTGGGGAGGGCCGGAGGAGGGATTCGTGCCCTATCGTCTGGAAAAAGCGCTCGAAGTAGCCCGTGCAGTGATGCGCCGCCGGGACCGCACGTTGACTCCTGCCGAGGAGGAAATGCTATCCTGCGTATCCTCGCAGGCCCATCCATCCGAATCCTGACAAGCTCGGATAGTAGCGATGCGTGCAAAGTTTACGGCGCATACGGCCCGTCGATCTTAAGTACGACCATGGTCAGGTCATCGCTCAGCATCGTGGGATCTGCGCTGAAGCGCCGTATCTCGTTGTAGACCGCGTTGAGTATCTGGCTCGCCGTCTGGCCGCCATGCGTTTTCAAGATGTGTTGCAGGCGTTCTTCGCCGAACTCTTCCCCCTCGGGGCTCATCGCTTCCGTTACGCCGTCGGTATACAGGGCGAGCAAGTCGCCGGCTGCCATTCGTACCGTGCCCCTTTCATAAGCCAGGTCTTTCATCACCCCGAGTAACAACCCCCCTGTTTCAAGCAGTTCGAGGGATCCGTCGGCGCGCAACAACATGGGCGGGTTGTGGCCGGCATTGACGTAATCGAACAAGCCGGTTTTCTGGTGATAAATACCGTGGAAATAGGTTATGAACTTATCGTAGCTGGTGTTTTCGCAAATCACCCGGTTTATGTGCGTCGTGGCTTCCTCGATCGACATCGGCATCGGGAGCAACACGTGCAGGCAGGCCTGCAAATTGGCCATCAGAAGCGCGGCCGGAACGCCCTTGCCCGTCACGTCCGCTACGGCTACTAGGAACCGCTCGTCCGCGAGCCGGGTGATGTCGAAGTAGTCTCCTCCTACTTGCCGGCTTGGTACGGCCAGACTGGCGAGATCGATGTTTTTAAAAGAAGGAATCTCCTGCGGAAGCAGGCGCAGCTGAATGTCCCGCGCCAGTCTCATCTCCTCTTCCATGCGCTCCTTTTCGAGCAGTTCTTCGATCAGGTACGTATTCTGAATCGCAACGAACGCCATGTTTCCCAGCGCGTACAGAAAGTCGATTTCCCCCGGCTCGAAGGGGAGGCCGGTCAGTTTGCAGCCGAGACAGAACAGGGCGCATGTCGCATCGTTCTTGCGCAGGGGAACGATCAGCGCGATGCCAAGCTTCTTCAACGGCTCCCAGGCAGGGTCCTCGCCGGAGTCGTCGGCTAGCGACACGGCGGTTTTCAGCACGCACAAGCGGGAGAGTGTTGCGGAATCGAGATCGGCGTCGCGTATGCCTTTCGATGCGATAGTCTGAAAGGGTGTCTCGTCGCCTGGGGATAAACGGTTGCCGTTGCCCGGCCGCATCAGAAACAGGTATCGCCCGATCATCATCTGGCCCATCAACGAGAACGAGAGCGACTTTACGAGCTGCTTCCTGTTGAGGGTTGCATTGAACTCCTGTGATATTTCGAATAGCGTGTCGAGCTGTTGAATCTTACCGTCCAGATCGCGATTGGCCTGTTCGAGTTCTTTGACGATCAACGAGTTGTGGACGGCCGCCGCCGACATATTGACCAGCGACTGGATGAATTCCAGTTCGCTGACCTCAAAGGGGCGGTTCGTCGCTTTCGCCCCGAGTGCGATCAGCCCGATCTCGCGATGCCCGAACCGCACCGGCAGCACCAGGGCTACCCGGTGTTCGGCCAACTCTGCCGGTACGGCATCTTCGGTCAGGGTTCCTTCCGGTAGCGGGATCGGAAGGCGAACCAGGGATTCCAGCGCGAGGCTGGGAAGGCCCTTTGACGAAGCCGTACGATAGGCTTGCTCCACCGGATCATAAAGCAACACCGCCCCCCGCGTAATGAGCAGTTTGCTCATTGCGGTGAGGAGCAGGTTATTCAGCACGAACGCGAGATCGAGGGAGGCGCTGAGCAGGCGGCTCGTTTCGTACAGTGCGTTCAGGTCGAACCGCTCTGTCCGCTGGGAATGCCTGCCGATACTGTCCGTATCCTGAGGTGCTGGTTTCATGATGAAATGTCCGGGTAGCCTGCACGCCGTTGCCCGGTTAACTTCGGGAAAAGCCGCAAGAGATGAAACTCACTCGTCGAGATGAACGACGTCCGCTCGCACGGCCTTTCCCCTTTCTACGTGTAAGAGCACGCACGTCTTGACTTTGTGAAAGCCCTGCCGACCCGCAGCCCCGGGGTTCAGGTACAGCATTCCACCCCGGCTCGGCTCCCGCTCGATACGCAGTATGTGGCTGTGCCCGCAGACGAACAGCCCCGGCCGTAACCGGTTCAGGTCTGCTTCGGCCTCCGTATCCCACCGGCCGGGCCGACCTCCGATATGGATCATATACGCCGATAGCCCATCGAGGTCCAGAAACTGAGTACGAGGTACACGTTTACGCACGTCCTGCCCGTCGATGTTGCCCCAGACGGCTCTGGTAGGGGCAACCGACTCGAGCGCTTCAAGCACTTCGGGGCTGCCTATGTCGCCGGCGTGAAGGATCAGGTCTACGTCGGTCAGGGTTTCCGGCAGGGATGGGTGTAGATACCCGTGGGTGTCCGACAGGATTCCGACAAGCATATCGTGTACCCGGCTACCGTAGCATCATCCGGATACCGACGCTCAGGCGTGCTCGCGAAATATCTTCCTCATCCGGAATCCACTGCGTCAGTGGGATGCTGAAGAAGGGTTGCAGCTGATAGCCGGGCCGATTATACTCCACACCGGATCTGAGCCAGACGGCGCCGCCCTGATAACCTCGGCCCCATTCATCGTTCTTGCCCGAATTACCATCCTGGTGCGAGGCGCCGCCGTTTCCGGGCTTGTTGTTTTCGGTCCCGGCGGCATCCCGGCTGGACTGGCGGAGTGAGGTCTCGAAAAGGGAATACTGGCCGCGATCCACCAGCAGGGAAGTAAACACGCTGCTTCTGGCCGGGTCCAGCAACAGCGAATACTGCATCATGAAGTGGATTTCCCACCCGATGGCGCGCGTAAACAGAATGTCGTTCCGCGTAGACGGCTCCGGTATGGTAGGGGCTTCAGGGTCGCTTCGGGGTACGAACTGTTCATATCCCAACCTGACGTGGCGCACCCCGAGCGAATAATCCGACGAAAGGGCCGGCGATAGCAGGGTGGTTGATATGAACGCAATGTCGGCCTGAGGGAAACCGAGGCGGCCGTCTATCGAGGGGTCCACGGCTACCCGAAGGGCATAGTCCGTATTCTCGATCGTCTGATAGTACTTCAGGACGACCCAGCTGAGCGTCAGCGTGCGTCCGGTGTTGCCTGTCGGTGCGTCGATGATGGCTCCGGCATCCAGGTGCGGAAGGACTTCGTAATCGAAACGTAAGCTGACGCCAAAGCCGGGATTGATGGCCTGGCGTCCTTCCTGAAGCGTTCCCGTGGAGCGGTAAGAGACTTCCGCTGCTACCGCATAGCCGTCGTAAAAGCTTCTACGGGCCGTTTCCCCCCGGTTGAACGGATCATAGGTCAGGTACGGTCGCTGAGCGGATGCCTGTTCGACCGGGGTGCATACCCAGAGAGCCAGCCAGAGGCCGGTCGCTATCAACAAAGAGGTGGCAGCGTGGGTGTTGTGGTGCATCATTGCCGGTAGGTCGTTTGGTAATGGCTCGTCCGTATACATCCACATGGACTACAGACGGCTATACCGGCCGCACATTCAGATCTATGTTACGTAACATCTAACTCATACGCCATCACAATTCGATCGTTTCTCCGGGCTCTAATACGTTCGGTTCGTACCCGGCCTCACGAACCATTACCGCCCACTGTCGAATGTCGATTTCGATGGGCGGGAACGTGTTGTAGTGCAGAGGCACCGTACGCCGCGGGCGTATCATTTTAATGGCCCGCAGGGATTCGGCAGGCCCCATGGTGAAGCAATCTCCGACCGGCATGAGCGCCATCTCGATTGGGTAATCTTCCCCGATCCAACTCATTTCGGTGAATGGGCACGTGTCGCCGGTGTTATAAATCCATTTACCTTCGAGGTGGAGAAGGTACCCGTTCGGATTCCCACCGTAGGCGCCGTCCGGAAAGGAACTGGAATGCCGGGCGTAGGTCTGGATGACCTCTCCCCAGTCGAAGCGCCATTTGCCGCCGGTATTGAGGTCCCGGATGTTCTCGTATCCATGTTTCTCGGCCAGGTACCGGGTGATCTCGAAGTTGCCGACTACGAGCGCGTCGGAGCGCCGGGCGATGGATACCGTGTCCCCCCAGTGATCGCTGTGAGCATGGGTCAGGAGGATTACGTCGGCTGAGAGATCATCGGCGCTTACATGTTTCTCGGCCAGCTTGTTGCCGGTAATGAATGGATCGAAAAGCAGTGAGACGCCCTTGGTCTCGATCAGGAAGGCCGAATGACCATAATAAGTAAGCCGCATGGGTACACGATGGTTTCTGGAAACGATGCCGGATCATAGATAGGATACAATCCCCTACTCGAAAAGGCATAATCGAAGCGCTTCCCGAATCCGTTAGCAGGAGATCGTTACGCTTCGGGCGGCCTGTTTTATTCGGGGCGCCTTCCCCCGCATACGTAGAAGTCGTCCTGCCTCCAGGCGCAATCCACATCTGCAAATCCGGCTCGTTCGAGTGTTTTGAGCAGCCGGTACAGACCTATTCCTCCAACATGGTCGCCAATAATAAGATGGCCTCCCGGCGTCAGAGCTTCGTAAACACCCTGCAACAGGATCTCATATCTCGACTCCGACTCCGGAGCGTCCAGATCGTGGCCGACTATAGCATGAAGCGCCAGAGAGGCCAGTACGATTTCATACGGGCCGCCCGGTATGGACGCATTGTCGGTAGCAAGGGTTGTTTCGAGGATGACCAGGTCGCGCGTATACTCCGTAATCTTTTCGGCCGCGATGGACAGAAGGGCCGGGTCCTCGTCAAGTAAAGTGAGATGAATCAGCGGATAGGCGGTTAGCACCATATAACCGGCGTTGCCGGTACCGCAGGCCAGATCGCAAATCCGAGCGCCCGGCCACAGCGGAGGCAAAGCCGCAACCATTTCTTCGAGCATCGGAATGGCGAGTGGCATCCGCCGTTCGACGTGCAGGTCGTACCACCGCCCGTCTTTCCAGAAACCGCCACGGCGACGCAAATTCTGACGCCAACTCGGTATTTTCATACCCCGTGCCTGCATGAAAGTACGCGGAACTGAGTGCACCGGTCGTATCTCGCCGGCGCGTGGAAGCACCAAAAACCGGCCTGCCTTTTCTCAGGCGGCCTGGTTGGCGCGCGCGCGTTTGTATATGCCTTCCTTGTTGACGTGCCCCACGTATTTGCCCAGAATCCTGACTTCCTCGAAAATATCCGGTTTGATGTAAATATCGGAATAATCGGAGTTGGCCGGTTCGAGGCGCAGCCCGGCTTCATCATAATAGATGTGCTTCAGCGAGGTTTCTCCATTGTACAGCACCGCCCCTATCCCGCCATTCGGAATGTCGTCATCGATCAGCAGTACATAGTCGCCGTCATGAATGTCGGCCCCTTTCATCGACTGACCCGATACACGAATGGCAAAAATGCGATCGAGGTTCGGGAAAAGCGTCTCTAGCGTGATCGTGCCGAGACTCGCCTCAACGGCTTCCTGTAGCCTGCCGGCTGTGATCATACCCCTGATGGGTATGCCGTTGAGGGATTCGCCTCCAATCGCACGTTTGACCAGTTCATACCCGTCCATGGTGCGCTTCAGGTAGCCTTTTTTGTGAAGCGCTTGCAGGTTCTGCGTTACACTATTCGGGGACCGGAAACCGAAATGGTCCACTATCTCCCGATAGGTCGGCCAGATCCCCCTTTCCCGGATATACCGGGAAATGAAATGCAGAAAGGAATGCTGTTTGGCGGTCAGTTGTCTGCGGCTCATGGCGCCTTCCCTGTCAAAAACTGAAAATCCCGCCCGCTCTGCCTGCGATCGGAAAGCGGGCCGTGAACGCGTTGAATATCAAAGCGGATGCAAGCGATCTATATGTTTGATATGTAGGAAACAGTATAGCATATTCGGTACATGCAGTCAAGGGGTTTGTCTCGCACTTGTCGGAGCTACCGGAGGATAATCGAACTGGCTGAAAACCCGCTCGGTCCGATGAGGGAACGATTCCTGAAGGTGCGTCTGCAAGTAATCTTCTACCAGAGAAGACACCTCGAAAAATACTTCGTCGGAGAGGTTCATCCGCAGGTTGGTTTCCAGGTCCGACCGTGCCAGTATGGCAAACGAACGCAGGGCGGCACGGGACGACAACCGCATACGGGCGGAAGAAGCTTCGGGAGGCAGGATGGCGCCGTTATCCAGAACGAGAATGCCGCCCTGCTCCGTAAGGCCGGCGACCGCCTCGCGGTCGATAGAAGGGCTGAAGCCGAGGAAAGTAGCCAGACGAAGCTGAAAAAACGGAAGAAGGTTGCGGTAACGCCGGTCTGCTTCGTCCAGGTAATGCAGCACCTGGACGAGCAGTTCGAAAATGAGTGGATTTCGCTCTTCCTCCTCTAAAACGGCGTGGGTAAGCTCCACGAGCCGCAGTCCGATGGTAATCCGATCGAGGTCCCTCGGGATGCGGTGAAATGGTTGAAGGTGGGTGCTTTCGCTGAGCATCTGGAGCGTTCGGGACGGCTTATAATAGTACACCACCTGGATGTACGACATGGGCTGCAACGTAGAGCCGAATTTGCTCTTGGATAGCCGCGCCCCTTTGGCAAGAACGCTCATCTTGCCGTTATCGCGCGAAAACAACGTCACGATCCGGCTGGTTTCTCCGTATTTTAGCGAACGCAATACTACGGCGTCGGAGCGTCGAATCATGGGATTTTCGGAGTGATGCGTATCTCCTGTAAACGCCTGCGCCGGGGTTAAGTGCCGAAGGCAGCATCTGCGGCCTCCACGGCAAAGAAAGAGTTGCCTGTTTCCGGAGTCGGTCTTATGGATTGGGTGAAACAGATCCAGCGCTATGTGGCGCTTACCGCGGCTGAGGCGTCCGCTGTGTTGAGCCTGCTGGGCCTTCTTTTTCTTGGAATCGGGATCCGGTATTTTCAGGCTGAACTTGCGCCGGTTCCATTTTACCCTGATGCCTCCGCTACGGCAACGGGTCTCGTCTCTGCCGTGGAGGAGCCTCAGCCTGCGTTTCCGAGCACTACCGAAGCGCAGGATTCTTCCTTTCCGATCGACCTGAACGCCGCCGCGGCTGCCGAACTCGAACAACTCCCCGGAATCGGGCCGAAGCTTGCCGCGGCGATTGTAGCTGACCGCGAAACCAACGGCCCGTACACGAGGGTGGACGATATCGTGCGTGTAAAAGGAATCGGACCTAAAACGCTGGCACGCTTCGACTCGCTGGTTGTCGTCAGGAAGTTCCGTTAACCGACTGTACCTTTCTGCGACGGGTTGCCGTTCGTTCCGTTGCCTTTTTCCTGGGCGCGCTTCTTGATGGCTTCTTCCGTCCACTGCCGGCTACGCATTTCCTCTCGATGCAGAAAACGGTTAACCGGCACCAGGAGCAAAGCGGCTACGCCAAGAAATCCCAGTAGCCCCAGAACGATGATGACATCAAAACCTGACATGGAAATCGAAAAATGAAAGCGAATGGACAGGCCGCCCCTCCAAATGCATAACGAAGCAATGCGTGATGCGATCCGGGAGAACGCCTTTTTGCCGGCAGATACTGGCAGCAAAAGGAAGAGTAGTACACTACGGTTCCATACCTTGCGCGTCCTGCCCCCCTGACCGGCCCGGTAGCACGAATTACAATTTTGTCACGATTTGCGCCCGTTTCCAACATCAAAACACGATAAATAGCACACTACAGACCTTTATCTCCCAATCTGGTATACCTATGAATACCCCGACGCTTTCGACTCGTATGCTCATCGTGGAGGATGATCCGGAGGTGGGGATGGGATTGGAGGACTTCTTTGCACTCAAAGGCTTCAACGTTTCGCGGGCGCTCGAAGGAGAGCACGCCTTGCAACTCATGACGATGCTTCCGGCCTATGATATCGTGCTGATGGACGTAATGCTCCCGAAGAAAAATGGCTTTGACGTTCTTCGTGAGGCGCGGAAGGCAGGTGTGGCCTCTCCGGTTCTGATGCTTACGGTGCGCGGGCAGGAAGAGGATAAGCTCCATGGATTCGGTCTCGGCGCCGACGATTATGTAACCAAACCCTTCAGCGCCGACGAACTGGCGGCGCGGGTCAAAGCCGTACTGAAGCGGAGCCGCACGCCCTCCGATACTCCCATGGACGTCTATTCGTTCGGTGACGCGAAGGTCAATTTCTCCAACCATACGGCCCATCGGAACGACGAGCAAATCCAGTTCACCTCGCTCGAGTTCGATATTTTGCGGTATTTCATAGAGCACCGAGGGCGAACCGTAAGCCGCAAGCAATTACTGCGGGACGTGTGGGGCATCAGCGGCGATATAACTACCCGTACGATCGATCGTCATGTGGCTTCGCTCCGCAAGAAACTGGAGAAAGACGCCACCCACCCCGAGTATATCGAAACGGTGTACGGGATCGGATATAAGTTTATTGGATGATGTTCCGCCGTCGGTAGCGGGGCGCTTCTTTCCGGAGGGGCGCCGCTTTATGTAGGGCCATGATCCGTGTTACGTTTCGGCTTTCAAGGGATCATTCGCCGGCACTATGAGATTACGCCATCAAGGACACCGTTCCTGTATGGCTTGTATGCATCTCACTCAACCGATCCGACTATTATGGAACCGACTACGGATAACGAACAGGTGCTGCATCATCTCGCCCTGATTTACATAGCGCTCGCGCACAGTACCGACGAGCAGTTGAGCGAAGAGGAAGTCAATGCCATTGCGGAGCGCCTCCGCGGCTGGCAACACATTAAGACGGAAACCGTTCTGGCTGCCTTGAAGAAGGCGCTGGATGAGTATACGCAGGACGGCGCGGAGAAACAGGTGCTTCGTTCCATCGATGCCGTCCGGGAAGCACTGCCTATCGAACAGCGCAGGTTGATCCTGGACGACCTCATGGAGATCGCAATGGCAGACGACCGCTTTCTGTTCCGGGAGAGCTCGTTTATCGGAAATCTGGCTCAAGTATGGGAGTTGCGCCTGGCGAATCCGGAGGAGGAAAAGCCGTGGAGCCTGCTCCGGGAAGAGGGTAGAGCGGACAACTGGTCGTTATTGCACGATCTGGCCCTGATTTATATTACGCTTGCCCAGTGCACCGGAGCCTCCCTGACTGAGGCGGAAACAGATACCATTGCGAAAAAAATCAACGAATGGGTGCCCTCCGGCGACGAAGAGGATATCAGGGAAATAATCCAGACCGCTCTGACGGTGGTCGTGCAGGGGCCCGATGAGCGCCTTTTTGCCGAGTCGGTCGATGCGGTCAAAATGTCCATTCCGGCTCATCAGCGCTCCGCTTTGCTGGATGATTTGCTGTGTATCGCTACGGCCGACGGCGAGATGGACGCTACGGAGCACGAAATGATCGAACGCCTCAATCGGGCATGGAGCGGTTCGGAGACGGCCTCGGCAGCCCGGTCGTAACCTCGATTGGCAAGGCGTGGAGCGCCGAGGGGGGCGCGCCGATCCGGCGCGCCCCCCTCGGGCTTTCAGATCAAACCGGTCGCCTAACGGGCCATTTTGAATCCGTCTTTATGCCAGCGATGGTAGGCCAGCCGGATGGAAAGCGCCCTGTGTATCAGAACGATTTCCCATTTTACAGGATCGTTGATCAGCGTTTCCATCTGTTTTTGCGTTTGTTCATGCAGGGCTTTCAGGCTCTCGGCGAGCGCCGTGCGGGTAATTGCCCCCGAACGATACTGGGCGAATAACGCCTTACGCTGTTCTTTCAGTTCAGCCTGAAGCGACTTCAGCCCGGCGACCTGGGCATTGGTCAGATCGAGCACATCTACCATTACGCCAAAGGCCGCTTCACGCCGCTCGATAATCAGGTCTTTACGATCCTCTGCCTTCTCGTTTGCCCGTTCGAGCAGTTCTTCCAGTTTGGCTTTCTGTTCTTCCGTCAGGACATCGTGAATGAGGTCCCGTACCATACCACGCAACTCTTCCGCCAACTGATGGAATACTTCCGGCGTGATGGCGCCCGCCCGGAGGTCGTCCCTGAGCTTCTTGAAATCGGGTGCGTAGGTAAGCTCTATCTCTTTGATCCGGGCCTTTTGATCCTCGGTGAGAGCCAGCAAATGGACGAACCGGGGTAGATAAGCTTCGTGCAGGGTATTTAAGAACATAAGCTTATGCTGAACTCCGAACGGATGCCACGCATTCCGGTCGAGCTTCTGGAACAGCTTTGCTTTCTCCTCTGCCGTCAGTTTTTGTTGCAGCTCTGCCGCCAGAGACCAGAGGTACCCCGGCTGCTTCGTGGCCGGCTGATGCCGTACCATAACCGTCTGCAACGCCTCCGATGACGTCTTCGACAGCGACAGATCCTCGGCCAGACCGGTCGCAACGGCTGACAAATCAATCGTATCGAGATCGGTATCCGCAGCGGAATCCACCGAGTCACAGGCGCCGACCGTGAAAAGAAGAAGCAGGCTTGCCAGAGGCAGGACGAGTCGTAATGATGGAGGGATCGTTATCATAGGTTCCTCGCAGCGTTAACCCTTGAGTGTACCGCCGGGCGAACCGGCGAGCGTTTTCTGCAAGAATGGTAACCACTTGCCGGCCGCTGTATGTCACGAAAGTATGTAGCTTGTTCGGATAAATATCCGGTAAGGGCCTGTAACCGGATTCGGTGCTTCGCAAACCTCTTTTCGCGCTCCGGCGGCCCGTCCGAAACACCCGCATCGCTGCTTCAACGTTTTCGTAGTTCACCCTCGTAAAGTAAAACGGTCCGCGGATCGAGGCTGACGCGCACGGGGGGCGATTTCGCTTCCAATGCGACTTGCGTTTTACGATCCGTTATTTCGATCCGTTCGAGACGCGCTTGCCCCGCCTTCTCCTCGATCCCGATCTCGAGGGGAAACCGGAATAGCGGCTGCTGGACCTGCTCGATGGTAATCTCTACCTGTTGCTTTTCGTTGTTGTAGGTCCAGGACCCCGTCAGGCGAGGCTGACCCGGTTTGCGAAGCCACTGAGAGAAGAAGGGCCCCAGATTCCTTCCGGAAACCTCCTCCATAATAAGCCTGAAGTCCTCGGTTCCGGCATTCCGGTTACGGTGCTTCGTGTAAAACGATTGGATGCCGGCCTGAAAAAGTGAATCCCCTACCTGCTGGCGCAGCATATGGAGCACCCACGCACCTTTCTGGTAGCTGATCGGGCTGAGCAGCGTATTGAGGTCCGTTATGGTTGTATCGACGACTGTGGTGTGAGGAGCGCCGGCTGAAAACCGAATTACCGCACGCCGGGCTGCCTCCATTTCCTCACGTAGCCTAACAGCACCGAAACGTGCTTCGTGATACAAAGCAGCGAAGTACGTAGCAAACCCCTCGCTCAACCAGATATGCGGCCAATCCGATTCCGTTACGGCATCGCCGAACCACTGATGGGCGATTTCATGAGCGAGCAACCCGTCGATAGCCTGTCTGCCTGTTATGGCGTCCTCGGTGTAGAAAATGGCGCCGGCGTTTTCCATCCCTCCATACCGGGTCGTAGATTGAACATTGGCCAGTTTTTCGAACGGGTATGGCCCTATATAGCGGACAAAGAATGCCAGAATGGAATCGGCCGGTGCAAAATCGGCAAAGCCGGGCGCCCGGTCTTGCGTATACACCCAGCTTTCAACCGGAACCCCTCCGACCTCTCCGCGGTGCTCTACGGCAAAGCGGGCGGCGCCGATAACCATTACTTTGGTTGGCAACGGAACGGTCGAACTCCAATGGGTAAGTTTGAGATGATCCGGGAGGCTGGTCTCTTCGATCAGACGTCCGTTGGCGATTACCTGATACGCGTCGGGTGCAGTAACGATAAATTCAACGGTAGCTTTATCGGAGGGATGATCGACCACGGGCAGCCAGTAACGGGCTCGGTCAGGCCAGTTGTCTCCAAAAAAGGTTCGATCTCCGTGTTTGTTGCGCGCAATGATCAATCCGTCTTCCGGGGTTCCTCTATACTGAATTCGGTAGGTGCGTTCTTCGCCGGCCACGGACGGACGGGTCAGGGGGATACGGATATGATCGTCGCGATGGTTGAAATCAATCGGGCGGCCGTCCTGAAGCACCTCCGATACGATCATGCCTGTTTTCGATGCGACGGACCTGCCGACGAGATCGACTTCGAAATGGGAACGCCCACTCAGGGTAAACCGGACGCGGAGATGGGCCGTGCCGGTTATTTCATCTCCCTCATCCGGCAGAGACAGGTCGAACCGATAATGGAGCACATCGACGCCCCTGGGGAGCGTCTCCGCCGTGACGGCGCCGGTATGGGCCGGAAAGACCGGCAGCAAACAAATGAGAACGGCGCGATACGTATTGATATATTGCATGTAAGCGGTTGGCTTCAGCCTTCCTCAATGCGTAAGAAACAGAATTAATGGATCAACAACCCTTCCTCGCCGGCGCCGGTATGAACAGGTGTTTTTGGCGCCGGAACGAAAATACGGGTTCGATCGATTCACGAGTATAAACCATCATGCCTGATGCCGTCATTCGCGCTGTCGATGTGTATCCATATTGGATACGCGCCGACAATAAGGTCGAGTTCCTGATGCTGCATCGCGCCGACGGTACGCTTTATTCGGGAGAGTGGCGTATGGTTGGCGGAAAAATAAGGGCCGGAGAAACGGCCTGGCAGGCCGGACTGCGAGAATTATCGGAAGAGACACATTGCAGGCCCCTGAAGTTCTGGGTCATCCCTTCCATCAACACCTTTTACGAGTGGCAGGCCGACCGGATTAACTTGATCCCTGCCTTTGCGGCGGAAATGGATAAAGACCCCGAGTTAAACGAAGAACATGATGCCTTCGAATGGTTGCCGGTCGAAACGGCAGCACTCCGGACTCGCTGGACCGAGCAGAAGCGTCTGCTTAAACTGGCAGCCGAAACCATTCGGATGGGCATTTCTCCTGCGCTCCTGGCGCCGACAGGTGAAAGATAGGTTTCCCCGGGTCAGATGGCACAATCTATGCAATGAAGTAGTGCAGCGACGCCGTACACGGTAGGTGACTGCCCCCTTCTAACCTGGGGACGAGCGCGAAGCATACAAGCAGTGAAAATATCAGGATATGAAGCGTACGTATATCGAGCGCCCGATTTTCTCGTCGAGAAGGCCAACCCTGGCCCTTTACATCGGTCTGACGGCATTGTTCGTTTTCGGAGGCGTCGGTCGGGCCGGTGCACAGGTAAGGGGGGAGGAAATACTCTCCGCCGTTCAACATGCTTTCGCAAGAAGCGATGCGGCAGCGGTTCTCGATCGATCCGCAGACCATCTGGAAATTGCTCTGTTTGGTCCGGGCACGCTGTATAGTCGGGCGCAAGCGCAGTATGTTCTACAGGGGTTTTTCAAGGAGTACCCACCGGATAAAGTAGTTTTTTTTCGGCCATCCCGGAATGAAAGCAGCCTGTTTGTGGTTGGAGCGTATCGATATGCAGTCAAGGAGGCTCCGTTTCAGCTATTTTTCAGGTTGAGGATGCGCGATACCCTGTGGGAATTGCGCGAGATCCGGATAGAACGACGCAACCGGGAGTAAGCGCAGCCCATTGCAACAACAACTCGTTTGCTGCCTGAACGCCGCCCACTCTCGGCCATCATGGATCTCACTCCGTCGCCCTCGGCTATTATATATAAAAGGCGTCGGCTTCTGATCGCGGCCGTATCTGCCGTTCTGCTTCTGGTGATCCTGGCCACGGCGATCACCCGTCATGTGCTGGTCAATCGCGTCGCTCGCTCGATTCCGGAGAAACGCGCTCAGGTCGTAGCGCGCGCCTTCAAGTTCATCGAAGGGGATTTCTCCCGAATGCTCGATGATATGACAGGGACGGCTACCTACCTGAGCCGCAGCCCGGCCGTCGTCGGCGCGCTGCCGGATCAGCAGCCGGCCATCCGGCCCGAAGAACGAGATCGCCTGATACGGTTCATATCCACGCTTTCCCTTCCCGAACGCACGGCGGTGGAAATCTATGATCTTTCGCCGGCCATGGTAGCCTGGAAAGGGAACAGTATGCCGCTGGATGATGCCCCGAATACCCTGCGTTTTCTGGAGACCACACAGACATCCATTGCTCTGGATAAGGACGTGCGCGCGGCGGTTGCGGTATGGCAGCCCGTAAGGAAGGGGGGTAAGGTGATCGGAGCCGTTCGCCTCTTGCGCTTCGTACAACTTCGATCTCCGGTTCAGAACGAGTACCTGCGCGACTATAACCTGGCATCCTACTGGAGTGGGAAGGTCGGTCTTCCGGTTCGTATCGAGTTCGCTCCGTTCGATGCCGACATATCGATCAGCGACGGGTACACGCGGTTGCTTCAGGGTGTGGGCGGGGAGATGCTTGGAAGGGTGTTCGTGCAGGCGCCGTCGGCCGAGGCATTGATCGGCGATGCGGGGCGCCGGGCCGAGGACTTGCTGGCCTTCTGGGTCCTCTTGCTTCTGCTCTGGATAAGTGCGCTCGTTCTTTATGGTTTCTTTCAGGCGATCCATCCCCCCGCGTCACGGTTGAGCCGCACTCCGGCGACCGTATGGTTTTTTGTCTGGGCCGGTGTGTGGTGGGGAGTTCGCTTCATGCTTTTATGGTGGGAAATACCTGCCCGCTGGCAGACCGGCAAAGCCCCGCTGGCCCCGCTATTCGATCCGGCCCATCTGGCATCGGTTATCGGAGGAGGCCTGATGCGCTCTCCGGGAGACCTGTTGATAACGGCCCTCTTTTTTGCCTGCTTCGCCTCTGTTTTCTTCTATCTGATGGTTGGAAAACGCGGTGATTCGGGCGCCGCCCGCGACGAGAAATCGCGTTTCGGGGAGGATGGGCGGATACGCTGGTTTCACCCTTTGCTGGTGCTACTGGCCGTTGGACTGACGCTGGCACTGGCCGTCGTCGTCCGCCATGCCGTACTGGATAGCACGCTGGACTATTTCTCGCGAAGCGGACTCATACCGCCGCGAGCCGACCGACTCATTCTGGTGGTGGTTGCCGCTTTACAGTTGGTCATGGTTTCTCTTTTGCTGTCTATAGCCGGTTTGCTCGCGCCGGTCGTTAGAACCTTTTCCAGAGGCGCTCACGGAAAAATCGGGCTGTCGCGCGAGGTACTGGTCCATTTGGTTCTCATTGGCGCGCCGTCGTTTCTGGCCTATATGCTTTTTGCCCTGCATCGGGAAATGCCCTGGCCGATCCTGGTCGTTATGCTGGGCGTCTCGGCATTGCTGGCGTACCACCGGACGGTGCAACGGGGCAGTATGCTTCCCTTTTTCACGGTGCGGGGTATACTCCTCCTCACGTTCTTGTCATCAGTGCTTCTATACCCTGTGCTTTACAGTGGAATGGATGCCCGGCGGCGCATCATTATGCTGAGCGCCCTGGAGTCGTTCGAAGAAGGGAAAGACCCGAAAGCGTTATTTGCCATAGAGCAGGCTCTGGCTCAGGCCCGGGGGGTTCACGGCTTATCTGAATTGCTTGCGGAGGAGAGTTCCGAACCAGCGGCGCAGGATGTGCTGGATTCTCTGGCAACGGAAATCGTCCGCACGACACTGCTTGCCTCGCTGGGCCCCTACGATGTCGGGCTTGCATTCGTCAATGCGGAGGGGAAGCCGGTAGGAAGTTACTACGAAGCCGAACAGGTGGCAGGCCGCGTCACCCTGTCTCAGCAGGATTCGGCTACATTCGACGTGTTGCGAGCCATGTATGCCGAACAGGGCTCGACTGGTATGATGGTGGAACAACTCACCGGCCGTGTGGAGCGCGATCGGTTTCAATACGTAGGTATCGTCCCGGTCGGTCAGGAAGGATCGCACGGGTGGGTGATGGCCCGGGCCGAGCCGCAGGTACTGATGGGCTTTGCGGAAACGCCTTTTCCGCGCGTGTTGTTGCCGGCGGCTTTTTCCGGCACGCTGCAGGGCACCGTATCTCTGGCGGAATTTAGAAACGGCATACTGGTTCGGAGTATAGGGCAGGATTTTGGCCGTTATCGCCTGGCGGAGGACGTTCGGCGAGCGCTACTGGCCGATCATGAGATATGGAGACGCGTCGATCAGGGCGAAGCATCTTACCTGACCCATTACCGCAAAAAGGCGGCGCAGGCCGGAACCGTGCCGTTGCTCTCCCCCTCCTACGATACCGTAGTGGCCGTTCGGGTTCCCTCGCTCAACTCGTTCGACCACCTGTACTACCTGCTGCGCTTGACGGGGGTCGGGGTCGTCCTCGGCTTTCCTTTTTACCTTCTGGGTCTCTGGCTTCGGCGTCGTGCCGGTATGATACCCTTGTACAGGGTTCGGTTTCGCGACAAGGTACTGAATGCCTTTATGGCCGTTGGGATCATATCCGTTGGCGCGGTGGGTATCGTCGGACGCGAGTTTATCAGGGAGGGCGAGGAGAACTACGTCCAGAACTGGTTGAGGCAAAACCTGGAGCGGGTAGAGGAATCGCTCGCCCTTGCTACCGGCGCGGACGAGATGCCTTACCACGTACTGGACCGGATTCAAATCGACTCACTGGCCGCCCGCGTCGGGCTTGAACTCAACGTGTACCGAAACTACGAGCTCGTCGCGTCGAGTCGCCCTCAACTGGTTCGCGACCGCCTGATCGATCGACGCCTCTCCATAGAGGCCTACAAAGCACTATACGTAGACGGGATACGGTTTTTCGTTGCCGGCGAGAAGCTGGGTAGTTTTTCGTATAAATCGGGCTACCGAGCCTTGCTGGATGAAAGCGGCCGCCCCAGGTACGTGCTCGCGGTACCCACCCTGGCGCAACAGGAGCGGTTGGAAGAAGAGCAGGCGAGAACGCTGGCTTATCTTTTCGGAGCGTTGTTGCTGCTCGTCCTCGTCGTACTGCTGACGGCATCCCTGCTGGCCAATGCCATAGCACGTCCCATCGGGCGTTTGCGCGTCGGACTGCTTGCGGTGGCCCGCGGGCGCTTCCAGCAAGCCATTCCGGTGGATTCCCGGGACGAAATCGGAGAACTCGTAGAGACGTTCAACGCCATGCAGCAGCAGCTTGCGGAAAGCCGAAGGGCGCTGGCCCAGCAGGAACGGCAGCTCGCCTGGAGAGAAATGGCCCGCCAGGTTGCCCACGAGATCAAGAACCCGCTCACTCCGATGAAGCTATCCGTACAGCATCTCCGGCGTGCGTTCGTTTCGCTGGACGAAGGGCGGGAGCCGGAAGTGGATGCCGCTCGGAAGTTTACCGGGCTTTTCGACCGGATCACATCCACCCTTATCGAACAGATCGATGCACTGGCTCGCATTGCCAACGATTTTCACTCCTTTGCCCGTATGCCGACGAGGGTGCTCGAACAACTCGATTTGAATGAAGTAGTTACCGAAGCCGTATCGTTGATGCAGGAAGATGCTGCGGTGGAAATTCATTCCACAACCGCTCTACAGCCTCTTATCGTTGAAGCGGATCGCGAAGAAGTGCGGCGCATCTTTATCAACCTCATAAAAAATGCCATGGAGGCCATACCCCCCGGCCGTACCGGGCTTGTCCGTGTCGAAACCTCCCCGGAGCGGATCGACGGACAGGATTGGGCCCGGACGACCATCGAGGATAACGGCCACGGTGTTTCGGAGGATCTTGTCGAGAAGATTTTCCAGCCTAACTTCTCGACCAAAACAAGCGGTACCGGTCTCGGTCTGGCCATTGCCCGAAAAAGCGCCGAGGATTTTGGAGGCACTATCGGCTTCGAGACGACCGAGAACGAAGGTTCATCCTTCTGGGTGCTTTTGCCCGTCGTTCCGGAACAGGGATGACTTACCCACTGATTCAGGTTATCAGGAAGCATGTTTGCTGCATCGACCCACTCATTTTACCGCATACGGCATGTCATAATTATCGCTGCGTTGTGCGTGATGGCGCCGCCCGCCGCCGCCCAGGTTGCGTTGACGGTAACTACGTGGAATGTTGAGTCCGGTGGGTCGGAGGTAAAAACGCTTACGTCCCGATTGGGCAGCGCCGTAGGGGTGGATCTGTGGGGCCTGACGGAAGTATCCGGCCGTTGGGCGGCGCCGTTTGAGCGCGCCGCGGCAATCGGCGAAGGGGCCCCGTTCAAGTCGTTGCTCGGTCGCTCCGGCGGAGCGGACCGGCTGGCCATTCTTTTCGATGTGAAACGGTTTGAACTCCTTTCCTGGTTTGAAATCCCGGTCGTCAATGTGGGGGGCAATGTGCGTGCTCCCATCGTGGCTCGCTTTCGGGACCGCGAATCCAACGTGGAATTCCTCTTTATGGTAAACCACCTCTATCGCAGCGACGAAGCGGCGCGGCACCGACAGGCCCGGTTACTCAACACCTGGATTGCCGGCCAGAAGTTACCCGTTATCGCCGTTGGAGATTACAACTTCGATTGGGACGTCCGGAGCAACGGAAAAAGCCGCGATCGGGGATACGACCTGCTTACCGCGGAAGGGCGATACAGATGGGTGCGGCCCCGCCGGCTGCTTTCAACGCAGTGCAGCAGGGTCGGCGATGGAGAGGACGCGCGTTGCCGCTACAATAGCATCCTCGACTTTGTATTCGTGGGCGGGCCGGCCCTTGAATGGCCCGCCCAATCCTGGATTATTCAGCATCCGGGTGATTTTCCCGATACGGACGAAACCAGCGACCATCGGATGGTAAAGGCCACGTTTACCCTGCCGTCTGCATCTCCGCCACTCACTCCGGTGGAACGTTGGCAGCACAAACTGCGCGAGGTATCTGAATGGCTGGAAGAGACGTACGACGATTTTGTTCGGTATATCGACTCCTGGTTCTGAGACGTCTGGATAGGAGGGCAGGCAGTGAGCAGGGTATCGGTCGGCCGCATCCCTAAGCCCGGCCTACACGACGGGTTCCCAGCCCGGTGCGTAGCTGCGTTCCCAGAACGCCATAGCCTCTTTGTCGTTCACCACGCGTCCATTCGTCGGATCGCAGTGGAGGATCCTTCCCGTCCGGTGCGATATGTTACCCAGGTGACAGAGCAACGTGCTTTTGTGGCCTTCCTCTATGCTGGAGTTGAGCCGCACATCCTGCCGGATGCCCTGGAAGAAGTTGTCGAGATGGACGCCGTCCAGGTTGAGTTCTTTCCCGCTGCGATCCACCGCTTTCGGCCCGTTCTGGGCATTGACCTCCCTGATGAGCCGGTTCCGGCGATCAAACACCTTGTATCCATTTCCCGTTATGGCCAGAGTCCCTTCTCTGCCGTGGAAACTTACTTCTACCCCGGCGCCGCCGAAGCCGTAGGAGTTGGCGCTCTGGCCTTCCCACAGGATGTACTTACCGTCTGCAAACTCGAATGTCAGGGCCTGCGTATCCGGGGTTTCCGCATCGTCGTCCCAGAAATAGTGTCCGCCCGTGGCGGCAACCCGCATCGGGTAATCGACCCCAAGGCCCCACCGGGAGAGATCGATCGTATGGACCCCGTTGTTCCCCGCTTCGCCGGTGCCCCACTGCCAGAACCAGTGCCAGTTATAATGGATTACGTTGTCGCGATAAGGGACGCGGGGCGCCGGCCCCTGCCACAAATCGTAATCGAGCCACGACGGCACGGGCGCTACCTTGCCCTGCCCGATGGAATCGCGGGCGCGGGCATACGTCGAGCGTGAGTAAAATACGGGACCGATGGCACCTCCATGTACTTCCGCAATGGCATCGATCACGATAGGCCACGAACGACGCTGGTTTCCGAGTTCAACCAGTCGATCGTACTTGCGCGCCGCCGCTACCATGAGTTCGCCCTCTCGCGCATTGTGGCTGGCCGGTTTTTCCACATAGACGTGCTTTCCGGCGGAGCAGGCAAGGATGGTGGCCGGGGCGTGCCAGTGGTCGGGGGTAGCGATGACTACGGCATCGAGCGTGCGGTCATCCAGTATGGCGCGGAAGTCCCGGACGCCTTTCGGCGCAGCAGGCTGCGCTCCGCCCACGGCCGTTACGGCCCTGGCGAGGGCTCTTTCGTCTACGTCCGCCACATAGGCCACATCGGCATTGCCTAACGAAGTGATGACCCGCGCCAGCTGAAGACCCCGCCCGTTAACCCCGACCACTCCGATCGATAGCCGCTCGTTGGCGCCTATGATGCGGGCATAACTCGAGGCGGGCGCCGCATACAGGGCGCCCGCACCCAGCGCGAGCGTTTTTATGAAACCGCGCCTACTGTCTGTTCCGAGGTACATTCGTTCCTCCTTTACTATACGATCCATGTTGCTGAGCGCGTTAAAAATTCGGCGACCTGCTCCTTTCAAGCCGATTTTAAGCGTAACTTCATTTGAGATATCTGTAGCAATTTAGATGCCCGGCGTGCGTGCTTACAGAGCAGAGGGATAAACGTTAGACGTTTCAAGCGCAAGTTTCCCCTATTCAACGGAGCACAGCACACAATTTGAAACATCAATGGCAGATACGCACGCAGGCAAATGTGGATTCTGGCGTAATAAAGCGCTCTGGAAGTCCTGACCGCCCGAGCGGTTTCCAGACGGCTCGTTCACATAGAAGGCCGTTGCGTTTGTAGAGCCTACCACTCCGGCTTCATCCTGCCAACATCCCGATATCCGTGCAACGCCATGGTACATCAGCCCCCGGAAGACCCGTTAACCGGAAACGCTCAGTCGCTGGTCATTCTGGATCGTCTCTCGGTTCGCCTTGGCTCCACCGATCCTGAATTCCTGCGGGAGATGTTGCTAACCTATCTCCATGCTTCCGATCCTTACATAGAGGAGATTCGTCGCTGCGCCGATCTGGGGGACCTGACTTCGGTTGCTTCGGCGGCTCATGCGCTACGGTCGGGAAGCTATTACGTCGGCGCCGATGATGTACTGGCCCATTGCACCTCTCTGGAAGACTGCGTGCGGGCCGACCGAAAGGAAAACCCCCTGCAGTATGTCGGTCTGGTCTTGCAGTCGTTTGAGGAATACCGACAAAGCGCCGAGGGCCTGATCCGTAGTCAGTTTCTCAAAACGCGCTCTACACCGGTTTCATCATGATGAGCATCATTTTGAAATCATCCACTGCCCGTACTTCATGCGGTATCCGGGCGGGTAGCAGTATGATGTCTCCTCCGGCCAGCACGTAGGTTTCCCCCGCAATCAGCACCTCCGCCATACCTTCCACCAGGTACAGCAGCGCCTCGAACGGGGTGGTATGCTCGCTGAGGCCTTCGCCTCGGGCAAAAGCAAACAGCGTGGCGCTGCCCGTCTTTTGTTTGAGCAGCATTTTGCTGACTACCGTGCCTTTCTGGTAGTTGACGATATCGGCCAGGCGTTGCACAACGGGCTTGGGAGCATTCATGTTGGTAAGAGGTATGTTCGGGTTTGGTGTGGGCTCTGCTCGATCCGCTCATGAACCGACCGCCCGCTCTCTTCGGGATCAAAATCAGTAGCCTTTACCATCATCCGTCAAGAAGGATCTGTAAGGCCATCATAAGCATACCCGAACCGAAAACGGCCAGCGCAACCCGGGTGCGTGAAGCATCCTCCAGAGCATCGGGAATGAGTTCGGATGAGGACATCCAGAGCATGGCGCCGGCCGCAAAGCCAAGTCCGGACGGAAGAAGCGGCCTGAACCACTCTACGAAAAGGAAGGCAGGTACGGCCATGAGCGGCTGCGGCAAGCTCGAAAGAATACTCCAGCCCATCGCTTTCCACACCGAGGCTCCGCGCGGCACCATGACCAGGCTGATCGCCAGACCTTCGGGAATATTATGGATGGCTATGGCGGCCGTAATGAAAATCCCCAGCGCCTCCCCACCGCCGAACGACACCCCGACGCCCACACCCTCCGTAAAGGAGTGAATGGTCATGACGCCCATGATGAGCAGGATCTTCTTCGCATTCACCCCTTCGATGCCGCTCAAGGCCACGTTGTCATCGTGGTGATCCAGAAAGTAATGGCTTATCCGGATGAAAACGAGCCCGAGTGCGCCCCCCAACAAGGTGAGTAACGGACTATAAACCCACCCTTCGATGATGAGCATGAGCGAGGCGGCAATCATCAACCCGGCCGCCATACCATTCGAGAGGCCCAGCCACTGCCTTGTTGGGGTACGGACCAGGAAGAAGGGCAGCGCCCCCAGCCCGGTTGCGATGGCCGTTATCATCGCGTAGAGAAAAACGGTACCCGCTGAAGTCTCCAGTTGCATGTTTTCCGGCGTAGGGACTTCGTGTGCTTGCGTGTTTCGGTACGTCCGGCGCGGCGAGTTCAGTCCGTAGTCACGCGTGTGGTGGGCAAAAACGCAACGGCCAGCGCCCCCAGCAACGCCAGGCCGATCAGGATGCCGAAGCCGACCGTGTAGGCGCCGCTCGCATCGTACAGGCGTCCGACAAGGTACGGAGCCGTAGCCTCCGCCACGCCGTCAGCCGTCAGAATGATGCCCATCACCCTGCCCAGCACCCTTACGCCGAAAATGTCTCCGGCCATCAGCGGAATGATCATGTAGTCGCCCCCCAGACCAATGCCGAAAAGAAAGGCAAACAAGTAGATGACCCCCCTGATGTCGGCCAGGAAAAGAAGCGGGATGGCAGCTGCGACGATCATATAAATGAGAAGCATCACGTACTTCCGGGGCCAGCGGTCCGCGAGCCATCCCATGATAATGCGGCCCAGGATACTCGAAACCAGCACGAGCGACACGATCCGGGCAATCTCGCCCTGAGGCAGCCCCTGGTCCAGACTAAAAAAGAGCTTGAGGTGCTGGTTCGTCCCACCCACCGCCGCAATGGAGCACATACTTCCGAACGCGAGCAGGTAAAAATACTTATCAGTAAGCACGCGCCGTATGGGAACGAGAGGAACCGATGATTTAACCGGACCAGTCCAGTCCGGGGGAGCATCTTTCACGAAGAAGGCCAGCGGAAACGCTATCGCGACGATAAGAAACCCGATGACGCGTAACGCCACCTGCCACCCGTATGCGTCGATCAGCCAAACCGCAAGCAAAGGGACGATAGCGCCTCCTGCGCCGATGCCGATATAGGCAAACCCCATGGCCTTACCTCGCGCCTTATCGAACCAGCGGGAGATGAGTACCTGGTTCGGCAACGGACCTCCGGCAACATACCCCAGGGCATTGAACATATAGAAAAAGTAGAACATCCATAAACTCGTCATGTAACTCAGCCCGACGAGCGCTACGCCGGCCATCAGAATGCCGGAAAGCATCGTTCTGCGAGGGCCGAATCGGTCGATTATCCAACCGACCAGAAACCCGAACAGCGGACCCACGAGCAGCTTGCTCAGCGCGTTGCCCGATGTAACCTGTGCCCGGCTCCATCCAAAATCCCGTACAAAAAAGTCGTAAAAGAAGGGCAGGCCGTACAGGGCCAACCCAACGATGGAAAACAGCGCAAAAAAAGAAGTAGCCGCAACGTGGCTCTGTTGCCGACGCAGTTGCCGTCCTGCCAGGGAGGTCGCTTCGAGTGACATCGTCCTCAGGTGATTGTCTGGTGCTGGATGATGAGGCATTCCGGCCGCACGAATGAATCAGGATACGCCAGAGGTAAGGGCCGTGCAAGCATAAAGGGTTGGCGCTACGGAAGGAGCGTTCATGAAATCAGGGAATTGTGCATGAAGCAACATGGGGGAGGAGCAGGTTGATTTTTGCTTCATATTGTTGATGAATCGATCTTTTGTACGTCCGAGGCGTTTCAGGATTCAATTTGTGGACCTGTCCCACTCATCGGACGTACTCTGAGGCAGCCGAGATGAAGTAAGGTGCGCTTCCCGGCCCGGTTCGATAAGGAAAGGCCGCCGGCAGGTGTCCTGTAAGCAGCGCTTTCTGTTGGCGAAGAATGGTACCACGCTCGTCCATACCCCGGCTCATTCTGGTGTTATCGCTGTTGACCACGGCGATAATAACCTGGAATGTGGCTCAAACGGTATCCACACGCGACAGAGAGCGGTTGGATAATGCGATTCAGAATACCCGCACGCGAATCGAAGTCTCGCTGAACACCGGCATCTCCCTTATTCGAAGCGGGGCCGGGCTGCTGGCCGCCATCGACGGCCCCCTTCAGTACACCGACTTCCGCAAGTATACCGATATGCTGGATTTGCGGAGGCGCTTTCCAGGCCTCCTCGGGTTCGGTTATACACAGCGCTTCGCACCGGAGGAACGGGACAGTCTGGAAGCCCGAATGAGGGCGCAGGGGTTTTCCGACTTCGCCGTATGGCCCCGGACGGACACGGTGGAACAGTTTTCCATTCTGTATCTGGCGCCTCTCGACGTTCGCAACCGGGCGGCCATTGGCTACAATATGTACTCCGAGCCGGTCAGGCGGGCCGCTATGGCACGCGCGCGAGATACGGGTATGTCCGCCATGTCCGGCAAGGTTACACTGGTTCAGGAAATCGAAGAAAGAAAACAGGCCGGCTTCCTGATTTACTTTCCCGTGTATCGGGCCGGCGCCACGCCCCCCACCGTCGCAGAGCGACGAGCCTTGCTGCAAGGCTTTGTGTACTCTCCTTATCGCGTAGACGATTTATTCAACGGAATCTTTGCCTCCGATGCTTCGCCGCTGGTGGCCTACAGGGTGTACGACGGGTATGAGGTGAATGAAGAAAACCTCATGCACGATTCCCGTATGGTAGGGAATGCCCCGGCGCCGTCGCATGAGTACGATACCCTGATTCGGCTGGAGAGCGCCGGGCGCACCTGGACGATCAGTTTCGCCCCTACCGCCTATTTCATCGAGGAATCGCGTCGCTGGTTTATACCGGTTACGGCCGTAACCGGCCTGTTGCTGAGCCTGATGCTTTTCGGTTTTAGCCAGGTGCAGTATCGGGCGGGTGAGAGCGCCCGGCAAAGCGAGCAGCGGCTCCGGCACATTCTCGAATCCCTTCCCGTTGGTGTATTCGTAGCGGAGAAAACCGGGTATATAACATTTACCAATACGGTTGCGCAGGCGTTATGGTCGCGAAATGAACCGTTCGGCACCGTTCGCTACGACGATCATAAAGGGTGGTGGCCCGAAAGCGGCCGGCCGATACAGGACCCGGAGTGGGCGCTCGCAAGAGCCTTGCGGGGTGAAACCGTTGAGTCGGAGATCATCGATATAGAGACGGCGGACGGGGTGCGAAAAACGATACTTCAGTCAGCCTTCCCTCTGCGGAATGCGGCTGGACAGATCGAGCGGGCCGTCGCCGCCATGGCGGATATAACCGCGCAGCGCAGTGCGGAGGCGGCGTTGAGGGAACGCGAACGCGAGTTCCGGACGATGGTGGATTCTATCCCTCAACTGGCCTGGGTAGCCGACGACGGAGCTAATCCGCTGTGGTACAACCACAGGTGGTTTGATTATTCCGGCCTCTCCTCCGAAGGGGCCTTACCGGATGCCTGGCCGTCCGTCGTTCATCCCGACCATCTGGCGCGGTTTCAGAGCAGGGTTCGGGAGGCCGTACGAACAGGCGCCTTCTGGGAGGATACATTCCCCCTGCGCAGCAAATCCGGGGAGTACCGGCAGTTTCTGTTTCAATGGGTGCCGATCCATGACGAAGCAGGGAAGGTCGCTCGCTGGTTCGGAACCAGTACGGATATAACGGAGCAGGTGCGGGCGCAGGAGGCGGAAGCGCGCGCCTTGCGCGAACAACTGGCTCGTGAAGCGGCCGAGGAGCGCGAGACGCAGTTGCGCGCCCATGCGGCCGAGCTGGAACGAAGCAACCGGGAGTTGCAGGACTTTGCCTATATCGCCTCGCACGACCTTCAGGAACCGCTGCGCAAGATCAACTCGTTCAGCGGACTGGTTCTGGAGGAATATGGGGCCGCTCTGGACGAAACGGGCAGGCACTATCTGAAAAGGTTGCAACATGCGGCCCAGCGCATGTCGCTGCTCATAAAAGACCTGCTCGCCTTTTCGCGCGTACGGACCAAGGTGCAGCCCTTTACCTCGGTTTCGCTGAATGATGTACTGGAGGACGTCCGCTCGGATCTTGATTTTCGGTTGCATCAAACCAGCGGGCGGCTCATCGCAGAAGATTTGCCGGACATCGAAGCGGATCCGCTGCAAATGCATCAGCTCTTGCTCAACTTGATAGGCAACGCGCTCAAGTTTCACCGGCCGGGAATGCCGCCGGAAGTGCATGTAACCGGAACGCTCGAGGAGGCGCCGGGCTGGGCCGGCAAGCACGTGTGCCGCCTGGTCGTGGAAGATAACGGCATCGGATTCGATGAGAAGTATCTCGACCGGATATTTACCCCCTTCCAGCAACTCCACGGGAAGGATTCGTATGAAGGCACCGGCATCGGCCTTGCGATATGCAGGCGCATCGTGGATAGGCACAACGGCACGATCACGGCGAGCAGCCGCCCGGGGCAGGGCAGTCGGTTCGAGGTGGTCCTTCCGGCAACACAAGATAGGGTCATGGCTGTATCGCTCGCAGAGCAAACGGCCTGACGGGTTGCCGAATCCTTTTATGCCCTTCCATTTACTCCGTCGGCTTGTACACTTCCGCCGGGTTGAACAAGGGCTCTCCGGTTTCGACGAGCGCGTCGCCTTCTACTTTTCGGTAAAAGCAGCTCCGGTGGCCTGTATGGCATGCCGCCCCGCCGTGTTGAACGACCTTGAACAGGAGGGCGTCGCCATCGCAATCGATTCGCGCTTCCCTAACTTCCTGCGTGTTACCGCTGCTTTCTCCTTTGATCCATACCTTCTTCCTCGACCGACTCCAGTACGTCATAACCCGTGTTTCAAGGGTTTGCCTCAATGTGGCTTCGTTCATGTAAGCCAACATCAGAATCTCTCCTGTATCGGTATCCTGAGCGATGGCCGTAACGAGCCCTTCCGATGAAAATTTGACTTCCGACAGGATATGTTCTAGGTGCATGGTATCTATTTGCAATAGGATAGGGGTACGCCCGGCAGAAACCTGGAGCCGGGCTTTAAAAGGTACAGGTTTGCGCGGCCGGTATCAACCACCTCCGCACCGGCTCTTAACCGCGAGGGCCGGAACTGCCTGACTGCCAGACGTTATAGGCGTGTACCTTTCGGTTAGAGATAGAGATCAATGGTTCCGGTAGTCGAATGGCCCCGCCGAGTCCTTATCGGGCTTGTCCGCCTGTACCAGCTCGTGCTGTCTCCGCACCTGGGCCGCAGTTGCCGGTTCACACCTACCTGTTCTTCCTATGCCATTCAGTCGCTTCAGCGATACGGCGCCCTGAAAGGTTCGATTCTGGCTGCCTATCGCATCGTACGGTGCAACCCGTGGGGGGGGCACGGTTACGATCCGCCGCGCTGGTTTGGCGAAAGCCCATCTTCCTCCGACGACTCGGCTACGTCATGAGCTATACGGAACATGCCGCCCTATCGGTTGACCGAACCGCAAAGTGCGCCGTACTTACCGTATCGGATACACGGACCACCGATACAGACCTGAGCGGCGCTCTGATGAAAGCGCGCCTAGCCGAGGCGGGGCACGAAATCGGGTTCTACGGCATCATCCGCGATGAACCTGCCGAGATCGTGCGTATGCTGGATGCGCTGGCCGGGACGGTTGACGCAATCCTTATCAATGGGGGTACGGGTATCAGCCCGCGTGATACCACCTACGAAGCCGTTGCGGCCCGACTGGAAAAAACCCTGCCGGGGTTCGGGGAGTTGTTTCGTATGCTCTCTTATGCGGAAATTGGCTCCGGCGCGATGCTCTCCCGTGCCACGGCGGGCGCCTATCGTAAGACGCTGGTATTTTCCGTCCCGGGGTCCACAGGAGCGGTTCGCCTGGCTCTGGAAAAACTGATCCTTCCGGAGTTGAACCATCTCATTCGCGAACTAAACCGATGAGACATTGGACGGGCTTTTTTCTCGTCGCTGCACGGAGTGAGGCTATGGCCTGGTACTATTTGCTTGTCGCCGGCGTTCTGGAGATTGCCTGGGCGATCGGGTTGAAGTATTCGGAGGGGTTCTCCCGGCTGTGGCCTACCCTGGGAACGCTTGCCGCACTGGTTCTCAGCTTCTACTTTCTGGCGCGCGCGGTCGAGGTGTTGTCCATCGGTACGGCTTATGCCACGTGGACAGGAATCGGAGCCGTCGGAGCCGCTTTGCTAGGCATTCTGCTTTTCGGTGAGCCAAAGTCGGCCCTCCGGCTGATGTGCATCGGGCTGATCGTGGCAGGAATCGTTGGACTTCGCCTGACCTCCGGTTAGCATTCTGTTTTCATGACCTGTTTTTATTTGCTGCCTTGAGGCCTCTTCCCAGAGGATACTGCCATCCGGCACTTCTGACTTCCCGACCATATGACTGACAAGCATACCTTCCGACTGTACAACACCCTCACCCGGCAGGTCGAGCCGCTGGCGCCTGCCGTTCCCGGTTTGCTGGCCATGTATGCCTGTGGGCCTACGGTGTACTCCTTTGCGCATATTGGAAACTTCCGGACGTTTCTGACCTCTGACCTGATCATCCGTACGGCTCGCGCCATTGGTTGGAATACACGCTACGTGACGAATGTAACCGACGTGGGCCACCTGACGGAAGATGATTTCGCCGATGCTTCGGGTGAGGATAAAATGGCCCGGGCGCTCCGCTCGAAGGAGGGGCAACACTTTGCCAACGTGTGGGATCTGGCGCGGTATTACACGAATGTGCTGCTGGATGAATGGAACGCGCTGAACCTCCTGGAGCCGGATGTGCGTCCGAGGGCAACCGAGCACATCACCCCACAAATAGACGCCGTCGAGCGCCTGATGGCTTCGGGGCATGCCTACGAAACGGAGCAGGGTGTGTATTTTCACGTGCCTTCCTTTCCGGGCTACGGCAAGCTTTCAGGAAATCAAGATGCCGATCTCCTGGGACAAGGCGTTCGCGACGTTATCCAAGATACGGAAAAACGGGACCCGCGAGATTTTGCGCTGTGGAAGAAGGACCCTCATCACCTCATGCAGTGGTATAGCCCTTTCGGGAAAGGATTTCCGGGCTGGCACCTCGAATGCTCCGTCATGTCCATGACGTACCTCGGCGATACCATAGATGTACATGCCGGTGGAGAGGACCTGATTTTCCCGCATCATGAATGTGAGATCGCTCAGGCTGAGAGCCTCACCGGCCGACCTTTCGTTCGGCACTGGGTGCATACGCGCTTCCTCATGAGCGAGGGAGAGAAAATGTCGAAAAGCAGGGGCAACTACTATACGATCCGTGACCTGATTGCGCCCGAATCCGAAGGGGGGCGCGGCGTCGATCCCCTGGCGCTGCGGTATGCGCTCATCTCCGGTAAATACCGTGAGCGGTTCAACTTCACCCTGCGGCATCTGCGCGACAGCGCCAGAATCGTGCAACGCTACACCGAAGTGGCTCGCGGCATCCGGGAGGCTGTTGAACATGATCTGCCGGGGCCGGACCACGCCGGCCCGCGCCTGGACGCCGTCTATGAGGAAACCCTTCAGGCATTGCTCGATGATTTGAATACCCCGGTGGCGCTGGCTTCTTCGTTAAAGGGGATCAAACTCATTCAGGGCATGCAGCCGCTCAACGGAGCTTCCGCCCGGAGTGCAGGGCGCTGGCT
The DNA here is from genome assembly GCA_965365445.1 of uncultured bacterium. Taxonomy (GTDB): domain Bacteria; phylum Bacteroidota; class Rhodothermia; order Rhodothermales; family DASSAV01; genus CBDUBS01. The sequence goes on along the minus strand of CBDUBS010000001.1, from coordinate 43,625 downwards.
GGAGAAAACGAACGGGCTACTTGGCTTTATCGCAGCGGAAGAACCCCGTAAAAAAGACATGCACGCGGATGACGGTCTGGCCGAGCCGGTGGACCAGCTCATCGCGGAACGCAACGAGGCCAGAAAGGCAAAGGACTATGCCCTTGCCGATCGGTTGCGCGAGCAGATAGAGGCTCTGGGGGTTGAAATCATGGACACCCCGGATGGAACGCGCTGGAGGAAACGGGTTGACGTGCCGCTGTAGCTGCCGTCCGGCGCGTCCACGAGTCCGCCGTCATTTCTCCGCATCGGCGCGGCTTTCAGACGTACCGACAGGCGAAAAACCATGCCGGGAAAGCAGGGATTGCCCCCGAGGGGATAAAAGAAAGTCGATGAACGCCCGGGCTTCCGCCGGATAAAAGCTATGGCTCAGTACGGCGGCAGGGTAGGTAGCCGCTATGTTCAAGGCGGGGGGAATCTGGATTGTGTGTATTTCTTCGGGAGTCAGACCCGCCGTATCACTACAATAGGCGAGACCGGCGTCCGCTTCACCCAGCATCACCTTGGTTCGAATGGAACGTGCGTTGGTTTCGTGGGAAACAATGTTGCGCAGCACAGTCCGGGCCCATTCATTCCCGCCGGCCTCCGTAGCCTTTTCGAGGAACGCTCGGCTGTATCGTCCGGCCGGCACTTCGGCGGCGGCCATAATCAGCGTGATTCCCGGACGACCGAGGTCCTGCCAGCTTCTCAACCCGGAAGGGTTCCCTGCAGGCGCGATGATGCACAACCGATTTGCGGCAAAAAGAAACACGTCTCCGGGACGAACCAGCGAGTCCCTTACGGCCCGTTCCATTTGAATGCCGTCGGCCGTGATGAGCACATCGGCGTAAGCGCCATGACCGAGCTGCGCTACGAGTTGCTGGGAGCCGGCAAAGTGACCGTGCACCCGTAATCCGGGCCAGGCTACTTCGAACGTGTCAACGGCCTCTGTCAGCGCGTCATACAGAGAAGAGGCGGCAAATACTTCCAGCGCAACCTGCCCGGCCATCTCGCTTCGCACCCCTTGCGACCCGTTTTCACCTGAACAGCCGAAACCGAATATGACAAGCACAGCGAAGACCGGCATCGAGGCACGAGCCATCCTTCCCTGTCTGCGCGACTTCGTGAAACGAGATGGAAAACAGTTCGCGAACGTACCGGAAGGAAACCCGGAGATATACTTGTTCGTGCTAACCACTGTTTAACGAAAGAGATGCGGTTAATTTTGCCGCTGCTGCTCCTGAACACAAGCAGGGTACGATGCAAACAAAAATGAAGCGAGCCCATGCAACAATAAGTAGTCCAGGCAGAGGGGCGGGGTCTCCAACGAATCCTTTTGGTAGGAAGACACGTTTGCCAAATGCCTCCGCTAAAACCTCCCGCGAAGGGCTCCATGAAGCTCGTGGACATAGCCGGAGAAGCGTTTTGTCAGGGATACTCACTCGGATACTGGCGGCAGGAATGCTGCTTTGTTTAACGGGAGCCGCATATGCCGCTCCGCCGGATCCGGGGAGGTATTCGATCCTGCAAGGTATCGCAACGGAAAAAAAGGGGGATGGTATGGCTGACGATAGGGAGAATGTTGAAGTTGCCACCCTCGGGGGTGGATGTTTCTGGTGCCTCGAGCCCATCTTCGATGAGCTTCGTGGAGTAATCGATGTGGCTCCCGGCTACTCCGGCGGCGACGTTCCGAACCCCAGCTATGAAGCCGTATGCACGGGACGAACGGGCCACGCCGAGGTCGTGCAGATCGTATTCGATCCGGAGGTCGTTTCGTTTTCGGATCTGCTTCGTGTCTTTTTCGCCATACACGACCCTACTACCCTGAACCGGCAGGGAGCCGATGTGGGTACGCAGTACAGGTCGGCGGTGTTTTATCATAGCGACCGCCAGCGGGATGCCGCCCGGAAGGTCATGGCCGAGTTCAATGATGCTCACGTATGGCCCGATCCAATCGTTACCGAAGTGACTCCTTTTGAATCGTTTTATGCGGCCGAGGCCTACCATCACGATTATTTCCGCAATAATCCCCGGCAGGCATACTGCCGGGTAGTCATCGAGCCGAAAGTACTCAAATTCAGAAAGGAGTTTGTGAGCCGCTTGAAGAAAACAGCGAAATAATCGGTGCGAGTCGAAAAGGTAATTTGCAGGAGCCGATGCTAGATATCCAGGCTGGATAAACTCCGGATCAAGGCGATCTGCCCCCGGTTGATCAGGGAGGCCGCCTCTAGGCTTTCCGCCTGCTTGGCCGAATGATTTTTTCCCGCTGCGGAAACGGCTTTATCCAGCAGGTGCTGCACGGCTTCTAGATGCCCCAGTGCTTCGCTGATAAGGCCTTTTTTTGCTTGCGTATAGTCGATGCGTTTTTCAAGATCGTCCGGCATGGCACATCTCCGTATGAATGGTGCAGGAGTGATCGCGGTGTTCTGTGTACCCTGAACGAAGCACAACCGGCTTCAGGTTCATGTTTTCCAGAATGTAACCTCCAGGGTAACCATTCAACTCAGCCGCACCCTGTCGAGCCAGTAGGAAAGCATTTCCCCGATCACCTGCTCGAACTCGGAAAAGGTTTGCGGCTTCATCATGATGGCATTGGCTCCGAGGTCGTAGCATTTATGAACCTGATCCGGCGCCAGCGAGGTCGTGAAAACAATGGTGGGCACCCGCCTGCATGTTTCGTTCCGCTTGATGTATTTGAGGGTTTCAAACCCATCCATTTCCGGCATATTGAGATCCATGAGGATCAGGTCCGGTCTGCCCGCTTCATCCTTCACGGAGAGCAGGTAACGAAGGAGATCTTTGCCGTTTTCGGCGAAATGGAGGGTGATGGAGCGACCTGTTCGACGCACGGCGGCTTTCACCAGGAACTGGTCCTCCGGGTCGTCTTCCACATACAAAATGGTGTATTGTCGCTCCATGTGTTCCATCGGCTGCTTCGCTCGATTGTATGTTAAAATGGTGAGGCCACCCTGTGTTTCCGGATCGCCGGCCGGTTTTGACGGCCCGGCGCGCTACTGTTTCCTCGGATCGGTCGGCAAATACGTTACGGTACGTATGCCGCCCCGCCGCGACAGCGCGTGATGAAAGCCTCGAAAAGCGGCCGCATTGGTTCTCCCATACGTTCGGGATGAAACTGCACTCCTGTCATAGACGCGCTTTGGTTTTCTATGGCCTCGATCATTCCATCAGGGGCAAAGGCGACAGCTACGAAACCCGATCCCAACGATGCAATGGCCTGGATGTGGTTCGTACTCACCATCAGTTCGTCTCGTTGCATGGCTGAAAACAGCCAGGATGTAGCGCTTACACGAATGGAATGAGGAGGCGCTCCTCGGGTTGCGCTATGCACGAGCGCTCCTGCTACCTGTTTTTGCACATCCGCATAGATGGATCCCCCGGCCCATGCGTTGAGCAACTGCATTCCGTAGCATATGCCGAGAAGCGGCTTATTGCTCGACGCGCATACGTCAACCATCCGCAGGTCAGATTGGACTCGCCGTTCGGGCGCGGACGGCAGATCGTCGGGCAAAGTCCCTACGAGATGCAGCGAAACGGCCGGACCACCGGTAATTATCACGCCATCCAGCATTTCAGACAGCCTTGCCGCCGTATGTCGACATGTGGACGGCGGCAAAATGACAGGCGTTCCCCCGGCCGTTTCAACGGCATCGACGTACTCCAGAGAAAGGACGGCGCTGTTCTCTTCCAGCGAGGTGGATATACCAATGATTGGTTTTGTGTGGTGCGTCACGCCCGTGAAGTCAGAAGGGTGAGAGGTCCCGTAACGTGACAGGCGTTGTGTCTTTCCGAGTAGAGGGGGTGAGCGCTACCAGCAAGTAGTCGTCCGAACGCAAGACACTGGCCACACCCGGATGTCCGCCATCGAAGAGGGCATGCAGGGTAGATTTGATTGTTTCGCGGCCCGTATCCGCCGTTGTGGTTGAACTGCCGTGGATGATTTTTACGGTACCCCGCCCCCGGCTCAGGGCTTTCTGGAGCAATTTGCGGGTCAGCACTGCGGCTTCGCTCACGCTTGCGCCGTGCAAGTCCAGCGTAATACAGGTGCCGTCGTCGGAAACGCGTGGTACGGGCATAATCTGCCTTGGATCGTCAAGCCTGATCGGGGAGTGTGCAGGTCAAGCGTCGCCCTCGACCGTAATATTCTCTTTTCCGAAAAGCCGGGAGATGCCTTGCATCAATTCGGACGTCGGATCGACGACGAATTTACGACTGCGGAGCCTCGGTATCGATTTCGCATACCCCGGATCTACGATCTGGAAGTACAGTTTGCAACGCCCCCGGTTACTCTCGCATAAATCGCGGAGTTTCTCGATGAGTTCCACGTTCACGAGGTCGATGTGGATGCGCACGATGATGGCTTGAATCAGCTGCTCCCGTACTTTCCACATCGGTATGACGTCGTGTGCGACGATTTTTACGGCGCCTCCGCGCACCTCTGTTTCGCCTTTTACGAGCACGATTTCATCCACCCGTAGGTAACTGCCTACTTTTTCGAGTTGTTGGGCAAAGCAGACCACTTCACCCTGCCCATTGAAATCCTCCAGGGTGGCAAACGCCATGGGCCGCCCCGATCTGGAGGTTCGATGCTGTATCTCCGTGATGATTCCGCAGAACCGATGGACAGGTCCCTTCGGCTGCGCGTACCCATTCGAACCGTTCGTTGAAGCCTGAAACGTAATCATCTCCTGTTCCAGTCGTTCGATGTCGTTCAGGCCAGCGGTAGAAAAGGCGGATGCTTCGGCGGCATAGGCCTCCAGCGGGTGTCCGGATACGTAAAATCCGATCAATTCACGTTCCTCTTTGAGCAACTTCGACCGCGGCCACGGGTCGATGAGGGGCATGTTCGGTTCCAGGGCGCCGACGCCGTTTTGAACGGAGCCGAACAGAGAGTTCTGGCCTGCAGCCCGGTCGGCCTGTATTTTGGTCGCATACTGGATGGCAACGTCAATCGACTCCACCAGCTGGGCGCGATGCCCGAAGAGGGTGTCGAGCGCCCCGACCCGCGCGAGGCACTCCAGTGTTTTCTTGTTTACGGCCCGCAGGTCGAGCTCGCGCGTCAGTTCAAACAATGTCTTGAACGGACCGTGTTTCTGCCGAAGCTTATGGATGGCTTCGATGGCGCCGACGCCGACGCCTTTGATGGCCCCGAGCCCGAACCGGATCTTGCCGTCCTCTACCGTAAAGTGGGCCTGGCTGTGGTTGACGGAAGGGGGCAGCATTTCATGCCCCATTTTTCGCGCCTCCTCCAGCACCACCGACAGTTTTTTCGTGTCGCCCATTTCATTTGTCATGGCGGCGGCGAGAAACTCGGCAGGGTAATGCGCCTTCAGGTAGGCCGTCTGGTAAGCCACAACCGAGTAGGCGGCGCTATGGCTTTTGTTGAAGCCGTATCCGGCGAACTTGGCCATCATGTCGAACACGTCGTTCGCCGTCTGCTCCGGCACACCGCGTTCCAGGGCGCCCTGGACGAAAAGCGTCCGGTGCCTGGCCATTTCTTCCTTTTGCTTCTTGCCCATAGCCCGGCGCAACAGATCGGCGCTGCCGAGCGTGTAGCCGCCCATCACCTGAGCCATTTGCATGACCTGCTCCTGATAGACAGGGATGCCATACGTGGGCTCCAGAATAGGCTGAAGCATGGGGTGGGGATACTCCACGATTTCCCGGCCATGCTTGCGATCGATATAGTTCGGGATGAGGTCCATCGGGCCGGGACGGTACAGGGCGTTCATCGCGATGAGGTCATCGATGCCCGTCGGTTTCAGCTTGCGCATCCACTCCCGCATTCCGGAGGACTCGAACTGGAATATGGCGACCGTCTCGCCCCGTTGGAAAAGTTCGTATGTTTTGGCGTCGTCGAATGGGATGCGGTCCAGGTCGATGTCGATGCCGTGGCGGCCTTTGATGAGTTCCAGGGCGTCGCTGAGGACCGTGAGCGTCTTCAGGCCCAGGAAGTCCATCTTCAACAAGCCGAACGATTCTACCCACTTGCCGTCGTACTGTGTCGTGACGACGTCTTCGCCGGTCGATTTTCCTTTCGCGACGGCAACCGGGACGTAGTCGCTGACGCGGCCCGGTGCGATGATTACGCCCGCCGCATGAACCCCGGTATGACGGGCGGAACCTTCCAGTACTTTAGCATAGTGGAGCAGATTCCGTATCTGCGGGTTCGGATCGTCGAGCAGCTTGCGAAACTCGGGCACTTCGTCGATGGCCGTATCAAGACTGACTTTCGGGCCTTCGGGGACCATCTTTGCGATGCGGTCGGTTTCCGGTAGGGGAATCCCCAGCACCCGACCCACATCTCGAATTACCGAACGCGCCCCCATGGTTCCAAAGGTCACGATCTGGCAGACGTTTTCCCGGCCGTATTTCTGGACGACATAGTCGATAACCTGCCCGCGCCCCCGGTCGTCGAAGTCGATGTCGATATCCGGCATGGAAACACGCTCTGGATTCAGGAAGCGCTCGAAAAGCAATTCATACCGCAGTGGATCGATGTTGGTTATCCCCAGGCTGTAGGCGACCGCGCTGCCGGCCGCCGATCCACGGCCGGGCCCCACTTTTACGTTGAGTTGACGGGCTGCCGTCGTGAAATCCTGAACAATGAGAAAATAGCCGGCGAATCCCATCGCTTTGATGACGTCCAGCTCGTAATGCAGGCGATCCGCGATGGCCTGGCTTACCTCCCCGTACCGTTTTTTCGCGCCCTCGAAAACGAGATGGCTGAGGTACGCGTCCATGTCGTTGCCGAACTCCGGGGGTAGCGGGTAATGGGGCATGAGCAGTTTCCCCATCGAAAGGTCCACCCGGCATTTGTCCGCTACCTCGCCGGTCGTTGCCAGAGCCGCTTCCCGGTCGACAGATTCGAGCTCCACGAGCGCGCCATACATTTCATCGGCGCTCTTGAAGAAGAACTGGTCGTTGTCGAAACGCATCCGGTTTGGATCGTACAGGTCCTTCCCGGTTTGCAGGCAAAGCAATACGTCCTGGGCGGCGGCATCGGACTGGTCTACGTAGTGGATGTCGTTCGTAGCCACGACACTGACTCCATACTCCGACGCCCAACGGAGCAGGACGGCATTGACTTTCTTTTGATCCTCGATCCCGTGATCCTGAATCTCGATGTAGTAGTTTTCGCCGAAAATGTCGAGATATTCCTGGAATACCTTTCGGGCCGCGTCTTCCCCTCGCTTCAGCAATGTTTGCGGCACCTGCCCCTGTAAACAACAGGTAGTGGCTATAAGCCCTGAAGCATGGGATTTTAGTAACTCCCTGTCGATGCGGGGCTTGTAATAGTAGCCGTCGAGGTAGGAGGCGGAAGAAAGGCGGATGAGGTTTCGATACCCGTCTTCGGTCGCTGCGAGCAGAACCTGGTGGTAGCGAGTCCGATCCGACCGATCCGCCATGCCGCCCGGTGTAACGTAGAACTCGCACCCGATAATCGGCTGTACACCCGCCTTTTTTGCCTCGGTATAAAATTCAGGAACGCCGTACAGATTACCGTGATCGGTAATGGCCAGTGCCTTCATGCCCATGGCTGACGCTTTCTGAACGAGCGTCTTGATCCGGGCCGCGCCATCGAGCAAGGAGTACTGGGTATGGCAATGAAGATGGCTGAATTCGAGCATGGAGGCGATTCCGGGTAAATAAGGCAGCAGTCAGGCGTGATCCTGTCGTCCGCAACGCAAAACGCAAGTATAAGGAACACAGGAAACGGGCGTATGGACAACGTGTGTGGATACTTGGTAGAAAAGTTGAGGATAACGTCAGACACGAATGGGATATTCGCTTCCCGGGGTTAGGCGGCCCGATACTATACTGGACGCATACGGCTCAAGGAACCGCGCCTTGATACGGTCTGGTCGCACACAGCCGGCCATACCAACCGGGGAATGGTTCTTTGCCCCCATCTTACGGTCGCAAGCGGGCCGCCGCTTTTTCAACGACGCGCTCCGATAGCCGCCGTTCACCCATGTCGGAACAGGCGTTTCCGGCCTGAAAGAGGATGTGGTAACCTGATCCTTACAAAAAAAGCCGTTTTTCGGCCTTTTTCGGCGTTTCCACTTATTGACACGCGCTGTTGCCGTGATTAAGTTTCAAAAAGTGCCACTCGAGTCGGGAAGTGCAAATTCCAGTACATCTTTAACAATATTTGGGAGGGTAACTATGAGCAGATTTGAGGACTTGAAAAACTTCGTCGACGGTCTGGAGCGGGACTTCTCCCAGTTCTACGACAAGAACAACAAGGCCGCCGGCACCCGGGTTCGTAAAGCTATGCAGGATCTGAAGCAGATGGCGCAGGATATTCGCACGGAAGTGCAGGACAAAAAGAACGCCGCCTGATTTTATCCCGGCCGGAACGTTTTGTAAAGGTCATGCCCGCAAGGCATGACCTTTTTTGTGCTACATATAGGTAGCGTAATTATTGTATGCCCGTCTCCACATCGGAGCCCTCATCCGAACCGCTTCGTCTACCCGGCTACCCATCTCCCGAGGTGCGCTGGACGGCTGCCGTCTATCTCGTTTTCGGATTGATCCTGTTGGCGTTTCCCCTCGTAGGGCTGCTGCACGTCGAGTCGGCGGCAGCCGCAGCTACGCTCGTTTACTTCGTGGCTGGTTCTGCCGGGATTCGATCGCTCGAAAATGACCGGTCGGTGCGGAGGACGTTCGTAGAACAGTACGCCGCCCTGGGCATTCCTCTCGCCCTTCTGACCGCATCTCTATTATGGAGGCCCAATTGCGGCTACTTGCAAGGGTTGTTGTTCTATGTGCTATTCCCCGGCATTACGCTGCCCTTTGCCTTGTCGGTTGCCTATTTCCTTACCGGGTTGAATATCCGATTCCGCTTGTTCTGGTTGTGGTGCATCGGGGCGTGCGTGATTGCGGGCGGCGTACTGTATGACCTCGGCCTGCATCCCCAGTTTTACACGTACAATCATATCTTCGGAGGTATACTCGGACCGATCTATGATGTGGAACTGGCCGTACGACCGGGACTTTTCTGGTTTCGCGGGCTTACGGCCGGGTGGTCTGTTCTCCTATTCCTTGCGGGCTGCCTTTTACGGCGCCCGTCCGATGCGGCGGCCGGAAACGTGCGGGCCGCATTCGTGGTCGCAACGCTCTGCGTGGGAGCGACGTATGCTTTTTCAGCGCGTTTCGGGATCAACACGCCGGCCTGGCTCATTGCGGAAACACTGGGCAAAAGCTACCGGACGGAGCATTTTACCCTCTACTTCGATCCGGCCGCCGTCGAGCCGGAAACGCTGCATCGTCTTGCTCAGGAACACGAGTACCGGTATGCCCGGCTTGCAGAGCGCCTAGGTGTGGAGCCGCCCGGGCGAATCGACAGCTACCTGTATCCCGATTCTGAAACCAGAGCCAGGCTGACGGGCGCCCGATACACCAACGTGGCGCCCGTGTGGCTATCCGAACCGCAGATGCACATTCTGTTGCCCGCGTTCGAGTCGGTCTTTTCACACGAACTGGTCCATGTTTTTTCCCGCGAGTTCGCTCCGCGACCCCTGCGTGCGCCCAATCTGCCCGGCCTCGTGGAGGGTCTGGCCGTAGCCTTCGAAGCGCCAACCATCTACCCGTCCGTTCATGAGCAAGTTCTGGTTGCCGGATATGAGCAGGTCGGAGTTACCGGACTCGAAGCCGACGACATGGCCAGAGATCTTGCCGGGCGGCTTACCGCAGGGGGCTTCTGGACGGGAAGAGGAACCGTTTCGTATACCACTATGGGTTCGTTCATTCGATATCTGACCGACCGATACGGGGTAGAACGCATAAAGGTATTCTACCGACGTCCTGATTTTCAGGAGGTTTTTGGTACGTCCGTAGATAGTCTGGCGAGCGGGTGGGTGGATTTTCTGGCGTCTCAGCGGCTGATAGCCAGAGATACGGAGTCCATTGTGAACAGACGTTTTACGTTGCCCTCGCTTTTTGAAGTCAGATGCCCGCATTACGTACCGCCGTACGTACGTTTATACCGAAAAGGCGAGCGAGCGCTTGCAGATGGGGATACGGTCCGGGCGCTCAAATTCCTGCACGCGTCGCTGGAGAAGCAGCCCGGCGCGCCGGAAGCTCTCGGCCTTCATTCGGGCATCCTTCTGATACGCAACCGACCTGACGATGTACTGGCCATTCTTCCGGACTCCACCAGCGAAGGCCCTCTGCTTCAGGCGAGGAAAGGGGACGCGCACGCGCTTCTTGGAAACCAACCGGAAGCCCGGCGGCACTACAGCCGTGCGCTCCAGGCGACACCCTATGCCGCCGAGGAGCGAAGGGCCGCGCTTATTTTGCGAAAAGCCCTGGCCGACTCAGCCCTGACGGCTGCGAGATGGAATACGCACGAAGAGGCGTCGGAACGAAGCCCGGCCGAGTGCAGCGAGCAGCCCCTGCGCTGCCTGAGCCAAGCGCTGAGGGCGATGGAAACGAAAAGATATGAACCGGCCTATCAGTGGATGCAGTACGTAGGGATAGGTGAGGAAACCTCTCTATCTCCTGGGGAACGGATGGTACTGAACCGTCAACAACGGGTGTGGCTGGCCCGTCTGGCCTACCTTACAGGTCGATATGAGGCTGCCGCCGGTTTCGCGCAGAAGGCAGCCTACAGCTACCGGCGGACCGGGGCGATTAACATAGCCCTTGCGTTGGATGATTTCGTCCGGAAGATGCAGTGGATTGAGAAATACTGGGGTAAGGTATCGGCTCCGGCGAACCTCAGCGCTGCCGACAGGTTATGAGGATGCGTACGTGGGCTTGCGACCGGCAGATGGAGCGTTGGGATGAGCAACGGTTTTTCGCATCCAAAAAACCAAACCAGACTGGGCTAACAACCGTGCGAACGATAATGACAGTCCTGGGGATAGCGCTATTCCTGGGTGTTTCGGGATGCGCTTCTGCCAGAGAGGAGGGGGATAATACGCCGCGTCGGCGACAGGTTACCCGTTCCGTCGATCCATCCAGGCTGGGCGTCGATCTCAACCTGGCTCGACAGCACCCTGAAGTAAAAACCGTACAGGTATACGCCGGAGGGGATGAAACAAGCCTGCCCGTCTATTCTATGCAAGATGCCGGCAGCCGCATCACCATCGAGTTCGATCTCCTCGTACGGAGCGGCAGGCCGCTCTCCGCATACTTCTACCACGCCGACAGGCGGTGGCGGCGGGATCTCACGCCGGCGGAATACCTGGATGCTTTTCAGCGGGATGATTTGCTCGATTTCAGGCCGTCTCATGCTACCTCGATAAACTACACGCACTACACCTACACGTTTCCCAACAACTCCATCGATTTCAGGATCAGCGGCAACTACATCATCCGAATCACCGAGCAGGGAAGAGAAAACGAAGTTTTGTTCGAAAGGCCGTTTTTCGTGTCTGAACAGTCCGCGGGGCTGGAGGTGGGACTCGAGAATCTTCTGGTCGGCGGGCAGAATTTCCCTTCCGTTTCGCCTATCGTTCGGTTTACACCCCCTGATGAAACAGCGGCCAACGTGTACGATTTCGATGTATGCTTCGTACGAGGCGGCCGTATCGAATATGCACGTTGCGCCGACCGGCCCTCGCTCATCAGCCAGCCGTCTTTACAGTTTTACTTGCAACCGGAAGCGGCCTTTCAGCCGGAGCCCGGAGATTACTACCTCGACCTGACGAATTTGCGCGTGGGAGATCGGATAGAGCGAACGAACTTCGACCGTCAACCCTTCACCGTTCTTCTGGAGCCGGATTATGCCCAATTTCCGGCTTCGGGTATCGACCCGGTGCTGAACGGACAAACGGTAGTAGAAGAAGCGGTCCGGACCGTATCCGACCCGGATCACGGAGGTGAATACGTGGAGGCGCTATTCAGCTTCGTGCCGCCGGATGAAACCCCCTTGACCGGCGATCTCGTCATTACCGGCAGTTTTAACGGATGGCAGTACGACTCCGCCAATCGCCTGATCTGGGCGCCGGAGAACGGCCGCTACGAGGGTTCAGTCCTTCTCAAACAAGGCGCTTATGAGTACCGATACGTTTCTTCGGACCGCCGCTTGCGAAACGCCCTGGCCGGCACACCGCCACGCTCGGAAGCACTCTATCTGGCCATGGTGTACTACTCCGACCTCCGGGTTAACACCGACCGCCTGATTACGGTAGGGGGCGCCGTTAGCAGATAACCTCGCCCGTTATCCGCTGATAATTTCAGCAAGCCGAAGCGATAAAGCAACGCGATGTTCTTTAACGAGCCGGATGAGCGGGTCCGGCGCCACGGCCATTCTCTCGCACAACAGAAACAGGCTTTCCGGTGGATCGAAGGGTAAATCGTTCGCGGCGTGCCGGATAAATAACTGTTGGGCCGTATCCGAAGCCGCCCTGACGCAGAAGCAGAGCTGGTAAATGGAAGGTTCGTCGATCGTATGCGGCGTCTGGTAGTTTCCCACTATGCGTACGACAGGCGCCGGAAGATGCCAGTGATCACAGGCCACTTCGGCCAGACTCATATGGTCGATACCGAAGATGGCTCGTTCGGATGCGATGCCGGGCGCCAGACCGCGCTCGTCTGTCCACCACAACGCCTCGTAATCGTTCGGTTTGTTGTACAGAAGGATGAACCGTCCGATGGCATGCAAGATGCCTGCGGAATACGCCGTTTCCGGATGCGACAGATGGAATGCCCGCGCGAAATACCGGGCAAGATAGGCCGTTCCGACACTCATCTGGGCCAGCATTTCAAACACGCGCACTTGCTCTTCCGACTTTACGACCCCGCGGAGCCGTAGCATACCCTCGGTTAAAACGATGTTCGATACATCCAGAAACCCGAGCAAATGGACGGCTTTCTTGATGCTCGTAACGCGCCGGTGCAGTCCGGGAAAAGACGAATTGATCCGGCGCAGCACGGCTAGCGAGGCGAGCGGATCATCCTGCACTACACCGGCCAACCGAGCTACATTTGGTTCCTCGTCGTCCTCTTCGAGCAAATCGAACACAACGCGGACGGTTCTGGAAAGCGGCGGAAACCGCAGTTCCAGATTGGGGGCCCCTTCAAATCGGGTTGCAGGTACAAATCCGACCATCCGAGTTTTTCTGATTCTGTACTGAATGAAGGCCCCGGCAAAACGACCCGTGAAGGGCTTTACTGATTTCCCGGATACAGCCGGGAAAGCGTTTAGCAGGGCGTATATCCCGGCAGGAGAGACATGGATCTGGCTCCCACGACGCTCCATTTATTTCCAACGAATCGGACTGCGAAAGCTCGCGACCTTCTTACTTAATCGGCCGCTTTCGCAGATAGTTAACAAAGGCGACGGATTTGGCCTTTTGCCGGTCGATCAAGCCATGCCGGAGACCACTTCAAGATACTATCCTCCCTGTCCTGTCAAGCAAATGGTTTCCAACCGCGCAGCTCAGGCACCTGAAGGCGGTGCATCGGCTGCGATGCAGTTGATGGATGCCCTGTGTCGTTACGGCGCAGGCAGGTTTCAAGGCGTCCTCCAGATACAGCCGGGTTACTTCGTCCTTTTCAGGGGGCAGGCGATCCAACAGGTTCAGTACGGCCGCTTCCATGTCCAGATCCTCCGAACGGTCGGCCATCAGGAGTAAGGCGGGTGCAAGAACGTTTATGATCAGCGCATCGATTCGTTGCCGCCCCATGCGGGTAACGACTGATGAAGCCGTATCACTGAACGATACGCGCCCCTTCCAGAAAGGGGATGGCGATGCGTAAAGCACTTTCCTCAACTCCTGCAATACAGCCCCCGATGAAAGACAACTCAGCAAAGCGTCCTCGGCCCCGTTTTCAAGCAACCCGAGGGGTGATGATGTAACCAGTGCCGCTGCCTGCGCAATACGCAGTGTTGGAAAGTTGGCGGGTCGAAGGCGAAAGAACGTCCATTGATGTCGGCTCATGGGCCGTATTTGTAGCTGCTCATTCAGGCGCTTGAAATCAGCGCGAAGTATTCCGGCATACCGCTCCGACGCCCCAATATGCACGTTGCCTTCCGGTGCTTCGGGCAGGAGCCCTGAAACGCCGAACAAAAGTGCTTCAACCTCGGCAGGTCCCTTCATCGTTCGGAGAATGGAAAGAGGAACGCGAGAAGCCAGGTCAAGCATGGGCCGGACGTTTTTCGCATATCCCAATCCCGCAAGAAGTTGCTCGTACAGGGCCTGGTCCATGCTTTTGAGCGCGTACGAACGGTGCGCAAGCACGTCGCGCTTCATCTCCATACGCTCGAGCGCCATCCGGCGCAGCCATGCCAGCCTGAGACCGATCGGAACGGAGGACCATTGCGAAGCGCATGGAAAGGCATCATGCCGGCGCGTACGAAAATCATAGAGCAGGCTGCGCAGTGTGTCATCCAGGTAGGGGCGTAATATCAATTCAGGCAGACGGGTTCCGTCGGATCTGTAGAGCCGGTCCGTGTGACTATCACGATCCAGCGCCACGTGGAGAATGACCCGGTCGTAGCGAGCGTCCTGGGCGTGGCGATGTTCCGACCAACCACTCGATGTCAGGTGTATTTCGACGTCGCCGGCCCAGTCCACGTGTCCGATACGTAACCTGGCCTCCGAAAAATCGGGACCGCTATCCCGGTTCAGTTTACCGGGCCGTATGACGCGAACGGCCTCCCCGGTTGTGGTGGTCAGATTTACCTTTGCGAATCGCTGGGAAAGCCAGATGTCCTGGATAAGCGCCTCAGGAATGCCGGCATAAGGGGCCGGTTCATGGAAAGCCAGGTTGAACACGGTTTCACCCGCTCCGTAGAGTACGGATGTTTCGTTACGGTATGCTCCGTGTACTTCCTCACTGGTTTCCATCACGCCGCCCTTGTACGGTTCAGGAGAGAAGCGAACAGGATTTTGCGGTTCTACAGCCGTCCGATATCGGGTTGAAGCATCCGGCGCAGTTTTTCGGCCTCGATGCAGGCGGCATCGGCAAAGTCATCGTGGTTGGAGGCATAGAGGATTTGCCGACTGCTGTTCACGAGGACGCCCCCCTCGTGCGTCGCCCCGAGTAAACGGACGGTTTCGATCTCGCCGCCCTGCGCTCCCACGCCGGGTATGAGTAACGGAAGCGTAGGAGACAGGGCATGGAGGCGGGTAAGCGCACCGGCGCTGGTAGCGCCCACGACAAGCCCTGCCGTCCCCGGTTTCCCCCTGGACCAGACGGCGGCGGCTTCCGCCACACGTTCAAACAGGGGGACGCCTTCTGTTTCCAGCTCCTGAAAGTCCGAACCGCCCGGGTTGGACGTACGGCACAGGATGAACGTGCAGGCGCCCGGGTAGTTCAGAAACGGTGCAACGGAATCGGCGCCCATATAGGGCGACACGGTGCACGCATCGAAACCCAGCGTACGAAACACGGATTCAGCGTAGAAACGGGCGGAATTGCCGATGTCCCCTCGTTTCCCGTCGGCAACGATAAGGGTATCGGTAGGGATGAGGTCAACGGTTTCCTTCAACAGATTCCAGCCGTCGGCTCCGAATACCTCGTAAAAAGCGAAATTTATTTTGTAAGCACACGTCTGGGGAGCGGTAGCCTCGATGATGGCCTGATTGAATTTACGGATGGCGGCAACGGGAGTATGGCCGCGGAGGCACCGTGCGGGTAGGCGGTCCAGATCCGGGTCCAGACCGATGCACAGAATCGACTGCTTGTTTTTCTGGATCGATACGAGCTTTTCGATAAAATCCGATTTCATGGAATCATGTGTGTTTGCCGAACTTGTTTATCAGGTCGTCCACGGAGTACCGATTGACGTTTGATTCTCGTTTTTTGCGCACCTCCGGCGGAGGGTTGCCCGTGTTCTCCTGCCGCATCGAAAGACTGATGCGGTTCAGTCCGGCATCCACGTCAACGACCCGAACGATTACCACCTGGCCCACCTTTACAACACTACGGGGGTCTTTTACAAACGTATCGGCCAGTTGCGAAATGTGGACGAGGCCGTCCCGGTGCACTCCGATATCCACGAACGCCCCGAAGTCGGCTACGTTGGTTACGGTCCCTTCCAGCACCATGCCCGTCTTGAGATCGCCGATATGCTGCACGTCCTCCCGGAACCGTGCCGATTTGAATTCGGCGCGAGGATCGCGGCCCGGTTTTCGCAGTTCGGTGAGGATATCCTTCAGGGTAGGTAGGCCTATCGACGCGCTTACGTACCGGGATACCTGTATGTGGTCGAGTAGCTGTGGAGACGTGGTGAGTTCCGGTATGGGTACGCCAAGATCGCCGGCGATACGCTCTACGACTGAATAACGCTCCGGATGAACGGCCGTGTTATCAAGCGGGTTTTTTCCGTTGCGGATCCGCAGGAACCCGGCTGCCTGCTCGAATGCTCTGGCACCGAGCCGGGGCACCGCCAGCAAATCCTCTCGTGCGCTGAAAGGACCGCGTTGATTTCGATACGCCACGATGTTGCCCGCAACGGTAGGGGTTATCCCCGCCACATACCGGAGCAGCTCCCTGGAGGCCGTATTCACGTCGACACCGACGAAGTTGACGCAGCTCTCGACCGTTTCTTCCAGCTTGCGCTGCAATAGGGTCTGGTCTATATCGTGCTGATACTGACCTACGCCAATCGCTTTCGGATCAATTTTTACGAGTTCGGCGAGTGGATCCTGAAGGCGCCGCCCGATGCTTATGGCTCCCCGAATGGTCACGTCGAGGTTCGGAAATTCATCGATGGCAACCGGACCGGCGGAATAGACGGAGGCTCCGGATTCGTTTACACTTACCAGTGTAACGTCAGGGTGTACATCTTTCAGAACCTCGCGGGCGAACGCGAGCGTTTCGCGGCCGGCCGTCCCGTTGCCTACCGCAATCAACTCGATGCCGTACCTCGAAACCATATCCAGCAGATCCCGTTCCGCCTCCCTTCGTTGCCGTTCGCCCGAGTGCGGAAAGATCGTCCGGTGCGCCAGAAAGCGGCCTGTCTGGTCGAGGGCCGCCATCTTGCAACCCGTTCTCAGCCCCGGATCGATGCCGAGCGATGGCCGCATTCCGGCCGGACTGGATAGTAGTAGCTCCCTAAGATTGGCGGCAAAGGCACTCGTGGAGGCTTCGTCGGCTTCCTCCTTTTTCCGGAGCCTGACTTCACCAATCAGGCTGTGCTTCATCAATCGCCGGAACGCATCGGCGATGGTCGAATGAAGCGATTCGACTACCGCAGTCGAGCCGGACCGGACGACCTGCCGGGCCAGATATTCCAGCCCGATCGATTCATCGAAAACCAGGCTTACGTTCAATATGCCCTCCGCCTCTCCCCGACGAAGGGCCAGCATCGTATGGGCCGGGATCGTCCGGATGGGTATGCTGAAATCCCGGTACATCTCGAACTGCGTACTGCCTTCCGGGTATTCCGCCTTGATACTCGATTTGAAATGGCCCGACTCGTGGATGTACTCCCGCAACCATGATCTGTACGAGGCCGTTTCCGCGATTTCTTCAGCCAGGATATCCGATGCTCCACTCATAGCCTCCTCTGCCGATGCAACCGTGCCGTCCCGTGCGACGTATTTGCTTGCTTTTCCGTCAAGATCCAGTGTTGCGGATGCTTCCGGCGTGTTTTGCTGCATTATCCAGGCGGCCAGGGGGGCCAGGCCTTTTTCCCGAGCCGCGGAAGCCCGCGTCTTGCGCCTGGGCCTGAACGGCAGGTAAAGATCCTCTAGTTCCGTTTTCGACATGCAGGACGCTATGGCCCGCCGCAAATCCTCCGTAAGGCGACCCTGTTCCTCGATCGAGGTAAGAATGACGACGCGGCGGTCCGCGATCTCGGTCAGATACCGGCGCCGTTCTTCGATCTTTCGAAGATGGATTTCGTCCAATCCGCCGGTTTGCTCCTTGCGGTACCGGGCTACGAACGGCACCGTACCGCCTGCATCGAAAAGGGCCAGCGCCCGGACAACCTGCCAGGCCGCCACGGAAAGTTCTTCGGCCAGGATTTCAGGAATCGAACGCATGAAAACGAGTTAGTTGGCGCCGGGGAATCAGAGGGAAGATAATGATGCTCCGTGCGAGCAACCCGTGAAAGTTGAAGGGACCGTTTTTTCTGGCGCCTTCCGGATCAAACGGCGTGTCGAAACATTCCGAACGGGACATGAAGCAAATGGTACAGCCATGACTGGAAAGCAGAAAAAAACCGAAAGGGAGTGGAAGGATCAACTTTCACCCGAGGAGTATCGCGTAACCCGGCAGAAAGGCACCGAACCGCCGTTTTCCGGACGCTACTGGGATACGAAAGACGAGGGCGTGTACCGATGCGTCTGTTGTGGAACCCCCCTTTTTTCGTCCGAAACCAAGTACGATTCCAGAAGCGGGTGGCCCAGTTTCTACGCACCGGTGGATGAAAGCCACATTGCAACGGAGGAAGACGGGACGTTCGGGATGCGCCGCACCGAAATCCTGTGCGCCGTGTGTGAAGCGCATCTCGGGCATGTATTCAACGACGGCCCCAGGCCGACCGGATTGCGATATTGCGTAAACTCGGCTTCGCTGCGTTTCGATCCAGAGGACGAAAAGCAGGCCAATGAATAGTAACGTCGGACAGCGAAGCGTGTATGCATGACGTGATGGAAGGATGGAAGGTACTCGGGCGGCGCTATTTGCTCAAACGCTGGTGGATGACGCTGCGGGTGGACCACGTTAGACTGCCCGATGGAGCCGAATTGCCGGAGTTCCACGTCATCGAGTATCCGGACTGGGTTTGCGTGGTTTGCCTGGACGAAGCGAATGAACTGGTGATGGTCGAACAATACCGACATGGAATCGAGCAGATCGGTCTGGAGTTTCCTGCCGGCGCCATCGACGAGAGAGAGGACCCCCTTCAGGCAGGGATGCGGGAGTTGCGAGAGGAAACCGGCTACAGTTCGGACGATTGGGTTTTCATAGGGCGCTGCGCGCCGGAGCCGAGCAAGCACACGCACTGGGCCTACATTTACCTTGCCAGAAATGCCGGCAAAACGCATGACCCGGCCACCGACCACGGTGAGCATATCCGGATAAGAAAATACCCGCCCCGGCATGTGTTCGAGCAGGTTGCAGGGGGGAACCTGGTACACGGCACGCACTTGCTCGCCTTGCTCTGGGCGAACCGCAAGGGCCTGTTGCCGCTTTGAATTCCGTCGGCTCGTTACGGGGTCAGGAAGTGGTTTCCGCTTCGGGAGCAGGTTTCGTGGTGGTCCGAGGCGTGTTTGTAGGTGAACGGTCGATCAGTTGGAAGCGGACCGGCAGGCGCATCCGGACCCGCACATAATCGCCGTTATGGCGACCAGGTACGAACCGGGTCCGACGAAGCGCTTCGACAGCCGCTGAATCGCACAGCGGGTGCAGGGATCGGGCCACGATAATGGAGGACGGCCAACCGTCCGGCTCAACGACAAACTCGAGCACGAGACGCCCCTCGATGCCGGAACGAGCCGCTTCGTCCGGGTACGTGATGTGAATGTAATAGGCGCCCAGCCCGCCGACGATTTCGGGCATGTCCTCCGTGAAATCCATGATTGCCTGGCGCCCTTCCAGTTTGCGTAACTCGCTCTTTTCGGATTCGTCCGACAACACCTGAGCTTCCAGTTGGAATTCGGCAGGTTCCGCGTCGATCGGGTTCTCTCCTTCCAGGGAGGGGGCTGCTTTATCATCTACGATTTCTATAGCGGAAGGCGGCGCGGCTCTGGACAGTATGCCAAGGCCCAGTTGTTCCAGCGTCAACTGGTCTTCCGGGCGGACGACTTGCCACCCGATGGCCGCAGGCAAGCGGAACAAAGGCAGGTTGACCGCAATCACCACGATGAGGATGCTGCCCGCAAGCGAGAGCATGACTCGGGTAACGTAGTCCACCGACGAAGCCTTTTTTGGCATACGGGAAGGTTGCATGGTTGCGCCCTCGATACCGTTGCACACCTGTTGTATCCCCGTTGTTTCCCGGAACGACCCTGCTGAATCGAGGTCCGCCGGAATTGGAACCCCTGGCAAGCCTTCCCCGGCTGTGTTCAGGAAGCCCGAAGAGCGCTGCCCGGGTTGTTTTGTCAGGGGCCTTGCGTACAGGGCCTGCCGACATGAGGGTAGAATAATCGGTACACGGCATGAAAGCCGTCGGTGGAATCCTCTGACGTCGTGTAGGGGAATCTTGTAAGCAGGACGCGCTTTTCCGACCTTAAACGAAAACAATGCTTCATACGGAGGTTTCCCGAATGAAAACCAGGGCGCTTTTCATCGATACCATCAGTGCGCCGCCGCATCTGTCCATCCGGACAATCGATGTCTCCGATCTCCCTCCCGGCGACGTACTGGTCAGGGTGCTCTATTCGAGTCTGAATTATAAAGATGCTCTGGCGCTTACGGGATCGGGAAAGATCATTCGGGGGGCCTTGCCGTTTATTCCGGGCATCGACCTCGTGGGAATCGTCGAGCAGTCGGATACCGACCAGTGGAAAAAGGGCGACTGGGTGCTCGCGACCGGGTGGGGTATAGGCGAGCATTCGTGGGGAGGGTATAGCGGATGCCAGCGTCTGCAATCGGAGTGGCTGACGCCCCTGCCGGAGTCTCTGGCTCCCATCGACAGCATGGCCCTGGGAACAGCGGGCCTGACCGCTATGCTCGCCGTTATGGCCCTCGAAACGCATGGCGCCACTCCGGAGAGGGGGGAGGTAGTCGTAACGGGCGCTTCGGGCGGTGTCGGTACGCTGGCGGTAACGCTCCTGACACACGCCGGGTATTCGGTGGCAGCCTCCACGGGTACGGCCTCGGCCGTACCTCTGCTGAACGAACTCGGCGTATCCCGGGTGTTCGCAAGGGAGGAACTGAGCGCCGGCCCTGCTCGCCCGCTGGAATCGGCCCGGTGGGCGGGAGCCGTGGATACCGTTGGTGGAAGCACCCTGGCTACGTTGATAAGCGCCATGCATCGCCACGCCTCTATCGCCGTTTGCGGAAACGCCGGCGGCGCCGAATTGACCACTACCGTGTATCCGTTCATCTTGCGAGGGATAAACCTCTTCGGCATCGATTCGAATACCTGCCCCGCAGCGGTCCGGATGGAAGCGTGGAAACGCCTGGCGGACGAGTTTCCGAAAGAGCGGCTCAACCGTATAACCCGGGTTATTTCACTGGACGATCTGGAAGAAACGGCCCACCAGATGATTTCTGGGCTCACGGTCGGCAGAATCGTCGTTGACGTTCAGGCGTGACGAATGGTTCAGAGAACGCGGCATAGGTAAGGAGGAACGGTCGGATGAAACTCTGGCCGCGTATTCCGTACACACGGATACATCGAGCCGTTCGTTTTCTAAATACGCCCTTTGCCGGTACATCGTATGAAACGCTTGCGTTTACCATATTTCATCCTGAGCATGGTCATGCTTTCAGGTATGGCTGATACCACCCGAGCGCAGGTTCGCCCGGAAGTCGGACTCAGTTTTGCCGTGGGGCTGCCGCAGGGCGAATTCAGTGAAAAACTCGACCAAAATGGATTTGGCGGCTCGCTCTACGGAGGGATCGGATTCGACAGACTGCCTGTATTCATCGGCGCGAGCCTGGACTTTCTGATTTACGGATATGAGCGCCGCACGGAGCCCTTCAGTAA
This sequence comes from uncultured bacterium, assembly GCA_965365445.1. Lineage (GTDB taxonomy): Bacteria > Bacteroidota > Rhodothermia > Rhodothermales > DASSAV01 > CBDUBS01. Next base: position 22,027 of record CBDUBS010000001.1, on the reverse strand, counting down.
CACCATTCCAGACGTACGGGTCAACGTGGCCACCAGCAATAATATTGCAGCGGGACATCTACTGTTCCGGCTCCAGCCCCCGATAGGCGCCGTTCGTCCCTACCTCGACGGCCTCATCGGATTCAAGTACCTGTTTACTCAGACCAGCATCGACAGCGAAGGCTGGATGGATGACGGCGAACCCATTGCCGCTTCCACCAACTTCGACGACATAGCGTTTAGTTACGGGGCAGGGGGTGGTTTGCACATCCCGTTGTATTCCGGCAAAATGGGCGATGCCAATCGTATCGGAAGCGTAATGCTGAATATCGGCGCCCGGTACCTGTTCGGAAGCGAAGCGGAGTACCTGAAGGAAGGTTCGATCCGACGCACCAACGGATCGGTGTCGTTCGACGTCGAGCGGTCCAGGACGGCCGTGCTGGAACCGCAGTTCGGGGTCGTATTCCGGTTCTAAGTGTGGTCCGATCCGGTCGGCGGCTGCGTGCTCCATCGTGTGATCGCCCGAGCCGCTTCCCGGGTGTCGCCGGCCCGTGTGATCCGGTGGAAAAATGCCTGCCTATCGGCATCGGGCCATTCAGCCGTTTCGATCCGCACTGTATCCCCGTATAGTGTTTCGTGGCGGTACTGAATGTCCAGGGAAACGATGCGACCTGCCGTCATGACTTCGGACGGAACACTTTCAACGGCCCACTCGACGTAGCGGACGTTGTTCACATGCTGGTTCATGTCGAGATCGGAGTACCGAACCTTAAAGAGATGCTCTTCTTCGTACGATTCGGGAGCCTCGCGGGCGGGGGGAGGGGGTCCCAGCGGAAGATCACGTTCCGGTATCCTTAAATCGTGGATTACGGGTGGAACCCGCACCGGCTTTTTGCGCTCTATATCCACTACCAGCCAGGCGCTCGAGGCGCGCGCAATCGGGCGTCCGTTCCCTGCAGAAACGAGGAATTCCCGGTTGGCCAGCAGCCCCGTTACGCCGGAGGGCCACGTTTCCACGGTAATGTCGTCTTGCCAGCCCGGGTAGGTATCCATCTCAACACGAAGCCGTGAAAGCACCCATGTCAGGCCGTTCCGGAGCAACTGCGCTACCGACACACCCAGATCGTGGGCATGGTTGCCGGCCGACTCTTGCAGGTAATTACACAGCGATTGGATCGAGGCATACCCGGCCGGATCGACTTCGTAGGCCCGTATCCGGTACGTGTCTTTCCACACGGAAAGCGTGTCGCTCATAGGGCTATAGTGCGATGGGGATTAACGGAATATCCGAACGCCGTGCCCGGGGTCCGGTTTGTAATAGTACGCTCCGGGTGGAGGAGATAAATAAACAGGAAGCCGAAATTATGGAAAAGACAGTCATTGTTACGGGAGGAGGTCAGGGCATTGGCAAGGGGATCGCGCTGGAACTACTCCGGCAGGGTTACAGGGTCGCGATCGCTGAGATCGACGCGGAAGCCGGCGAGGAAACCGCTCAGGAATACGCTCACCTGGGAGCGATCCGGTTCTTCAGGACCGATACCTCCGATGAATCCAGCGTGCGGCGGACCGTCCGGGAAACAATGGAGACGTATGGAAGGATCGACGCCCTCATCAATAATGCAGGCATAGCCGATCCCGTTGCAGCGCCGGTAGAGGAATTGTCCATCGAACAGTGGAGCCGAATCATAGGCGTCAACCTGACAGGCTATTTCATCTGTGTGAAACACTGCGTGCCCGAGTTGAGGAAACAGAGAGGGAGTATCGTCAACATAGCATCTACGCGTGCGTTTCAATCCGAACCGAACACCGAAGCCTACAGCGCCACGAAAGGCGGCGTCCTCTCGTTGACCCATGCGCTCGCTGTGAGCCTGGGGCCGGAGATCCGCGTGAATAGCATCAGTCCCGGCTGGATAGACGTAAGCGAATGGAAAAAGCGAGGGGAGCGCCATAAAGCAGATCTGCGTCCGATCGACCACGAGCAACATCCTGCCGGTCGGGTCGGTTGGCCGGCCGATATCGCATGGGCGGCCGCCTACCTGATCGGCGAACAGGCCGGATTCATTACGGGACAAAACTTCGTCATCGACGGGGGTATGACGAAAAAAATGGTGTATGCGGATTAACCCCGTCGCAGGGCGCATCACGGATCGACACGTTCGGGCATCAGCACGACTTTTACATAACGATCTGCATTCAGGTAGGCGCGCGCTGCATTACGCAGATCCCCGGCGTCCAGGCTATCGATGAGGCGGGGGTAATCCAGGATGTCCGTTACGGGTTCATCCGGATGCGTATAGTAGTAATCCAGCACGTTGACCCAGAAGGCATTGGTCTCCATGGCTGTTTCGCGCTCTCTGTGTTGCTGCTCGCGTATTTTTTCTGCGATTTCTTCGCCGGGTCCCTCTCTTTTGAACCGTTCGATTTCATCGAACACGGCAGAAATGAGTTCGTCCACTCTCCGCGGATCGGCTCCGAAACGGATGGTTACAGTGTACTCGGAATCCGGCCGATCCGTTGACGTAGCGGAAACTCCCACGCCATATACGCCGCCCAGATCTTCCCGAAGCACCTCCCGTAATCGGATACTCAAGGCTTCCGCCATCGAGCGCAGAGTGTAGCGGTTTTCCCTACCGTACTGGAAAGGACCATTAAAGACGATCGCCGCCTGGCTCTGCTGTCCCATGCCCCTGGCGACGGTACTCATGATTATACCGCTCGGTAAATCGGGTTTTACGTCCCTCCACGATTCTTTTCTGTTCAGCGAAGGAAGCGTGCCCAGATACTGCCTTGCGAACATCCGAAGGGAGTCCGGGTCGAACGATCCCGCGAACACGAACGTGAAGTCGCCCAGGTCGGCAAAACGGTTTCGATAAATACGGAACGCGTCCTCAACGGCGAGCGAGTCGACCATCTCCACCGTGGCGACCCGATAACGGGGGTGGTTTCCGTATAGTGCAGCCTGAAGCGTATCCTGGAACACCGCGATCGGATCAGACGACCTATTGGCCAGCGCTGCGCGATACTGATTCTGAAGCATGGCGAGCGCGGTGCTGTCGGCTCGGGGAGCCGTCACATACAGGTGGATCAACTGAAAGAGTGTCTCGAGATCCTGCGGAGAGGCGCTTCCGCTAAACCCCTCTTCCAGTTCGCTGATGAACGGGGAAACCGTTACGAGTTTTCCCGCAAGCAACCGCTCCAGATGGGTGCGGTCGAACGGTCCCACGCCGCTCTGTACGACCAGCATATCGGCAATATCCGCCTCGAATGCATCTTCGTCCGATACCAGCGAAGACCCCCCGGCGCTTGAGGCCGTGAAACGGATCTCATCCGCTTTGAATGTGGTTGGCTTCATTACCACGCGGACGCCGTTGGAGAGCGTGAACTCGGTTACTCCGATTTCAGGCAGGGCTTTCTCGTCAAGGATATCGGCCGGTTCCGGCTCGATGGGCAGGAGGGGCGAATCGGGTGTGTCATCCTCATACGCCGTCAGCGACTGGGTTTCGGCCTGTCGGATAACCTTCTGCAATTGCTGTTCGGTGGGGGCGGGCGTCTCCTCCTTCTCAGGCATGGTGACAATTACGGCCCTGTTGGAGGGTACGAGAAGCTGTTCGGCAAGCTGATTTATCTGCTCCAGCGATATGGTCGGTAACTGCGCTCTTACAAGGTCGATTTCGTATTCGATCCCCGGGCTCGCGTCGCTCTCCAGAAAGTGGCTGACGTACTCACCGGCATAACTCGCCGAATTCGTATTCTCGCGTTCGTTGAATGCCTGCTCGTACCTTCGGATCAGTTCCTTTTTCTGACGTACCAGTTCGCCGTCTGTAAATCCAAACCGGCGCACCCGGGCCGCCTCTGTAAGAATGGCCTTCAACCCGACGAGAAGGCTGTCGTCCTGCACACGCGCCTGAAGGCCGTAAACGTCTGCCGACCGTACGAAGTCTCCGTGATACGCCTGTGCCCCAAGAAAGGGTGCATCCGGTCGCCGCGCAATTTCAGCCAGGCGCTCGTTGAGCATTCCGTAAAACAAGTAGTCGGTGAGCCGCTGGTGGTAGTCATCCACCGTATTCAGTGGCTCGGCTTCTTGCGTGTATATTATTTCGACAGTCGAAACGGGATATTCCGGATCGGTTGCGATTTTGAACAACGTGCCGTCATGACCCGGAACGGGAAACCGGCCTCTGGGGCGGGGATTCTCGGGTGACCGCAATTCTCTGAAATGCTCTCGAATCAGCTGTTCGATACGGTCCGGGTTGAAGTCTCCCACGGCGATTACCGCCATCAAGTCCGGCCTGTACCAATCCCGGTAAAACCGCCTGACCGCATCGTAATCGGCCTGTTTGATTACGGTCGTGTCGCCTATCGGTAAGCGATGCTGGTACCGCGAGCCATAGAGGTACACCGGCAGAATTTCATTCAATAGGCGGCCCTGAGCATTTTGCTGATTCAGTCGCCATTCCTCGATCACCACCCCTCTTTCCTTGTCAATCTCTTCGTCCGATAAGGTGGCATGGGCGGCCCAGTCCTCCAGTACGTCGAACGCCTGCTCTACTATCCGGGCGCTGTCGGTAGGAATGGTGAGCATATACACGGTCTCGTCGAACGAAGTGGATGCATTGACGTCCGGCCCGAACCGCATCCCGATTCGCTCCAGAAAATCGACCAGTTTCTGTTCGGGAAAACGGCGGGTGCCGTTGAACAGCATATGCTCCAGAAAGTGAGCAAGCCCCCGCTGGCTCTCGTCCTCAAGAACGGACCCGGCATCTACGACGAGGCGCAACTCGGCCCGGTTCTCCGGTTCGTCGTTCGTTCGGATATAATAGGTTAGCCCGTTGGTCAGTTGACCTATCCGTACCTCCGGATCCATAGGGAGCACCCGGCTGGAGTCGAAGGCCGGCCTGTGCACCGGGCGGTGGTCAAGAGGAGTCCGGGCAGGTACATTCCGGCTGCCGATGAGAAGCAAGCCAAGACAGAAGAGAAAGACAAATCGAGGTACGAGCATATGGGAAGCGGATACCATGCGAGGCATACGGGTAGCGTCAGGATGTAATCAGTCCATACGGCTGACGATGGGCAAAGGTGCTACCTCTCCGTCCGGACCGGTGTTTCCTGTCACCCTCTGCGGCCTCCGGCCGGGGATAGGTCGATCAGGATAGCGACGATGCCAAGGCCGATTTGTAAAATGCCCCACTCGCCGCCGAACACATTCTCCACGACGGAATACCAGAGCAGGGTCGTGGGCAAAAACAAGAACCCGAGGATAGGCAGGAGGATGGAGTCAAAGAGGCCGGAAAACCAGGTGGTAAAAAACCACAGGCCGGCAATGACGAGGCGTGGCACAAACAAGGCGATGACTACAATGAAACAGGGCATGGAAGCTCACCGGTGTGGTTGGACTGGATTGGGATAAATGAACGACAGGAAAAAGCGACGGTATGCAACAATGACGCAACGGGGCTTTCCGTTCGGATCGTCCGTGATGCGCACGGCATACATTCCCACGCAGCCGGCTTGCCGCCGTATGCCGGATATATTACGGATTCGAATCATCGCCTAACCGTGCAGGTCCTATGGATACCCCGATCGATCTCGATGCGCTAACGGCGGGGAAACCGCTGATCTATCTGTACGCCCTGTCACCGAAGTGCCCGTCGTACCAGTCGCAAATCGAACAACTGCAAGCGGCGGCCGATGAATTGGCCGGACGGGGTATTGCACTTGCCAGTATTTTTAATGAAGGCCGCAGCGCAATGGACGGCAACGCCCTCGATGACGATATCGCCGGGTCATTGAGAAACGCCTATACGCCACGCGCGGATCGGTTTCAGATCGTACTCGTGGGGCCCGCCGGCAACGTGCTCCATCGGGACGACGCGCCGCTGCTTACCTCTGCCATACTTCGTTATTTTGATTCCGCCGGGCAGCCGGAAAAGGATTCCTGATCTATGGCAGGAACGTTTCGTCGCTCCCTTCGAAAGGGGCTGCATATCGGCCTCTATCACCTCGAAAAGCCGGCGGATAAGCTCTGGGGCCGAGTCAAACGGCTGATTTTTACCCCGCGCCCACCGGAGATCGTCGCATACCGCGGGTATGGCAATGCGCGTGAGTTGCGCGTCAGCGGTCGCGTTCTGGAACGAAGCGACCACCGCCGCCCTTCCGAAACGGATACGTTGTTGCAGAACGTTGGACTTATGGTGCGACGTTTCTTTAGTAACGAAGCAGCGGGAGTCGCCGTACGTGGCTGGTACCCATGTGAAGAACGAGCGCAGCCGAAGAATACGGCAACTGCCGTGTCGGATACCGTATCGGATGAGGAGGGTTACTTCCGGCTGGCGCTGGAGCCGGAGTGTACGCTCCCCTCGGATGATGCCTGGCATGAAGTGCACCTGACGATCCCGGGGCAGCCGAAGGTCGTTGAATGCCCCGTGCTCGTTCCGCCGGTGGACACCGAGTTCATAGTAGTAAGCGACGTGGATGATACCATCCTTCAGACCGGCGCCACCAAATGGTTGAAAATGGTACGGGTTACCCTCACGCGAAACGCATGGACGAGGCTGCCCTTCGAGGGAGTGGCTGCCTTTTACAGGGCGCTGCAAAAGGGGTCTACGGGAACGGCTCACAACCCGATTTTTTACGTCAGCAGCAGCCCGTGGAATCTGTACGACTTTCTGACTGATTTCCTGAACGTCCATGCCATACCGCTCGGACCACTTTTCCTGCGCGACCTGGGCATCGACCGGAACAAGTTCATCTCGCTCGGGCATCACGCGCACAAACTCACCCAGATCGAACGGCTGATCCAGTTTTACACCGACCTGCCGGTTATTCTCATCGGCGACAGCGGACAGGACGACCCGGAAATCTACCGCCGTCTTGCCTTGCAATTCCCGCACCGCGTCCGCGCCGTATATATTCGAGACGTACTGTCGGGAGGGCGGAGCGAGCAGCTGAATACCATCACGGCCGAACTCGCCGTTCACGGAGTGGAAATGATATGCGTTCCGGACACAACGGCCGCCGCCGAACATGCGCTGGCAAAAGGATTCATCCGTACGGAAGAATTACCCAACATACGGGCGGAGAAAGCAAAAGACGCGCAGGCTCCACCGAGTTGAACCCGATAGGGCTCCATTCATTTTCCGGCCGCTGCTTGAAAACGGGATAAAACGTCCGATACCTAGGGCATTCCAGGGCAGCAGAGGGGACGTCAGGTTCCGGGTCGATCCGTAGTGGGCAACCCGGGGCAACCCTGTTCTGTCGTTTCGCAGGAGTTCAACCGAGGTCAGGCGCTATGCAATTCGGTAAGTTCACCCGGAGAACCGAACCCGGTACGTTTTCGGATAACCAGCCGGATCGATTCGTTCCGTCCAGTATCACTGCCGATGAATCGCCTTCGCCGAGTTCGCTCGGACTTGATTTTCAGCCCACGCTGGATTTACTGGGCCGACAACCGGAGGTTGAACAGGCCGGCGGCGGAGAAGCGTATTCGCCGGCTTCCACACTGCCGCCGGGGAGCGCCGGCCCGGACGAGTGGGCGACCAGACAGGCGGCGCCGTCAAGTGCCGAAAGCGATCAGTTTACGCTCGAACAGTGGCTTTCCGGTATCGGGTTGCACTGGGAACCGGCTGTCAAAACCCCTTCAGCCGACGCAGCGCCCCAGGACGCTCAGGCCGAACCAGAAGTGGGAGGATTCACCCCGCTCGAACTTCGGGACCGCGTTGTCATCATGCTGCTGTTCAAGGAGCTCATACGAGTCGATCAGGTCGAGAAGGCATGGCGGAAATGGAAAAAGATGGCCGATGGGGGGTCAGGCGAAAGTCTCTGGCGTGTGCTGGCCGAAGAGCAGGGCGTAGAGGCGGAACGGGTGTATGCCGAGGCGGCTGAAGTGTATGCGTTTAAGAAAGCTTCTTTGTCCAGGTCCGCTGCGGTAGCTTTCATTCAGGAAAATAGAAACCGTTTTGCCGAGGCTCAGTGGGCGCAACTCCGCGATATTCCGCTGATGCCGATAGGCAAAGATTATCCGCAGGGACGAGAGGAACGGTGGATTTTCGCCACGCACGATCCGACGAATCCCGAAGTCGGCAAGGTCATTCATTCGCTTCGGCTCACGTCGGTCGAAATCCGATATATGGCCCGATCGGCGATTTCGTCCATTATATCCGACGCGTTTCCCCGACGAAACGAATACCTGGAGCGCGTCAGCGGGAACGGCTTCGCTTACGACCTGGGCGCCACGTTCGAGAAGCAGAACTCCCAGTTGCTGGATGAGGAAGCGCTGGAGGCAGAAATCGGCCGGTCCGCGCTCATCAATCTGTTCGAAGCCACCCTCGTAGAAGCCGTACACCAGGGTGCTTCGGACATCCACATTTTCCCTAACGCAAGGAAGGCGACAGAAATACACTTCAGGATGGATGGCGAATTGACGTGCTGGCACATCGAGGAGCGCGTGCACCCCGAAGCTTTTATTGCCGTCGTCAAGGATAATTCCATCAACGTCGATCGGTTCGAGCGCGACGCGGCGCAGGATGGATTCATCCAGCGATGGGTCGACGAGACGCTCATCCGGTTCCGTGTCTCTATCCTTCCCATAGCGAGCAGCAATCAGGAAATCCGGGCGGAGAGCGTCGTTATTCGAATCCTTGACGACCGGAAGGTCATTACGAACCTGAAGAAGCTGGGTATGGCGGAGAAGGAGTTCGCCATTTTCCACCATGCCATCACGCAGCCCTACGGTATGGTGATCCTTACCGGGCCGACGGGCTCGGGAAAGACGACCACATTGTATGCGGCGCTCAGTCAGGTGGTCACGCCGAAGGTAAACGTGCTGACCATCGAGGATCCCGTGGAGTACGTCATTCCCGGCGTGCGTCAGATCAAGCTTAACCACAAACTGGGCCTGGAGTCCGCCTTGCGATCCGTACTCCGGCACGACCCGGATGTCGTCATGGTCGGCGAGATGCGTGACGCGGCTACGGCCGATCTGGCCATCAAGCTATCCAATACCGGGCACCTGACTTTCTCGACGCTTCACACCAACGACGCCACGAGCGCGATCAACCGGCTGTACAAGATGGGTATCGAGCCGTTTCTGATCGCCTACACCATCAACCTGGTTGTGGCGCAGCGCCTCGTACGGACCCTGTGCCCGCAGTGCAAGGCTCCCGACGAGGACCCCGACGCCATGCTCCTGGAAAGAATGGGTTTCGAACCGGAGGATGTGGACGGCAAAACCCTCTTCAAGCCGGTTTTCGGGAAAGCCTGCCCCGTGTGCCAGGGAGCCGGTTACAAGGGGCGGAAAGCCATCATGGAGATGCTGCCCATGTCCGACGAGGTGCGGCACATCATCCTTCGGGCAAAAGATGTAGTGGACGAGGGCGCCATACGTAAACAGGCGGAGCGGGAAGGAATGGTTTCGCTCCAGGCTTCTGCCCGCGCCCTCGTATGCGACGGACTCTCCTCCTTGCAAGAGATCATGAGGGTCGTCGCCGGAAAATAACGGCCGGGCACCGCCGGCATACCGGGGCGAACCGCCCGCTGCCAGGGAACATGCGACAACAAAAACGGATGCCTGTCGGTAAAGACGGGCATCCGTTCAACATGCGTTCGTTACGCAACGGAGTTGCATCGCTTCGCATATCCCGGCAATGCGCTAGAATTCTTCGTCCGAGGCGTCGGTGTCTTCCTCTTCGCCCTCGTCGGAAATATCATCCAGTAACGACTCGTCTTCTTCAGCCGTTATAATGGGCTCCGCCGGGCGTTTTTTGGTTTCGACCGGCGGCACATCCTGCGCGAGTTGATACATCGTTCCGAGGTGGTGCTCCCCGGCTTCCACGATGATCCCGTCCTTGATCATCTGTTTGGCGATGTTGAAAGGGCACATCTCGAAGCCTTTCGACCGCATATAAAAGTTGGCGGAGCGTCGGTTCTTACCGACGATAAGGACGTATCCCCGTGAAAGCTTGTTTTTGGCATGGTTGACCCACTTGTCTTTAGAAACCGTGGGGCCCACGCGCCGGTCCTGATAGTCGCGTTCGCTGGAGGATTCCATGAGGTCGTACTACCCTGAGGTGGTGATGAGGTGTCCGCGTCAACCGAAGATACCGTATGGGGTTCCGGTGGCATAATCGACTGCTGCAACTTTTCATCTAACTCTGCCGTCAGTCTCGCCTGATGAATAACTACCCTCCTTCATAAAGGTATCCGGACGGGATCGGTCGTCCGATAAGTGGGTTATTCCGGAGATCCTTTTTCAGCCAACGACACCCTTACTATGAATCCGGTCGAAATCGTCGAAAACACCTTCCTGGAAAACGAATTCCTTGGCGCCTCTGTCTATGCATGGCTGGTCGCTCTGGCTTTATGGGCCGGAACGGCTGCGGTTCTGATTCTCCTGAACCGTTTCGTTGCGTGGAAGGTAGGCCGCATTGCTGAAAGAACCTCCAATCAGATCGACGATTATGTGGCCGCGCTGCTGAAGGAAACGCGGGTTTACTTTCTCATTGTGGCTTCGCTGTATTTCACGTCGCTGATACTGGAACTACCCGGCGCACTGGATCGCTGGATAAGCACTATCGCCTTTCTGGTATTCATGGTCCAGATCGTGATCTGGGGAACCAGGTTGGCCGCCTTCTGGACAGAGCGGTACCGCGAAGAAAAACTCGCCACCGATGCGGGAGCCGTTACGACGGTCGTTGCCATAGGATGGCTGATCCGTGTCGCCCTCTGGGCTTTCGTATTCCTTCTGATACTGGATTATTTCGGTAAGGACATCACGGCTCTGGTGGCAGGGCTCGGTATCGGCGGCATCGCGATTGCTCTTGCAGTGCAAAACATCCTGGGCGACCTTTTTGCATCGCTTTCCATCGTGCTGGATCGCCCTTTTGTGGTCGGCGACTTCGTTGCCGTCAACGATTTCCTGGGTACGGTCGAACATGTGGGCCTGAAAACCACTCGGATTCGGAGCATCTCCGGCGAACAAATCATCTTTTCAAACGGCGACTTGCTTCAGAGCCGTATCCGTAATTACAAGCGCATGTTCGAACGTCGAATCGTGTTTACACTGGGGGTAACCTACCAGACTCCCCACGAAAAGATCGCCGCCATACCGGCCATGCTTCGCGAAATCGTCGAGCGGCAAGATCAGGTACGGTTCGACCGGGCGCACTTCAAAGGCTTCGGCGACTTCGCGCTGAATTTTGAGGTGGTTTATTACGTGCTCACGCCGGAATACCTGGTCTATATGGATATCCAGCAGGCGATCAATCTGGCGGTGCACGAACGGTTCTCGTCCGAAGGCATCGATTTCGCCTTTCCGACGCAAAGCCTGTTCGTTGAAAGCATCCCCGGCGGGTTGCGGCTCAACGATGGGGAGAGAATGGGCGGACAGATTGCCCCGGATCGCTAGGGCTCGATACGGTGTGAAGTTTCCCACGCCCGAAAACGCTCGAGGTCCTTGCGCACAGCTCCGGCAACGGTTTTGATTACGGCGATATCATCGACGAAACCGATGACGGCCAGCGTATCCGGTACCAGATCGACCGGATTGACAAAGTAAATGAGCCCTGCCGTAATCATGACGATGGACTTCCATGGGATGGCCCGGTAGTCGCCGCGTGTCCAGGCTTTCGCCAGGCGGTATGATAGGAGCAAGTCCTGCCTGACATCTTTTAGCGCCGCCTCGTTCGATGAGAAAGTCGAATAAGCCTTCCTGAGTAAACGGATCATCCGTAGCCGGCGCTTCACCATACGAGCGGCCGCGTTCTGCGCAACACCGAAAGCTTTTTCGAGAGCAGGAGTAAGAGTGCCTAACAAAACGCTTCCCCGGCTGTGCCCGGTAGGTAAATAGAGTCCTTCGCGGGAAGTTCTGTCAGGGGCATTGAGTAACTCCGGTTACCACCAATCAGCGACTGGTTATACCACCCGCCATGTTAACCCGGTCGGTATGCACGAACCTCAAAACGCTTCGGTCCGCATACCCGCAACGGCCAGTATTTTTCGGCCGTGGTTAGTCTGGAGGCGGGGTAAAAGCGAATCGCGCATCGTGACGAACGCCATACGCTGATCGTCTCCGATGGGTTCGGCCGACGGCATCTCTTCTTTACGCGAATCCACCTGGACGCCGTTTTTCCAGAATCGGAAGCAGAGGTGCGGGCCGGTAGCGAGGCCCGTCGATCCAACGAAGCCGATTATTTCACCTTGCGTCACGCGTGCGCCCCTCTTCATACCTTTTGCAATGCGGGACATGTGCAGGTAGCCCGTGGTATAGGTCTTGTTGTGCTGGATCTTAACGTAGTTCCCGTTGCCGCTCTGGTAGCCGGCCTCCAGAATGGTCCCATCGCCCACCGCGTAGATAGGGGTGCCGGTAGGCGCGGCATAATCTGTTCCCAGATGTGGTTTGTATCGCTTCTGGACGGGATGGAATCGGCTCTTGCTGAAACCGGACGAAATACGTACGTATTTGAGTGGGGCTTTGAGAAACGCCTGTTTCAGGCTGTTGCCGTTTTCATCGTAGTAGCTGGCGCGGTCGCCCTGATCATATCGGAAGGCATAGTAATCCTTCCCCTGGTGGTTGAACCGAACGGCCAGCAGGTCGCCAATGCCAACCTTGATTCCATCCACCATCTGCTCTTCATAAATGAGCGAGAAATGGTCGCCCCGTTTTATTCGGTAAAAGTCGACCTGCCATGCCAGTACTTCCGCCAGCTTACCGGCCAACTCCGAACCGGCTTCCGTATCGTTGAGCGCCTCAAATAGTGAGCTGTGGATCGTACCGTTGAGGTTGCGTACCACCGTCTTCACCGGTCGCTGGCGAGACTGGACGTGTAGGGAGTCCCTGAGATCAAAAACGACATAATTGATCGGGTCCTCCTGATACACGACATACTCTATGTCCAGATCGGTAGAATAGAGCCGTAGCTTTTGGCCAACGCGCAACCGCCGTACGTCGAAGACGGATTTCGACTGTTGCGCAACCTCGTGGATGACTTCCTTCGGCACGTCATGTCCCGAGAGAATCTGGAAGAAGGTCTCGTTTCTGGCAATTTCATGATCGATTACGGCCAGACCATTGGTCTTTATCCCGTACTGATCGAAAACGGCTACTGGCTTGATCCGGGTCGGCACGAATGCCGTCTGTGCCGTGTGGGAAGGATTATTCGAGGAGACTAACCAGCTGATACCGGCGGAAAAAACGATCGCCACCGCTATCGACTTCACTAGCTTCTTCACTCGCATGATGATCAGGCTTTCTCTGACGTGTAAAAGGACAATGTGCGACGTAACCGATTCGTAACGCGAGGGTTGCCGGCCTTTTCGGAAAACGGCCCCTTTTGACCGACAATCCTTATTATCTCCACGTCTCTGCATTTGAGAGCAACACTCGGGGCATCCGGTCGGCATAAATGAGCCCCGCACGGCGCGCCGAAGATCCCTGCACAGCAGTGCGCAGATCTTGCACAGCCGCCGCAAGATAATCACTAATTGAAACGGATGTGATATTTTTTAATGTCTGAAGGACAAACTCCCTCCATTATTCTGTCAATTTTCTGTTTAGGAGGTCGTTGGCCGTCGTGGGCAGGTCTCAGGTTGTCGGGGAAGTGGGGTCCCACTTGGTTTCAGGAACACCCTCCGTGTAGTTGGCCCATCTGGCGAGTACGAAGAGGAGATCGGAGAGGCGGTTGAGGTACACGACGACGTCTGCACTCGCAGCGTCACCTGTTTTGACCACGAGCCGCTCGGCTCGCCTGCAAACCGTACGGCAGACGTGAAGCCGGGCGGCCGTAACCGACCCGCCTGGAAGGACGAATTGCTTGAGCGGCGGAATCTGCGCGTCAAACCGATCGATGGCTTTTTCCAGCGCTTCGATGTGATCCGGCCCTACACGAGGGGGTTCGAATCGGGAACCCGGTGGGGTAGCCAGGTCGCCGCCGACGATGAACAATTCATGCTGAAGCTTTTGCAGTAAAGGGTGTAGTTCCTCAACCTCGCCTCCTGTAGGGAGCGTGGCTATGGTCAGGCCCAGGAGCGAGTTCAATTCATCAACGGTCCCGTATGCCTCTATGCGAGGATGATCCTTCGGCACGCGATCTCCGCCGAACAGCGATGTCTGACCTTTATCTCCTGAACGGGTATAAATTCTCATGGCTTGCCAATCCGTGATCTATCGCAACTATGCGGGAGCAATATAATGAATGCGTATTTCCCCGCGATTTTCGGAGTGTACTTCGGCCGTCATACGGAACACGTCGGCTATGAGGGCCGGCGTCAGTACGTCAGGCGGTGCTCCGGTGGCGACAACCCGGCCCCTGTGCATGATGATCAGAATGGAAGCGTACCGTGCGGCCAGTTCCAGATCGTGAAACACCCCGATGATGGATCGCCCTTCCCGGAGCAGATTGTGAACCTGATTGAGGAAGTGAAACTGATGATGCACGTCGAGATGGGCGGTTGGTTCGTCCAGAAGCAGCACGTCGGTTTCCTGAACGAGCGTCTGTGCGAGGATCACTCGCTGCAACTCCCCGCCGCTGAGCGTGAGCACGGAACGGTCGTAGAAGTCGGAGAGGCCGACGAGATCCAGAGCCGCCCTGGCCCGGGCCTGATCCTCCCCTGTGTATCCCTGAAGCCACTGTTTATGGGGCGAACGCCCCAACAGTACGAGTTCGAGCACGCTGAAATCGAAGGATAGGGGAAGAGTCTGGCGTACGAAAGCAAGTTTCCGGGCAAGCTGCCGGGGTTTCCAGGAGCGTACCGGTTGTCCTTCGAGTCGAAGGGTTCCCTCGTATGCCTGCACGCCGCTCAGTGTACGGAGCAGGGTCGTCTTGCCGCTGCCGTTCGGCCCGAGCAGGCCGATGAAACGGTTGCCGGGAAGCTCGAAGGAGATGTTCTTGAGAATGTCGTTCCTGCCGATTCGAACCGAAACGTTGTCAGCGGTGATGAGAGGCATGGAAGAAGAAATCGGAACAAACGGATTGGCCGAAACTTTGACTTCAAGCCACCGAAGGCGGTCTGTCTGTTATAAACGACCGGTTTATGGACCAGCACATGAAGATATCGAACATCGGGCTGATTGCCTTCGTTTTTTTGTATTCCGGTTGCAGCCTTGAAAAACAGCAGGATGCTTTCACGGACGAGGCGTACTCTCCGGCAGCAGGCTACACTGAGACGGATAAAAACGGTTTGGTCGTATCACGGGATGAAGACGATTGGAGAACGGCGCCGGTATACGGCGGTGTGGTTCGCGTCGATCCCGCTTTCCCTAACCCTGTAGAGGCCGGTTTCGTTACGGTGCCCCTGCTTGTTATGCAGTCCAACTCGGTTCGGGGCGGCCTCGTATTGCGTGCAGTGGCGGCCAATGGACGGATGGTCAACCTGGACGATGCACCACAGGCTCGGGACCCCGGAGCATACGTGTTTCAATTCAGCGCCGGAATCATCGGGCGCAATGGGCTGGTGCGTCTATTCGTTTTCGACGGAGGAGGGGGGCTGGTTTCGTACGGCGACCTGATGATCCGATAAAAAAGAGGATGCACCGGCGGCGCATCCTTTCGTCGTTTGACTATTTCAGCAAGGTCACCTGTGACTATTTCAGCAAGGTCATCTGTCGGGCGGCCGAAAACCGCTCGCCCTGTACCCTGTAGATGTAAATCCCTGTGGGAAGGTCGCCTGCGTCAAAGGTGAACGTACGGGTTTCACCGGCATCCATTGCACCCTGGTAAAGCCGCTTTACCGGCTGCCCGAGCATATTGTACACCTCCACGCGTACAAACTGACGCTGGTTGACCGTAAGGCTGAATGAGGTGATAGGGTTGAATGGATTGGGCGAAGCAGCGGATAGCGTGTATCCGTCCGCTTTCCGACCATCGGCCCCTGCTCGCTGCTCCCCGGATTGCGCCCGTGAAGTACCCACCACCATGAATAGCATGATGAAAAGCACAGTAAGGGCCTTCTGTAGTATCGTTTGCTTCATGTAATCTATATCCGGTTCGTCTGGCTCAAACGCATTGAATCACACAGTCTACCAACAAACACTCATACTTACAAGCAATATGGATAACCTTCCTGAAATCATCAAGTGCCCCCTGAGATAGAATCGTTATCGTCTCTTCTCATTTGCAGGCAAAAATCAAACCGTATCGACAGATCAAGCGTGTTTTCATTCTGTTAACGGAAAATCCGTCCCCATGTTACAGCCGGATGCAGTCCGGCCCGTTCGTTCAGGGGCGATCGGCAAAGTTTAAACGATAGAATGCAACGAAGTATTGCCTCATGTAGCCGATTAGCCATTTGTGTCGGATCATGCACCCGATAACCCTTCAGTCCTGTCGCCTGGTTCTGTATGTTGCGCAGTAATGCTCCCGAATGGATGGACGACCTCTCGATTCAGGATGAGCGCTTGTTTCATGCCCTCGACGAACTGCGCTGGGTGAACCGGCTACTGGGCGGGTATGGAGGCACGATGGCTTTCCTGGCTCCTTATCTCAAGAAAAGAGGACAGCAGGAGACGATCCATATACTCGATGTGGGCGCCGGACTTGCCGACCTGCCTGAATATGTGGTTCTGTGGTGTCATGCGCGAAACATCAATGTGGAAATTTGTGCGCTGGACTTGAACCCCGCCACGATCTCCTATGCCGGCCGTACCCTCGATGAACGGCTGCCTTTGGAACTCAGGAGCAAAATTCGGTTGGAAGAAGGAAACGCGCTCTCAATGCCCTTTCCGGACGGGCGCTTCCATGTAGCCACCGCCTCGCTTTTCCTGCATCATTTCGATGAACCGGATCAACGAACGCTGCTCCAGGAACTCAACCGGGTGACGCGAGACGGATGCATCGTTAACGACCTGCACCGCCATCCTTTCGCCTACTACGGCATCCGAGCGCTGGCTTCCATTACCGGGGCATCGCCCATGTTTTCCCACGATGCGCCGCTATCGGTCGAGCGAGGCTTTACACGCACGGAACTGGCAAACCTGGCGCGCACGGTAGGCGTTTCATCCTTTCGCTTAACGTGGTTCTGGGCTTTCCGCTGGGTACTTGCCACAGGCGCTGTGAGCCGCACCGGTTGAAGGGCGCCGTGTACCCGGGCCATGAAGCTCGGTTTTAGACGAAGTAAAATGTATATGAGCGATGCAGCCTACGATGCAATCGTTATAGGTGGGGGCTTGGCCGGGTGCAGTGCAGCCATTCAACTGGCCCAAAAGGGCCACCGGGTGGGGCTTTTCGAAAAACTCCGGTATCCGGCGCATAAATTATGCGGCGAATTTTTATCCCCGGAGGCGCAGGGCTCGCTGGAGAAGCTGGGTGTTCTGCAAGCGGCGTTTCAGGCCGGGGCCAATCCGGTGCGGCGCTTCCGCATAACCACGCGGGGCGGGCTGTTTTATGACGGCCGATTGCCGGGTATGGCGCTGGGGCTGAGCCGTGCCGTTCTGGACGATCTGCTCGTAGTGCGAGCCGGATCAGTGGGGGTAGATGTTCACATGGGTGAAGCGGCGGTTCGTCTTTCAGGCGACTTTGCCAGCGGCTTTGTCGTTGCGACCAGGGATGCCGCGTTCACTGCCCGCATCGTGGTCGGCGCCTATGGGAAACGGGATAAACTGGACCGAATGCTACATCGCCCGTTTCTGGAAAAAAATGAGCCGCGGGTAGCTTTCAAAGGCCACTTCGGAGGCGGATCCCTGGATGACGAGGTTGAACTCCATGCTTTTAATGGCGGCTATTGCGGGCTAGTTCGCATCGAGGGAGGGTTGATCAATGCGTGCTGGATCGCCCATCGCGATGTGCTCAAACAGGCCGGAGGGCGTCCCGAAGCGATGATCGAAAGAACGCTCACGAATAACCCGCTTCTTGCGGAGCGCCTGCATTCTCTTTCGTTCGCCTGGGATTCCTTCGTATCGGTAAGCCAGATAAGTTTCCAGCGGAAGGAGGTGTTCTCGGGAGACGTGTGTATGGTCGGCGATACGGCCGGAATGATTGCGCCCGCCTGCGGAGACGGTATGGCTATGGCGCTGCGTTCGGCGGAGTTGGCGGCGCCTCTGCTGGATGCGTTTTTGCACGGACGTTTGGCGGTTGACGCGCTCAAGTCGTCGTACCAACGAGCCTGGGCGCATGAATTCAGGCTTCGTCTTTTACTGGGCAAGGTCATTCAGTGGGGGTACGTACGGCCGCCGATTGCTCGCGCGGCCGTAGAGTT
The DNA here is from genome assembly GCA_965365445.1 of uncultured bacterium. Classification (GTDB taxonomy): domain Bacteria; phylum Bacteroidota; class Rhodothermia; order Rhodothermales; family DASSAV01; genus CBDUBS01. The sequence goes on along the minus strand of CBDUBS010000001.1, from coordinate 3,865 downwards.
GTTCCACGTATTCCCTGTGGCTGCATCCTGGATGGTAAAGCATTCGCGGGGTTAAAGGTTTGAAAGACGGGAAATCCGGGTCATCCATCGGCTTTTTCGCTTTCTACCATCCAATGCGCCCAAAGCGCAATCCGATCCGCACAAAAGTCTCACGTTTGCAAGCTTTACATCACGTTATAATAGAGACCATACTTTGCCTGTGTCCTCGCCCGACTGACTGAGATGACGGCCACATCGACCATATTCGTAGAAACGGCTGTTCCGATCGACATTTCCGGGCCGAATGAGGCAACGGTAACCGGGCCGGCATTCCCATCGGTCCGGATAAAGGCGGTAGGGGCATCCGCGCCTCCGCCGCGCCTAGCCCTGATGCAGGCGCCGCTGATTCTGGGACTGCTTTTGTTCACGGCCGGCCCCTCGCTGGCGCAGGAGAGCCTTTCGGCAGATCCCCACCGGATCCTGCAATGGCCGGTAGAGGATGCCGGAGCGTTGATTCGAGGAATATCATCCCCAAGAGCGGCATACGTGCTCGGGGCCGGCGGCATTCTGGCCTTCATATCGATACGTGATGGCAGCGTATCGCGGAGAGCGGAGCGATTGCACCATGCGGCCGGTCCGGTCGATGACGTAACCCGAGCGGTGGAGGAATTGGGAAATGAAAAGGCGATGCGACCGGTAGCGTTTATGCTCCTTATGGGTACGCTCGTATCGGGAGAGCCCCGGCTTCAGGATGCGGCGCTTACCTCTCTGGAGTCGGTTCTGTTCGCCAACCTTGTAACCAACGGCTTGAAGGCCGTATCCGGGCGCGCCCGTCCTTATCAGGAGGAGGGGGCGGCGTCTTTCAAACCCTTCTCCGGTAACACGTCATTCCCATCGGGTCACGCTACTACGGTGTTTGCCTTCGTAACACCATGGTTCGTTTACTATCCCAATTACGTTACGGGGAGCGCTCTCGTTCTGGCCGGCGCTACAGCCGCATCGCGCGTTACGACGCACAAGCACTGGATGAGCGACGTGGCCGGAGGAGCGGCGATAGGGTTCAGCATGGCCTACTGGCTATCCAGACGTCATTTGCAACAATCCCGGCGCGTGCGCCTGTACCCGGCGGTGTTGTCCGAAGGGATGGGTGTATCCATCAGAGTGGATCATTAATCCCTTCCCAACGGGCCTGGCGGGCGGTATTTTCAGGTTCGGGTGGAGCGATTTCATCCGAGACCGTCAGGTGGTAAACAGGCTGTAGCCGTTCGTAAATCACCATTACCTGTCCCTCCTCCTGCATTTCCAGCAACGTGCGGCCGAGAACGGCCTTCAGCGCCTCGGAGTGCTCGGAGGCAAGGCGGCGGTATTCTTGCGAAAGAAGCCGGGCCAATAGGTCCGGCGAAACAGCCATGCCGCTCGGAAGCGAATCCGAGGTAGCGGCATAACGAAACTCCCTGTAATGGATGTCAACGGTCGTGCCGAAGGTATGGCTGCTGCGCGCAGCCGCGTTGGCGTTCACCCGGCTCAACCGCTTCTGGTCTTCCCGGGTGCGCGTGGCCGACGTTATTACAAATCGATAGGGAGGGATGCCCCGACGTTGCAGCGCGTCCTGAAACCGCACGCCAAGGCGAAACAGCAAGTGACGGGCGCTCGGAACGACATATGGAACCGAATGGGTCATCTCCCGAACCAGAAACCAGCTATTGGTTTCAATGCCGACCAGAATGCCGTTTTCGGCAAGGCCCTGAGCCGTGGAACGGTCCTTGATTTCCGGCGCTCCTAATTGCTCGGCCTTACGTACGTGTTCTGCGTTTTTCCAGGTTCGCAACCGGGCTTTTTCCGAGTCTGTCAAGGCGGGCACTTTTTCGAGCGCTCCCCGCGCTTCAACGATCATTCGGGCCGCTATTTTTCGTGTATTGGCTGCAATGAAGCTCTGGAAAACGGTTGCTGCCATGCCGGTCACCAGCAAGCCGATCACCCATCCCTTTCCGCGCCCGGTAAGCGTATTCCGCTGCCGGGCAGGCGTCGTGTGTTCACTATGTTCCACGTGTACGTTTCGGTATTGTTGTTGCAGGACGTTCATCTTAACGTCCACGGAACGCCTGCGACGCGCCCGGCGGCGATCTTAACCTCAACGTAGCATTCAGTCCGCGCCCGGCCCCCGATACGGTAGGGTTGCTCAAACGGCTCCTGCTCGCCCGATGCGATCGAGGAGAGCCGCTCCGAGTCCGTTCGCGGCTACGCGCTGACAGTAAATGACCCGAACGGCAGCGGCATCGCACAGCCTGAAAAAATCGTACAGGTGATAAGCATACTCCGTCAGGTCACGACAGGTGCGGGTTTGTACGAATTGCTGCTCAACCGGCCGTTCCATCCCGATGTACCCTGCCGAGTCGAAATCCTGGATATCCTCGACGGATTCCACTAAAACCACCCGCGCAGATGGAGCGTAATGCCGGTACCGGGTGCCCGGGCTACGCGCCAGAAGGTCCGGACGGTTCAGAGCCGGCGAGGCGTCGGGGACGACCTTTTGAATCGCCTCCAGTGATACGGCTCCGGTCCTCAGGATGACTGGCTGCTCGCCGGTGCAATCGACCACTGTCGATTCCAGTCCGATATCTGTACGGTCGGATTGGAGGATGCAGGCTATACGCCCGTCCAGATCCTCCAAGACCGATTCCCAGGATGTTGGGCTCGGCTTGCCGGACAGGTTGGCCGACGGGGCGGCGACGGGCGCTGCGCACGCCTCAAGAAATACCCGGGCCGTTTCGTGCCGGGGCATTCGGACTCCGATCGTGTCGAGGCCTCCGGATACCACCGCGCCGATATCAGGGTGACGGGGCAGCACGAGGGTCAGGGGACCGGGAAAAAAGGTATGCATGAGGTCCCTGGCATACGACGGGATCTCTCTCGTTATCCTTTCGACGGCGTCGAGACGAGCGACGTGAACGATCAACGGGTTGTCGGCGGGGCGCTTTTTGGCAATGAAAATCTTGCGGATAGCATTCGCATCGAGCGCATTCCCCCCCAGCCCGTATACCGTTTCCGTAGGAAAGGCGACGACTTCGCCGATGCGGACGTAGTAGGCCGCTTCAGAGGGATCGGAAGTGAGGATCGTCGTCACTCTTGGCAGGGCGCCCCATTGGAAATGATTGGGGCATAAACGCCCGAAAGGGGAGGGGTTCCCTGTGTTTGACGCGCCTTGCAAATCCGCTCCTTGAGCCGGCTATAGCCCGGAGGTAGGAGCCGTAATGTGTTGATTCGGAGAAATTACATGTGCCTTGCCAGGACGACGGGCAGCTTCCGGCGGCTGACGATGGAACCATCCTGGGCGAATGCTTCAAAAAGTACAACGTAAATCCCGACAGGCAACGAGCGTCCATCCACCCCGAATCCGTCCCAGCCAATCTGTCCGGTAGGACCTGAGAGGCCGCCGGCTTCGAGGGTGCGAACAATACGCCCGGCCGAGTCGAAAATGCGCACGCGGATGAATGCCGTCAGATCATCCAGATGATACCGGATGGTCGCTGCATCATCCATTCCATCGCTATCCGGGGAAAAAGGATTCGGCGTAACGATTACATCCTTATTCGTCTCGTTCGGCAGTGCAACGACGGAATTGACTGCGCCGGGGGTGGCCCCGGACGGTGCTACGCTGCTGGTCCAACTGGTGCGCTCCACGGAAGAATGAGCCGGGGAACGACGCTCGAGGGAAACTCCCTGCCGGTCGGCTACGAAAGGGCTGTGCCAGTCCGTGCGGAACGTCACGGCATCGATAACGCCCTTCACTCCTTGCAGTCTGACGGAGTCCCCGTCATTGTTGAGAGCAGGCCATTTTGGCGGTTGAATGCATCGAACGGTGGGAAAACGGATATGGAAGGAGAGG